>JBBQJD010000014.1:0-51896 GCA_038325595.1 Bacteroidales bacterium | reverse complement strand
TTGTGCTCCCAATATCCGGACAGGATCCAGATGGTGACTATAATCCTTTTGTCGGATCACCCTTGATAAATCCTTCTCCCCTGAGACCTGTAGAAGTTGGTGGTACAGGCATCTTAAGCTTTGAAATCGGCAATAACGGTGGAGATGCTTTGAATGTATATCCTGACCAACATGTTACCCTGACAATTACTTTATCATACGGGGTTCCTGACAATGATAACCCTGTAGCAGCAATCAGCGGAGCTTTTTCGAACCTTTTTTCATGGTCATATAATGCCGGAGAAAATACTTTCACGGGAACACAAACCGAACCCATACCCGGAATTTCTGCCAGTACTATATCCATAACTTACAGGGTAACACAAAATTCTGCTTCAGATGATGAAAGAAATGGGTTTAATGTAAATCTGGCTCCTGCAGCCTATCAGGCAGGAAGCAATTCGGGAACGGATGACAATGCTAATCTGTTTACGTGGACTGAAATCAGAGATTATGGAGATGCTCCGCTAAGCTATGGCAGTGCCTTCCATGTGATAGATTTTTCGAGGCATATGGGTGCAGCAATTGACGGAGAAGATGAATATCAGGCTTCGGGAAATGCAGATGGTGATGACACAGCTGGTGCGGATGATGAAGATGGGGTAATCTTACCCGTATTTGTGCGTGGAAAATCTGCTACTATAAGTGTGAACTTTGTCGGCTCTGGCTACATACATGCCTGGATAGACTGGAACATAGATGGCGATTTTAGTGACAACGGAGAAAGAATTCTTTTTAATGAGGAGACGAATGATTTTTCAATCATAGTTCCTGCAAATGCTCTAATATCAGGACCAACCTTTGCACGATTCAGGTTCGGGCCAAGAGGCTTAACATCAACAGGGCCTGCAAATTCCGGCGAAGTTGAAGATTATCAGATCACAGTCATCTGCGATGTGCCTCCCGGACCTTCCATTGGAACAATTACTCAGCCAACATGTACGATATCAACCGGAAGCGTGGTATTGAACGGATTGCCATCCGGAACATGGACACTTATCCGTAATCCCGGTGAAGTAACATCTACAGGATCAGGTACAAGTACCACTGTGTCAGGACTTTTAGCCGGCACATATAATTTTGCTGTAACCAATTCCGAAGGATGTACTTCACTCTTTTCAGCAAATGTGGTAATTAATCCGCAGCCTTCTACTCCGATTGCTCCGGTTGTGGGGGAAATAACTCATCCTGACTGTGATTTGGAAACAGGAAGCGTGGCACTCACCGGACTTCCTTCAGGAAACTGGACCATAAATCCGGGACCGGTATCCGGATCCGGTACCAGCACGGTTATATCCGGACTGATTCCGGGAACTTACAATTTTACAGTGGTCAATGCCGCGGGATGTGTCTCTCCAGCTACTGCTAATATTGTTATTCACGAAAAACCCCCAACACCTGCAGTCCCGGTTGAGTCAGTCGATTGTTCATTGGGTTTTGGCAATGCTTTGATTACTGTAACCAGTCCTGTTGGAACAGGCCTCGAATATCAGCTCAACGGGGGAGCCTTCCAGACCTCCAATTCTTTTGCAGGAGTTGCAAATGGGGATTATACAGTATTGGTGAGGAATGCTGAAGGATGTTCCGCAGCAGGTGGCGTATTTACAGTCTCCTGCACTTGTCTGAATGTGCCAACAATCACTCTAAGCAGTCCTCGTGGTTCTACATGTGGTACAGCAACTTCCGTAACAGTCAGCGGGAATACATTTGGCGGAAGTACTACAAACGTAACCATCACCCATAACGGTGGTGGCATAGTGAGTCCATCAACAGTTTCAGCATCGCCATTTTCATTCACCTATACTCCGACAGCCGGTGATGCAGGTGAAACAGTAATAATAAGCTTAACTTCAAACGTGGTTCCGGGTTGTGAGCCTGCTTCAGTGACATATGTATTGACATTAAATACAATTCCTTCAGCACCAGTTGGAGGAACTATTACTCATCCGACATGTTTAGTGGCAACAGGAAGTGTTATTCTGAACGGATTGCCTTCAACAGGCACCTGGACATTGACAAGAAATCCGGGTGCAATAACTTCAACCGGTACAGGAACCAGCACAACCATAACCGGTTTAAATCCTGGAACATATACATTTGGCATTGCAAATTCTTCAGGTTGTGCATCGGTTGCACAGACTCCTGTTGTTATTAATCCACCGCCTCCATTATTGCCGGGCCCGATTGTCGGAAATATAATACATCCCACATGCACCATATCAACGGGAAGTGTGGTTCTATCGGGATTACCTGCGGCAGGTACATGGTCACTTTTAAGGAATCCTGGTGGAGTAGTGGTAACAGGAACAGGGTCTGCAAGGACAGTCACCGGACTTCCTGGCGGAACTTATACATTTACAGTAACCAATGCTGCAGGATGTTCTTCAGCAGTATCTGCAAATGTTGTAATACAAGAACAACCTGCAATCCCTGCAGCTCCCGTTTCAGGAATTATCACGCAGCCAACGTGCAATGTATCAACCGGGTCAGTAGTTCTTAATGGCTTGCCTGAAACCGGAACCTGGACATTTACACGCTATCCGGGTACTGTAGAAACATCCGGAACAGGTATCAGTTCAACAATTTCAGTATTGGCCCCTGGAACCTATAATTTTACTGTTACCAGCTCTCAGGGCTGTGTCTCAGCTCTTTCAGCAAATATTGTTATAGCTGCTCAGCCTGTTACTCCTGCTGCTCCGATTGTTGGGGCAGTAACGCAGCCAACATGCATAATTACCTCAGGAAGCGTAACATTGAGCGGATTACCCCCTTCCGGCATATGGACACTTACCAGATCTCCGGGCAATGTTAATATGACCGGTACAGGTACAAGCGTTGTTGTTCCCGGTCTTCTTGTGGGTACATATACTTTTAGTGTGACTAACTCAGCAGGCTGTCAGTCAGTGCCTTCAGCCAATGTCAATATACTTCAAAATCCTTCGTTACCGACTGTGGTGATAAAACAGCCAGCCGCTTTATGTGCCCCTGCAAAGATTGATCTCACATCTCCTGCGATAACTGCAGGTTCTACTGCCGGACTGACCTTTTCTTACTGGACCGATCCTCAGGCAACATTACCTTATATTACCCCTGCAGCAGCTCAGACCGGTACATACTATATAAAAGGTACCACCTCATCATTATGCTCTGATGTTAAAGAGGTTCATGTAACTATACTGGATGCGCCTTCTGCAAATGCGGGAGCAAGCCAGGTGCTGGAATATCAGTTTGAAACATCCCTGGATGCAAATACTCCGGAATCCGGAGAAACGGGAACATGGACAATTTTCACAGGTTCAGGGTACTTTACAGATATAAATGATCCGAGTACTTCTGTCAATAAACTTGCCATAGGAAAGAATATATTCCTTTGGGTGGTTGATAATGATGCTTGTCCTCCTGCATTTGATACTGTCATGGTCACTGTTCTCGACCTTACTGTGCCAACGCTTATAACCCCCAACAATGATGGAAATAACGATTTTCTGATTATCAAGGGTATCGAATTACAGAAAAAAACCGAATTGACAATTTTCGATAGAAGAGGCACAAGGGTATTCGAAAACAAAAATTATGATAATCAGTGGAATGGTGTAGACTATAATGGAAATCCACTCCCTGACGACACATATTTCTTTGTCATCAGAACCGATCGTAACTCCCGCACGGGATATATTGTAATACGGAAATAAATCATTATCAGAACTCATTCGGACAAGCTATGTCAAACAGATTATTCAGGTTATTATTACTATTGTTGATCCCGTTGAGCCTTTCAGGGCAGAAACCACCGGTATCAGATCAATATATTCTTAATCCCTTTACGATAAATCCTGCATACGCGGGAGGCAGGGGAGCCATGAATTTTGCAGCTTTCTACCGGCGACAGTGGGTGGGAATAACCGGCGCACCTGAAACTTTTACCTTAACAGCTGATGCTCCGGTGTTTAATGGAAAACTCGGACTTGGGATGACTCTGGTTAATGATAAGATAGGAGTGACTAAAGAAACTTCTATAAAAACGAATTATGCATATAATATTAAAACCGGAGAAGGGAATCTTGCTCTCGGACTTGGTGCAGGAATCATAACTACAAATACGGCATGGTCAGATCTTATTGTGCTTGATCCGGGTGATGAATATTATCTTATTGACTCAAGAGTTTTTGTAGTTCCTGATTTTAGTTTTGGAATGTATTTTACTTACAAAGATTATTTTGCAGGATTATCCATTCCCCGGCTTCTTGGTTATAAATTCGATTTTGATAAGAATAAATACTCTCTTAATGTAAATCCGGGCCAGTACTATTATTTATTCAATACAGGATATTTATTTGAAATTAATCCGAAAACCAAATTTTTTCCTTCAGCAATGATCTCCTTTTCTCCTGGTGAAAAAATGCTGTATGATATTAATGCACATTTCAGCTACATTGACAGAATGTGGGCAGGTGTCTCATACCGGAGTAATAATTCAGTTGCAGGATTATTCCAGTTTGCTGTGAACAGCCAGCTGAAAATAGCATATTCCTACTATTTTGATTTCAGCAAGATCCGCACTTATAGTAACGGTTCCCATGAAGTTATGCTGCGATATGAATTTCGTTACAGGGTAACGGTTGTTAATCCTCTGATATTCTGATTATAGAATGAAAAAACATTTTGTATTCCTTTTCCTGATTTATATTTTGCACGGATCATTAGTTTTAGCACAGAAATTAGCACAGAAAGATGTGTACTCTGTAAAAAAAACAAATTTCAGTTCAGACAGATATTTCGAATTTTCACCTGTATATTACAACGGAGGACTGGTTTTTTGTTCAGATCAGAATTCCCAAATGCTTTTTGGCTATTCGACATCGCAGAATAAAGGTCTTTTCAAAATAAATTATATCGATACAACACGATGGACTAACAGTAATGTCAGGCTTTTTTCCAGTTCTCTGACATCACGTTTCAATGACGGACCGGTCACATTCAGCCCGGGAGGGGATACAATTTATTACTCCCGTAACCTTGTTGTTGATGGAGGACTTAAAGAAGTATCAGGTAACAGAAATAAGCTGGGACTCTTTTATGCGGTGCTTGATGGAGATAAGTGGACAGATATTAATGAATTGCGGTTCAATAGCGATTCATATAATATTACAACACCATATCTTTCTCCTGATGGCAGGCAGCTGTTTTTTGCATCAGACCGACCTGATGGTTTTGGAGGGTCAGATATATTCATGTGCCGTTGGAACAACGGTTACTGGGGTAATCCGGAGAATCTCGGACCTGTAATAAACACCAGGGGAAATGAAGCTTATCCTTTTATCAATCAGAATGGCGAAATTTTCTTCTCCTCCGATGGTCATGAAGGACTGGGCGGAAAAGACATCTTCTTTTCAAAATTTGTTGATTCAGCCTGGATTACACCAGTGAGACTTGAATCTCCGGTAAATTCCCGGAGTAATGATTTCGGACTAATTTCAGATGAAAGCAATAACAACGGATATTTTTCAACAGACCGGGGAGGCTCGATAGATATTTACAGTTTCACTGCCAATATCCCACAGTTCTTCTACTGCGGAGAGCAAAGAAGAAATTCACATTGTTTCAGTTTCCCTGACGACATAAGCATTGATATCGATCCTTTGAATCTTCAATTCCAGTGGGATTTTGGTGATGGCAAAAAAGAAACCGGTTATGTAGTAAGTCATTGTTTTCAGGGATCAGGAAAATATTCTGTGAAGCAGAATATAATAGATAAGAAATCAGGCAGGATCGTATATAATAAGTTATCACTGGAACTTGACCTGAAAGATATCGAACAGCCTATTATTAATTCTGATGAAGTAGTGATTAATAATAAATCTGTTAGTTTCGATGCAGGCAATTCAAATTTTCCTGGTAAGACATTACTTTCATATTATTGGGATTTTGGAGATGGGGAAAAATCATCCGGAGAGGTTGTAAATCATTCATTCCCGGAGAATGGAGAATACATTGTCAGGCTAGGTGTGCGTTTAAAGGATACAGGTTCAGGAAAAATTACTCAGGAATGTGTCTCAACGAAAATATTTGTCACAAACCAAATTGCAGACTCCACTATTATGGATAAGGCAGATAATGCGGATAGTGACAAAGGATTTCTGAGCATTTCTGAGAATGATCATCTTAAAATTGATACGGTTTATTCATCTTCGGAAGAGATACAGGAAGGGGCCATCTTCGAGGTTGTTATTCAGTCATCAAAATCTCAGATCAACTTGAATACCAGATTTTTTGAGCAGATAATTCCAAAATATACCATAAGAGAAAAATTCATTCCTGAAGAAAACATTTTCAACTATGTAATTGATAAAGGAATTAATTTCATGGATGTTAATCCTTCTTATGCAGATGCAATTGCCCTGGGGTTCAAAGATGCTCTGATCAAAACTTATATTCCATCAGATTCTGCTGAAAATGAACTGTGGAATATTGTAAGAACTTATGGAACTTCGGCAGATGAATATTTCACTGGAAGTGATTCAAGGATGGGATCCGGAAAATTTCCGGCTCTTGAGCAACTGGCTGTTCTGATGAAAAATAATCCGGAAGTTGCACTTAGAATAGCGGTGCATACTGATAATACAGGCTCACCTTCATCAAATCTTTCTTTATCCCTTAACCGTTCAAGAAGCATTGTTTCTTATCTGGTTGACAAAGGAATAGCCAGCAATAGGTTAATCCCGGCAGGATATGGAGGTGCGAGACCGATAGCTTCCAATTATTCTGAAGCAGATCGTAAAAAAAACAGGAGACTGGAGTTAATCCTGATGAACACTAAATGAAAAAAATTGCCCATGGTGATGGACAATTTTTCATGAAAATATAATGTCACTTATCGGATAACAAGTTTCTGAGCATACTTGATCATAGGACCAAAAACTATTTGTACAATGTATATACCCGATTTAAGATTTACCGGTACCCTGTTTGTTTCCTCTGATAATTCTTTTTCGAGACATAATTTTCCTCCGAAATCGAATACCCTTATAAATCTTTTTTCCATTGTAGGCTCCAGATTTGAGATGTTAATGAAATCTGTTGCAGGATTAGGGTAAATGGTTATTTCTTCCTTTCCAATGATGTTGTTTATAACTGTTTTATCAGGAAATGTTAAAACCTGTGCTCCTGAAGTTGCCTGCAAAGGATTGTAAGCAGGTGTAATATATGCAATGGTTACTACGTCACCGTGTTTTACTTCAGTCTGTAATGTTAAGGTTATCTTGTTTCCATTGATAAATATTTCTTTCACCGGTTTAATTACGCCATTTACTTTGGCTACAAAGGCAGAAGCCTGAGGAATAGTACTGGCCAGATCAATAGTATAAGTCACCTCAACCATATCAGGAGCAAAATTCTCAATGACAGCACTTACATATTCCGGTATAGCAATCTTTACTTCTTCAACAACTTCAGGAGTTTCAGTAGCTAATTCATTGGCAACCAAAATGTTTTCCAGATTCCCGGCAGTTCCGGCACCAATGCACTGTATTGGATTTTCAGAAGGTACAGTGTACGCCAGGATTATCGAATCGCCTGATTCAACAGTAGTTCCAAGGGTAAGCAGTACCTGTGATCCTGATATTTCCACCGCATTCACATCAACATGGACAGAATCTACTGTTATGTTGAAGCTTGAAGAAGGTGGTACAACCGGAGAAAGGGCAAGGTCGTATGTAAGCTGGACCAGGTTGGGATTTTGTACTACAGCGCTCAGGTATGTAGGACCAGATAAAGAAGCAATAACTCCTACTTTATTGGTAACAGGTTTGGCAGACAGAGTGGGGGCAATGAGTCCTGTTGTACTTTGCAATAAGTTTGTGCTTGGTTTGACATATGATACAATCACTATATCACCGGCTTTGATCGGACTTGACAGACTAAGTACAGCTTTAGCGCCGGAAAGTGAAAGAGAAGTAACAGTTCTCGAAACAGCATTGACTTTGACAGAAAATCTTCCGGGATCATTAAATGAAGTGGACAGGGTCAGACTATAGGTAATGTCAATTTTGGCAGGTGTTGCATTTTCAATAACTGAACTAAGATATACCAAAGCTGTGGTTGACGTTGTTCCAACATTGTTTGTAACTGTTTTGGCTGACATGGTAGGAGCCTGGCTTCCTGCACTGCTTTGTAACATGCTCGTGGTAGGTATTGTATATGCAACAGTTACAGTATTTCCATTCACAACGGGACTGGAAAGAGTAAGTGACACTTTGGTACCTGAAATAGAAACAGAGTTTACAGTTCTGGCAACTGAATTTACTATGACGGTAAACCTGGATGCAGAAGGTAAAGTATTAGCAAGGGTAGTGTTATAAGTAATACTTAAAACTGAAGGATTGACATTTTCAACTACAGAGCTTACATATGAAAGGCTGGTAATTGTAGTTA
The DNA here is from genome assembly GCA_038325595.1 of Bacteroidales bacterium. GTDB lineage: Bacteria > Bacteroidota > Bacteroidia > Bacteroidales > VadinHA17 > LD21. Next base: position 43,427 of record JBBQJD010000014.1, on the reverse strand, counting down.
CAGTGCCATTTTCAAAGGCCCCTGCATCGGGAGCCATTCCGGCAAAAGGAATCCCTACATTTTTCCCTGCATCTATGGCGTCACTGTTTGACGCTATATGAAAAGCCGTAATTTCAGGCAGAGATCCATCAGCTTTTCTGGATCTGCTAAGTTGAGTAACATCGACACTAATGTAATCAGCATCTGTTATTTTTGTGTCTGAGTTCCAAAAACTATTAACTCTGTATTGCAAGGACTGAAAAGTGTCACCCGCATTATTATCTGAGATACAGTTTACTAAAGTATCTTTACGGTTAAACAGCGGGAAGTTAAAACCCTGCTGCTTATTACCGTAAGAAAGAGTATTGAAAATTCTGACATTATAATTACAAGCTTCCTGAGAGATGCCACGTGTATAATTTCTTATTGCAAGGCAGTTATACATATGCCTCATACTGCGTGTTTCACTGCGGGCCCCATCCCGGTTTGCCTCACCAATTTTGAATCCATTACCATCTCCAGTAACTGCCTTCAGGTCTGTTCCGGGTTGATAACCATTTCTCCATGCCCAGCATGATTCAAAAATCAAAAGTCCGTCAGCCCGGTAATGATCATACCCATCATCGGAGTTATCCCATGCCCGGCATCCTATCATGGTATTAATCCTTGGATTTGTTCTATAAGATATCTCACCCACAATATAGCCATCAGCACTTTCGCCACCTGTTCTTTGATCATAATTATGATGCGAATCACAATTCTTAAGTAGATTGTTTTCAGACTCATATATAACTGTGATGCCGGGTCCACCAGTATATGAAACTTCACAGTTCTCAATTATGTTATTATTAGAATTTCTAAGGTCTATTCCTGTCGCTCCTCCGGATACGGCATGCTGAGTAGCATTCTTAACCTTAAGTCCTTTTAATGTCCAGTAGTTACAGCTACCTAGACGAATACCAAAGTGGGATGATGCCTGTGTCATTTTTATGCAATCCATTACAGGAACCTCTCCCGGATAGTTCTGTATAGTTATCCTGTTTGCAGCAGTCCCGCTCTTACCAGATGCATAAGCACCTGAATAACTTCCGTTGAAGGATAAACCTGAAGGGTAGTAATTGCCGCCACGTATATATACAATATCACCTGCTTTTGCTACTGAAAATCCTTTTTGCCATGTCGCGAAAGGCTGGCTGATTGTACCAGGATTACTGTCAGAACCGGTTGTTGCAACATAATAAGTAGCTGCAGAAGCTATGGAACTGAATACTAAAAAAACCAGGATAAATATACTTCTCATTGGATCAATTATATTTGACGAATGTTATATTTAATTTGACAAACATAACTTTTTAATTGACTAAAACCAATAAGTGATATTTTATTTTCAAATTATTTTGCGAATTATTTCATTAAAAAAGGAGGGAATTTTCGCTAATTTGCTATAAAGCAGGTTTTTAACTCAAAATAATTTTCTTCATCAAATCATAATTTATTTTTTGTATGCTGAGAACTAATCTTATCAGGATTATAAATTTTCCGAAAATTGAAGATTACCGGGGTAATCTGTCATTCGTTCAGGAGGGTAGCCAGATACCTTTTGAAATAAAAAGAGTTTACTGGATTTACGACGTTCCGGGTGGTGAATTCAGGGGAAGTCATGCTTTCCGGAAAACCGAGGAACTGATTATCGCACTTTCAGGGAGTTTTGATATTGTACTTACTGATGGAACCTATGAACACAGGTTCACTTTAAACCGGTCCTACTACGGAATTTATATTCCGGAAATGATCTGGCGTAAAATTGAGAACTTCTCAACTAACTCCCTTGCATTAGTCGTTGCATCCACCGATTATTCAGCTTCTGATTATATACGCAATTATGATGAATTCTTAATGACAGCTAAAAAGAAATGAGCAGAAAATCAAGTATAAGCGATTGCCATATCATTGATCTTGAAATGATTCATAACAGGTCAGGTAATATTACTGTCGTCGGGCAAAACGACATAATCCCATTTGCAGTTAAGCGTATTTATTATCTTTATGACGTCCCCGGTGGGGTTGAAAGAGGCGGTCATGCTCATAAAGATCTTTATCAGTTGATTGTTGCAGCGTCAGGCAGCTTTGATGTTGAACTCAATGATGGTTCAGAAAAAAAACTATTTACCTTTAACCGGCCTTATAAAGGACTGCTGGTAGTACCTGGCATTTGGAGAGAAATAATTAACTTTTCATCAGGCTCTATCTGTCTGGTCCTGGCGTCAGAAAAATATGATGAAAAAGATTATATCCGTAATTATGAGAAATTTATTGATTATAAAAAATTAACACATGATCCATCCCTCATCTGATGTTCAATCGAAGAGTATCGGAAAAGATACCGATATCTGGCAGTACGTAGTTATATTACCAGGAGCAATAATTGGAGATAATTGTAATATTAATGCCCATTGTTTTATTGAAAATGATGTTAAGATAGGAAACAACGTAACAATTAAGTGCGGAGTGTATCTGTGGAACGGTATCACAATTGAAGATAACGTGCAGATTGGTCCAAACGTGACTTTTGTAAATGATCTTTATCCCAGGGCGAAAACCAGCTTTAAACTGAGGAGAACAGTAATTAAAAAAAATGCATCAATCGGCGCTAACGCTACAATAATAGGAGGAATTACCATAGGGCAATATACTCTTATCGGAGCTGGATCATTGATTAATAAAAATACTCTTCCTTATACATTATGGTATGGAAATCCTGCCCGGCATAAAGGTTACATCACTGAAGATAATACCATCCAGAACCTCGATTTTAAGGATAAAAAGTAACCGGACCCTGAATTAAATCAATTGAAGAAAATTCTGAAAAACCGGTAAATTCGTAAGCCATTCATAATAATTTGAACCTAACACTCTTATATGATTAAGTTTTTAGACCTGAAGGCGATAAATGACAGTTTTGAACCGGATCTTTCAAATGCCATAAAAAGGGTACTGGATTCCGGCTGGTATCTTCTTGGAAATGAAGCAAAATCTTTTGAACTGGAATACGGAAAATTTATCGGAACAGGACATTGTATCGGGGTAGCAAACGGTCTGGATGCATTGCGCATGATCTTCAAGGCCTATATGGAGATGGGATTCATGAAGGAAGGTGATGAAATTATCCTTCCGGCAAATACATATATAGCATCAGTTCTGGCTGTATCTGATAATAAACTTATTCCGGTATTGGTTGAACCCGATATTAATACCTTTAATATTGATCCCTTTAAAATTGAGGAGAAAATCACACCACGAACCAAAGGCATTATGATTGTTCATCTTTATGGTCAGAATGCAATGCACCCTGAGATACAGAGATTAAAGGAGAAATACAACCTGAAACTAATTGAAGATAATGCCCAGTCACAGGGTTGTTATTATAAGGAAAAGCGGACCGGATCCGTCGGTGATGCTGCCGGTCATAGTTTTTATCCGGGGAAAAACCTGGGGGCACTGGGCGATGCAGGTGCTGTCACTACAGATAACATTGAACTTGCTGATACTGTACGTGCTATTGCAAACTATGGTTCAAAAGTAAAGTACCAGAACCTTTTTAAAGGCTTAAACTCCAGGCTTGACGAATTACAGGCCGCCATTCTGAGAGTGAAGCTTATCAGGCTTGAAGCTGATAACATACGCCGCAGGGAAATTGCACAATACTACCTGCAGAATATTGTCAACTCCGAAATCAAGCTGCCTTTTGCAGAAAATCCTGAACCCGGGATAAGATTTCCTTCACACGTCTGGCACCTGTTTGTTATCAGATGTAAAAATCGTGACAATTTTATAAAATATCTCAATAACAATGAGTTACAAACAGTAATTCATTATCCAATTCCTCCGCATAAGCAAATAGCTTATAAAGAACTTGCACATCTGAACCTTCCATTGACTGAGAATATTCATGATCAGGTAGTGAGTATTCCTATTAGTCCGGTGATGACAGAGAAAGATGCAGGATCCGTTGTCAGGATCATCAACCGTTATGGCAAGGAATAATTCCGGCAAGGAGGATCTTCCCCATTCAATCTGAATTGATCTGAATAAAATCCACTCAAGTGTCATTAGTAATAATTGGTGACGCGTTTACCTTTCCGGAAGGAAATGCCGCTACAAACAGAGTTCATACATACGCCAGGGGATTTTATGAAAATGGTCTCACGGTTCATGTCATATGTTTTAGAAGTTATTATAACAATGACGGTGATGGAAAATTTAATGAAATAAACTTTTATCATCCTTTTGGAAAGCGAAAGAGAAGCAGGTATTTACTTATAAGACGATGGCATAAATTTCTGAAATATTACAGAACAATCAAATTAATAAGGAATATCAATAAAAACGACAGGATTATTGCTTTTAATTCCTGGACAAACATATTACTCACACAACTCTTCATATTTATCATTGCCAGATTCCTTGGAACAAATGTAATAAATGAACATAGTGAACATCCGATGAGGAATTACCAGGGAAATACCCTGCGGAAAACTCAGGGCAATATCAGGATGCATCTCGACTCGATGCTGGGAAATGGATTTTTTTGCATATCTCAGTATCTTGTTGATTTTTATACAGCAAATGGGGTAAGTCCTAAAAAGTTGTTCCTTGTACCGAGCACAGTTGATACTGATCGTTTCAAAAATAATATAAAGTCCCCGTTGCCATTTCAGTATATTCTTTACTGCGGAAGTCTCTCAATACTCAAGGATGGGGTAAACATACTTATTGAAAGTTTCAGGAAGTTAATAGAAAATAATGCTGATATAAATCTTGTTTTAATCGGAAAAGGAGATACCATTAAAGAAGAAATCTATATCAGAGCACTTGTGAAAAGGTTAAATATAAAAGACAGGGTTTTTTTTATGGGCCAGCTGTCACGGACAGAAATTCCTGCATATCTCAAGAATGCAAGGGTACTTGCACTTGCACGGCCCACAAGCATGGTAGCCGATGCAGGATTCCCTTCAAAATTAACAGAATATCTGACCACAGGAATTCCTGTAGTTGTCACCGGGGTTGGTGAAATCCCCCTGTATCTATGCGATAAAAAAAATGCATTTTTATCAGAGCCCGACAGTATTGAAGCTTTTTCAGAAAAATTAAAGTTTGTACTTGACAATTACAATTTTGCCATGGAAGTTGCTGTAAAAGGCAAAGAATTGACAGACACCATTTTTAATTATAGATTCCAGGCGAAGAGGATGATAGGATTCATTAATTCGCTTTGATAATTCACGAGTTTCTATCTGAATAATGAATAAGTGCAATTCAATTCTCTTTCTTGGAGATGTTATTCCATTTAAGCCGTTTAAATTCAGGAACGACTATAAAACAGTGATTAACCTGGAATCGCCAATAATTCACGATGGAGTACCAGTCAGTGGGAAAATAAACCTTAGAGTAGAAAGTAATTATCTGAAGAATATTTTCAAAACTAACCTGTTCTGTGTAAGTCTTGGCAATAATCATATTCTTGACTTTGGCACTGAAGGATTGCTTTCAACAATAAAGGAACTGCAAGATTCCGGAATAAATCATTTCGGTTTAATAGATAATTTTGATAATGAAAAGATTACGCCTGAAATTTATGAATTTAACAATCTAAAGCTTGCTTTTATTTCAGTCGTCTGCGAATCAACAACTCCCTTGCTTGAAGTTGATAACATGACCCATCTGAGCTTATTGAACTTTGACAATATAGCTGGCATTGTCTCTGAAATCAGGAGTCGTGTGCACAGAATAGTTTTATATATTCATTGGGGTATTGAAGAATCATCTTATCCGGCTCCCCAGGATATTTTGATGGCGAGAAGATTGATTGATGCAGGTGTTGATATTATAATAGGAAGTCATGCCCATGCACCTCAGCCTGTTGAAAAATACAAGAACGGCATCATAGCTTATAATCTTGGCAATTTTATAATGCCGGAGTTTAAAAAAATCCCTTCATATTTTAATGAAAGTGGAATAGCCGGATCGTTCTATAGTAAAAAATTAATGCTCTGGAACAGGATCTCCTGGGGGTTGATTGTAGATATGAAGAGTATGGAATTTAAAATAAAAAAGTACCTCTTTTTAACTGACCGCATATTTGAACTCGCAATAACACCATTTGATAAGTACATTAAACTTAAAAATAATTCAATTGATCAATCTTATGAATCAGTTTTGAATATGCATCTGAAAAGAAGAGCATTCCGGAGAAAAATACTTGATTTTTTATATAGACCGTATATTCCTCATAAACTACTTGGCCATGAAAATAGGTCTTTTATTAAACTCAAATAACTCGCTATGTTTATATAGTGCAAGATTTAAGGAAATAATCATAAAAAATGATCTTCCTTATGCAATCATTGATCCTAATTCATACACGCTTCTGGATGAGCTAAAATCTTGTAGTCACCTTATATTCAATCATTCACAGGGAGACACAGATATAAAAATATATGAAGCTATCTTCAACATAGCCCATAGAATATGCGGACTGAAATGTTCTCCTAATTTTGAGACTTTCTGGCTCTATGAAGATAAAATTAAGGAATACTATTTATTGAGATGCAATGATTTTCCGATTATTGAATCTCATGCTTTCTGGAATCTTCCACAGGCACATGAATTTTTGAAGAAAACAGAATACCCTTTAATTGCCAAATTACCCAAGGGCGCCAGCTCAAGTAATGTTGTACTTATTAATTCAGCTAAAGATGGTGAGAAGATAATACAGCAGGTTTTTAACAGAGGAGTCAAAGCAAGAAGGCTGAATTGCAGCTCAAGCCTGTCATCTTTTCATAATGCCGGTATATTAAAGTATGGTAAGACATTAATAAAGAACTACCTTATTAATATGGGCATGATAAAAGAAAAGTCAGATTATCCCGAATGGCAGATACAGAAAGATGCCATATTGTTTCAAAAATTTTTACCTGATAATAAATTCGATACAAGAATAACCGTGATTGGTAACAGGGCTCTTGCATTCAGAAGGTTTGTAAGAGAAAATGATTTCAGGGCATCAGGGAGCGGGAAAATTGATGTTGACCCTGACAAGATTGATCCCCGTTATCTGGAAATAGCATTTTCAATTTCAAGGAAATTCCACTTCAATGTTATGGCATATGATTTCATATACGGGGAAGGCTCAAAGCCATATATAAACGAAATCAGTTATTGCTTTTTTGACTACGTCGTACAAAGCTGTCCGGGTTACTGGGATGATAATCTTTTATGGCATCACGGGAGAAACTGGCCGCAACATTATCAGCTGATGGATTTTTTGCACAGGAAAAGCCTCAAAACAATTTAGCTCAATCATTGTTTCTTATACTTATTGAATGACAGAAGAACAATCTTCATATAGACAAATCATGAAAGCCACCTCCATCTTTGGAGGTGTTCAGATTTATAATATAGCAATCTCAGTTATCAGATCAAAGTTTATAGCCATCCTGTTGGGTCCTGCAGGAATGGGTATATCGGGCCTTCTGACTTCCACCACCGGATTAATTGCGAATTTTTCAAATCTCGGATTAAATACGAGTGCAATTAAAAATGTTGCAGCAGCAAATGCTACCGGAAATGTGGAAAGAGTCAGCCGTGTAGTTTCAGTTTTAAGACGTCTGGTTTGGATAACAGGGATTATTGGTACACTTTTTACCATGATTTTTGCTCCCTGGTTAAGCGAGGTTACTTTTGGAAATAAAGACCACACACTGGCTTTCAGGCTGATCTCATTTACATTGCTGTTAGCTCAGATCAATGCAGGACAATTAGTAGTTCTGCAGGGGATGCGAAAGCTTAAATTCCTTGCCAAGGCGAACATAGCAGGAAACACCGTAGCATTATTAACCGGCATACCCCTATATTATTTCTTTGGTATACAGGGTATTGTTCCGGCAATTATCGTCAGTTCATTCATGACACTGGTATTTTCATGGTACTTCAGTTCCAAAGTAAACGTAAAAACCATGAAAGTTGATAAAGCCTCCCTGTTCTCGGAAGGAGGTGATATGATTAAGATGGGATTCTTCCTGAGTTTGAGTTCCCTTATAGCAACCAGCCTTACATACCTTATCAGAATATTCATAAGTCATAAGGGAGGATTGGCGGAAGTGGGATTTTATAATGCAGGCATGGCAATAATACATTCATATGTCGGACTTGTATTTACAGCAATGTCTACTGATTATTTTCCAAGACTTTCAGGTATTGCCAATGATGCAGAAAAAGCCAGCAATATGATCAATCAGCAGGCGGAAGTTGCAATTCTGATTTTAGCCCCGATTCTGACCGTATTCCTGATATTTATTAATTTCATCGTCATTTTATTGTATTCAACAAAATTTCTGCCTATAGTAGGTCTGATCCAATGGGCTGCTCTGAGTACATTTCTAAAGGCTGCAAGCTGGCCAATATCTTATCTCTTTATTGCAAAAGGCCATACCAGGTTATTCTTTTACAGTGAAGTAAGTACAAATATTTATATGCTTGTCATAAGAGTACTTGGATATCTTTGGGGTGGATTGGAAGGACTTGGGATTGGAATTGTAATAAGTTCCCTTATATACTTTATTCAGGTATATATCATTGCCAGAATTAAGTACACATTCTTTTTTACGACAGAATTTTATAAAATACTTGGTCTGCAGTTCATCCTTGGATTACTGTGTTTTGCAAGTATCAGGCTTCTGGAAACTCCATACTCATTCATAGTAGGTTCAATTCTGATAATTATTTCATTTTTCTTTTCTATAAAGGCATTAAACAAACGGTTGAATCTTATACCATTAATTTTTGACAGATTTAAAAAGCGATAAATTTTTTATGAAAATTCTTTTATTCAACCTCGGACCGATACAACACAGGATCATTGCATGGGGTATAGATGGTTTTAAATCATTTTTCGAGCAGGATACAATTTTATGGGGCCCTATACCGGATTCAAATTTTTTCTATAATGATAAAGAAATTCCCATTTTGAGAATTTCGGAGGTAACAACCATCAGGAATGTGTTTGACCAATTGCCTGAAAATTGGTATCCGGATATAATTATTTGCGATACTTCAGTTTTAAATTATGTTCCTGATATTTATTTATGTCCTGTAAAAACAATTCTTTTTACACGTGATTCATGGTCAGATACTATATTCAACAGAAGCCTTGTTGAATTATTTGATTTTATAAAATATTCTGTAATCGATAGAGCTGCTTATAAGAACTTGCATATCAATATATTGCCTTTATCAGGATTTGCAGTATCTATTCCTCCGGATGGCACTGTAAACTCCACTTACAAATCCAGATCCATCGATGTAATTGCTATAGCGAGTTATAATGATGCGTTCTATCATGATCGTTATAAGACCTTTTACAATCTGGCTGATTCGAACAGGAATGGGCTGAATATCAAATTTTTCAGAGGAATAAAGCGATCCGAAATTTATTCTTATTACCAGCGCAGCAAAATCGTTATAGACTGGGCACATACTTTATCCAACCGTTCTTTTGAAGCTGCACTGAATGGTTGTCTGCTATTCAGCTATGAAGACAATAATCTCATTGAAGATTTCTGGATTCCCTGGGAAGAGTATATTCCCTACAAAGAGGAAAATCTGATGGAACTGGTAACATACTACATTAACAATCCCGAACAGGCTGAAAAAATCATCAATAAAGCTCATAGCAAAATACTCTCAAATCCCGCAAACTGGGGACAAATGGCCTGGAAAAATATTCAAATGGCTCTGGATACGAATATTAATGTTCAGGAAAGAATTGATCATGTTGAATCTTTGCCTGAAACAGAAGTCATTCATCGTTCAGCTACTGCACTGCTGTACAACTATGAATATAACACCAGGTTTCCGGCTGACTGGCAGGATATTTATTTTGACAGGATCGATAGAGCTTTATCTGCAGCTGATGATAAGAATGTAAAAATAAAGCCCCTGGTTGAAGGGGCAAGAATGGCTGTTCTGTTAAAAAGAAACACTCATACTGATAAATATCTGAATGATCTTAAAGAAATTCTGCCTGAGTATGCCTGGACTTATCTTTTTCAGGGAAGGATTAACTATGAGAAGGGAGATTATGAAAATGCCCTGGTTTTACTTGAAAAAGCCATTGAATGTGGCCTAAATTCCCCGGAGCTGCTAAGAAAGTATTTTATGCCTGTCATTGAAAGAGGCAATTCATGCGATGGCAGGAGGATTACCAATTACATGTGGCAAGCCGTTTATAAGCATAATAATGAATTTCAGGTAAAGGCATTTCTGCATCAGGCCTTTGATCTGAAGGGTCAGACATATCAAAGGATTGGTGATCGGGAAAAAGCAATCGATGCATATTCCGATGCAATTCATAATTCTGCCATTCCTTCATGCCTTTACAGAGCGAGTCCATTACTTGTAGATTCTGGTCAGTTTGAAAAACTGTCAGATCTTGCAGGAAGAGCAATCAGTAACTCCCCTTATGATACAATACTTATTTTGTACAAGACTCTGGCGTTGATTAATATAAAAAAGAAATCACTGGCTTTGAAGACATTGTCAGATCACCGTAATGCATTAAAAAGCTTTCTTGGCGTGCGCAAAACATCTTATATCAAAAGTGCGTTAATCCTGTTAATGACTTCAGTTTTTCTCGGCAGGCGGATGAGTTCGAAAGTTATTACCAGGTTTATAAGTATGCTGAAGAAAAAGTCAGTGAATATAATTGAATAATTATGGATTATCAATATACAGCAGATCAGGATCTTAAAGCAGAGAATACTCAAAGAATAGCCTTCTTTGAATATCTCTTTGTTTTAATGCTGATCCTTTATGCAGGTAAAGGAAATACGTTTTTTCTTTCTCAGTCACCTATTGATAATCCCATAGGGTTTATGCTTCCTGTAATATTTAGCGGATTACTTGCTTTGAAATGGCGAATTATTTTTGATTACAGGTTCTATAAGCTGATCTTTGGCTTTACTGTTTATTTTGTGGCAGTGTCGATTAAATACAAGGAAATTCAGCCTACTTTTTTTATTCACTATTTATTGTTGTTTTTCATTGTTTATACCGCTATCAAATCATTAGGCTTTAAAATTTTCACAATTTATGAATACCTGCTTTACTGGCTGGCATTAATAGGCCTGTGCATGTGGTTTGTTCAGATAGCACTGGGCGGGGATACATTGTTCAACTATATCAGCCGAATAAAAATTCTTAAGGAAACTTCCTATGTAACAGGTTTTGGCATGAATGCGATTATATATTCCGTTCAACCCTCTGTAAAAGCTTTGCTGCTTAATATATCAGTGCCAAGGAATTGCGGATTTGCATGGGAGCCAGGTGCCTTTGCGGTTTATTTGTGCCTGGCACTTTTTATTAATCTTTTTCATCCGAACAGGGATGAAGGTTTAAAGAAACGCTTCTGGGTTTTACTGGTGGCATTATTATCAACACTATCAACCACCGGCTACGTAATTTTTATGCTGATCATGGTTTTTTACCTGATAAACAAAAACCTTCAGAAAGTCCTCTTATTTCTTCCTGTCCTCATAATTGTGCTCGTTTTCATCTCATCACTGCCATTTATGAAGGACAAAATTCTTGAATACATAGATGAGGCTAACAGGATCAATTATATTGTTGAACTATCAATTGGAAGGGAGTCAGCAGTTAATCCTCAGCGATTTGCTTCTTTTAAAATTGCTTTTATTGATTTTCTTGATAATCCTATTCTTGGACTAGCGGCTCACAGGGAAGAAACCTGGACATATAAAATAGGTGCAAATGTTTCCCCAATCTCAGGTATAGGTAATCTGATGGCACAATTTGGGGTAATTGGATTTCTGTTTTTTATTATTCTGACAATGAAGAGTTCATTCACGTTTTCACGATATTTTAAATATAACGGTCACTTTTTATTGTTTCTCATAATAATACTTATATCAATTAGTTATACACTGATTTTACTACCACTTATAATGTGTTTCTGGATGGTTTCCCTATTTGCCGATCCGGAGGAAAGCCTGGTTGAAAATAACATTCCGGAAAAAACTGCAATTATCGAAAATAGCCCTGCTGGAACTCTCCTTAGAGGTGCTATAAAGTAAATCAGGGTCAACGGATGGAATTATGAAATTTTGAAAGTTCATAACATTAATCATTACAGCACTGAACAAAAAACCCTTTTTTGAACTTTCTGTATGGGATGAAGATCAGTAAATACTTCCGTTTAATTTAATCTTGAATCTGGCATAATGCTTTTTTGGGTGACATCATGTAGAAAATTTAAGGCTTCGGATGCTTTTTATATCATCTGTGGGAAAAATCGAAGGAATCACTTGAATGATTTAAACAAAATTCTGATATATTTTTTTTGAAATGAGCATAATCATTTTTGGAGATTCATTTTCTTTTCCTGAAGGACTGGCCTCAACAAACAGGGTACATACATACGCAAAAGGTTTTTTTGAAAATGGAGTAAACGTTCATGTTATATGCTTCAGAAGTCAGTACAACACAGAAGGTGACGGTGTTACTAATGGAATTAACTTTTATCATTCTTTCGGGAAACGGGAAAGAAGCAAATTTTTTATAGTCAGGAGCTGGCAGAAATTATTAAAATACTTCAAAGCAGCAAAGCTTGTACGAAAAATAAACAGGCACGAAAAGGTAATTGCTGTCACAGTATATTCAGTATTGTTCAGTACACACCTGTTTGCATGGTATCTTAGCAAAATCAGTAAATCCAATTTATTAAAAGAGTGTGGAGAACATCCCTTAAGGCTACATCAGGCAGGGGCTTTAATAAAAAAAATTGGCATTGCAAAATTTAAAATTGAGTCATATCTTTCTGATGGAATCATATGTATCTCACAATATCTCGTTGATTTTCACAAGTATTATGGAATTCCTTCCTATAAATTAGTGCATGTACCAAGCACTGTTGATACTGGTAGATTTGTACAAAATAATAATCAGCCCCTTAAGTTTGATTATATTCTTTATTGCGGAAGTTTAACAGTCAGCAAGGACGGTGTAAATATTCTTGTTGAAAGCTTCACAAGGATATCAGAAAAGCATCCTGAAGTCAATCTTGTGCTTATAGGGAAAGGCGATACAATAGAAGAGGAAAAGTATATCAGGGACCTTGTTGATAGTCTGGATATCACAGGTAAAGTCTTTTTCCTCGGACAAATGTCGAGAAATGAAATTCCGCGGTATATGAACAATTCAAAAATACTTGCTCTTGCCCGGCCGGAAAGTATGGTTGCTGATGCAGGATTTCCATCCAAACTGACCGAATATCTTGCAACAGGGGTACCCGTGGTAGTAACTGAAGTAGGAGAAATACCAGTTTATCTTAAAGACAAGGAAAATGCCTTTTTATCCAAACCCGGCAATGTCGAGGCATTTGCCAATAAGCTCGATTTCGTTTTAAACAATTATCAGTTTGCCAGAAATGTTGCATCAAAAGGAAAATTATTGACCGATACTGTTTTTAATTACAATTTTCAGGCAGCACGGATAATTGATTATGTTGAAAGATACAATTCAAACCTCTAAACTTAAACGTTTCATATGTTACAATTAATTCCTAAAGTCAAATGAAATTTATCCTAACCATCGACACGGAGGGTGATAACCAATGGGATCATGGAAGGCCCCTCACTGTAAATAATATAAAATATGTACCCCGTTTTCAGGAACTGTGTAATAAATACAATATCAAACCAACATACCTCATTACTTCTGAGGTTTGTGAAGATCCATATTCCAAAGAAATCTTTTCAGAATACTTATCAAAAGATCAGGCAGAAATCGGGTCTCACCTTCACTCATGGACGACACCTCCCTTTCTGGATGAAAATGGCTTCAGATATAATGATAAAAATCATCCCTTTGCCACTGAATTACCTGAAGAATTGATCTCAATGAAGATAAAAACACTCACTGGTCAGATTGAAGATAACTTCGGAATCCATCCTACATCTTTCAGATCGGGCCGTTATGGGTTTGATAACAGGGTTGCACGAATCCTCCTTGATAATTCCTATATCGTAGATTCATCAGTAACTCCATATAATACCTGGTCACATACCAGAGGACTGCCGGGCGGAAACGGCGGACCTGACTTCATGGATAAGAAACCATTTCCGTATACTTACGATTTTGAGAAGGGCTCGCTGGTGGAGATACCGATTACTATCCTGCCAACAAAGTTTCCCCTGAATAAAAACAATATGATAGTCAGCCACTATCTGAGGAATGTGAACAGAAATGTAGCATTAAAAATATTACGCAGACTGGTATTCAGGCATCAGCCCCTATGGCTGAGACCACATCTGTGGATGAATTCTGATCTGTTTGAAGAACTATTAAAAGAATCAGCCAGAATAGATATGCCATACATAGTTATGATGTTTCATTCAAGTGAGTTAATGCCAGGCTGTTCATCATATCGCCCCGATGAAAATTCTATTGAAGAATTATATGATATGCTCGAGACTTTTTTTATTACTCTGAGAAACAGAAATATACAATCAATTTCTTTAACTGAAGCTGGAAGAGTTCTGAATTATGAAAGTATGTTTCTGGGGTGATATTGCCGGAGCGCTGGCGGGTAATACAAGTGGAGGCAGTGAACTGCAAACTGCCCTCATTGCAAAAGCTCTGGCCAGGGCAGGGCATGAAATAGCTATTGTGGATGTTAATGTGAAGGAAGATTACATAACACCCGAAGGCATTAAGGTTTTCTGGATTCCCGAATGGGACAGAGGGATCAGATATATACGGCTCTTTACACACCGGTTACCCGGGTTATACCACAATCTGAAAATCCAGAGAGCAGATGTGTACTATTGCCGTATGCGTGATTTTACTCATTTTACGGCCTATTTAGCAGCAAAAAAAGTAAAAGCCAAACTAATTCTGGCAATGGCTTCAGACCTTGATGCGCTGGGTTTCAAGATGAGATTGAAGTACTATTATGTTCCTAAACCCGGAGGTTTATGGTGGTTCTTCAATGCAATCGCGGTGGAAATAATTTATCCGGTATTGCGACGCAAAGCCGATATGGTATTTGTTCAGCATGAAGATCAGAAAATCTTTTTGAAGGAAAGAAAGATCAGGTCTATTACCTTCCAGAACCTTATTGACGTGGATAAGATACCTGATGTACCCAATCCTGAAAGGAACTACTTTATTCATGTTGGTTCTCTTGACAGGAGAAAAGGTTTTGACGAGTTTTATGAGATTGTAAAACGATCCCCGTTACATTTATTTAAAGTTGTTGGACAGCCCAGAGATAAAACTGCTTTCAGTTATTATGAAAAATTAAAATCCTTCGGTAATGTCATTTTATGCGGAAGACTTAGTCAGGCAGATACTATTTATGAGATCGCAAACTCAAAGGCATTGATCTCCACATCAATGATGGAAGGTTTTCCTAACATCTTCATTGAAGCATGGGCATGCGGTGTTCCTGTATTGTCATTGAATTTTGATCCCGGGGGAGTTATTGAAAGAGAACATTTAGGTGTGGTTGCAAATGGCAATGTGGATATCTTATTGAAAGCCATGGAAGAAACCAGGAATACGGATGATTTTGCCTCAAGGGCAAAAAAGTACGTAAATGCCAATCATGTTTTAAATGATGAGAAAATTCAGGAAATAGATCAGCTTTTTAAATTTTAAAAATTTGAGAATTTTGCCATAATGAAGATTTTATTTTTTATCGATATCTTAATGAGCGGAGGCAAGGAAAGAAGACTTACCGAGCTGATGAAAGCTCTTAAACAAACTCCTGATTGCGATTTTGAACTTGCAGTGATGAGCAGTGAAATTCATTACAGGGAAGTTCTTGATCTGAATATTCCGATTCATTATCTGATCAGAAAATCGAAAAAAGACATATCAGTCACAATGAAGCTTTATAAGTTGTGTAAAGAATATAAACCCGATATAATACATTGCTGGGACAGCATGACAGCAGTATATAGCTTTCCTGTGTGCAAAATATTGAATATCAAGCTTATAAATGGCATGATCACCAACGCACCGGAAAAGATCAGCCTGACTGATAAAAAGTGGATCCGATCACGATTGACATTTCCATTTTCAGATATAATTATAGGCAATTCAAAAGCCGGACTTGCTGCTTACCGGGCACCGGCAAAGAAAAGCTATTTCATCCACAATGGTTTTGACTTTAAACGCATTGAAAATATAATTAGTAACAAGATAATCAGACAACAGCTGAATATAACTTCCAGATACATAATTGGAATGGTAGCATCTTTTTCGACAGCAAAAGATTACAAAACATTTTTTGAAGCAGCACATATCATACTCGATAAAAGGAAAGATGTGACTTTTATAGCTATTGGTAGCAACACTGAATCCTCTGCTTCACAGAATCATATCCGTAATGATTATTCCGGTTATTTCAGGTTGCTTGGTAAGCGATCTGGCATCGAATCATATGTAAATACTTTTGATATTGGAGTGCTTTCTACTTTCGGTGAGGGAATATCCAATTCAATACTGGAGTATATGGCACTCGGTAAACCTGTAGTCGCAACATTGGGAGGAGGTACCGTTGAACTTGTAATTGATAATGAGACTGGTTTTCTTGTAAAGCGATCCGATGCCGGGGAACTCTCCCGGAAAATGGAGCTATTGCTTGACAATGCTCAATTGCGTCAGAAAATGGGATCAGCAGGAAGGGAACGCATAAAGAATTTCTTCAACATTGAAAATATGATGAAAAAATATGTTGAAATATATAATAGAACTCTCTCCATTGAGGATGTTCCGGTAACAGTATCAAATGTAACTCAGGCAGTGTTGAATGATTAATAACGGAATAAGGTTTATTCATATGGATCCTGTTAATTTTCAGGATTTTCCGGTCGGCGGTACTCTTTCATTTGCAAGACAGCTGATCGGCCAGTTTAAAAACGAAGTAGCTCTGGTCGGATTGATTACAGATGATTCGGATCAGGTCGGAAAGTGGTTTATTAAGGAAATAAATGGCATCCCTTTTCACTATTTTGGGATCAGCCGGTATAAAAAATCAGGAAAAAGACCTTTGATACCGATTCGTATTCAGACATTTATTTCACTCCTGTTCTATCTGCCTGAAATCCGCAAAATTGGCCTGCGCAATGTGTTCACACGGTCGCCTCAGTATTTATTTGCTTTAAGAATGTTCAAGTGGAATAGTGTGTGCTTCTGTTTTGCCGGTATTGCAAATTCGGTGGCTCATTCCAGGTATAAATACTTAAGGTCATTCGGGATCACTTACGAAAAAATGCTTTTCAGGACATTAAAGAAATCAGTTAATGTGATACTGGCTTCTGCAGATCGTGAATCAATAGTTGAAGCAGTTAACAGAACAGGGAATATACTTGATTCTAAAGATATTATGATATTTCCTACCCGTTTTGATCCCAGGGTTTTCTCACCCGGAAATAAAGCAGAGTGCCGTAAAAAGCTCAATATCAGGGAGGAAGATATCCTTATTGTTACTACTGGCCGTCTGAGCTGGATAAAGGGATGGCAACTGATGATTGATACAACAAAGGAACTGTTGTCTGACAATAATTATAAAAATCTCAAAGTTATTTTTGCGGGTGAAGGTGAGGACAGAGAAAAACTTGCAGAGTATGGCAGGCAATTAATTGATAATGGTATTGTCAGGCTTGCCGGCAAGCTGAAACAGAATGAAGTTTCCGTATATCTCAATGCAGCTGATGTTTTTGTTATGGCATCGCATTATGAAGGATGGCCAACTTCCCTGGTAGAGTCAATGGCCTGCGGTTGCGCCATAGTAACTACAAATGTTTCTGCTGCTTCTGACATTGTGAGTGAGGGTGTAAATGGTTATATCATTAAGGACCGTGACCCCCTAAACTTTGCCGGTATGATTAAAAAGGCAAGGCAGCTGAAAAATGTAAGAGAATATTCTCTTGTTGCCCGTGACAGGTTTTCTGTTGAAAATTTAAAAAGTGATCTTGAAAAAGTATGGCTATCAGTAATTTAAAGGAATTTATAAGAAAACTGTATTATTATAAATATTACAGAAAATTCCGTGGAAAAGCAAAAAATGTGATGCTGTCCATGAATGGCCATATTCTCAGGCCTGAGGAGATTAGTTTCGGTGAAAATATATTCATTGGCAGAGGCTTCTATATTTCAGCCATGAAGCTTGAATTCGGATCGGATATCATGATCGGACCAAATGTTCTGATAGAATGTACAAATCATAGATATGACATTCAAGGCAAGTCAATGTTTTCATATGCAGATGAAAAGACTTCTAAAGGAGTACGTATTGAAAACGATGTATGGATTGGGGGAAATGTAACCATTCTTGATGGTGTAGCAATCGGAGAAGGATCGGTCGTAGGAGCTTGTAGCATAGTTACCAGATCAATGCCTCCCTATACCATATGTGTAGGAAATCCATGCAAGCCACTGAAAAAGAGATTCGAAGATAAAATCCTTGAAGAACACCTGAGGTTGGTTAAATCCAAATACAGCATTGAACAAATTCTTGAATCGAGAAATAAGTTTTTTAAAAATGAAACAGTTAATACAAAATTTTAAAACGGGCGATTTATATGTTGATGAAGTGCCCATGCCATCAATTTCAAACGGAATGGTTTTAATCGGAAATGATTTTTCGCTTATCAGTGCCGGCACGGAAAGAAGTACAGTAAAAGTTGCACAGGCCAGTTTAATCGGCAAAGCCAGGCAACGCCCCGATCTGGTAGCTCAGGTTCTGCAAAACATCAGGAAAGAAGGATTTAGTGCAACTCTCAGTAAAGTCAGAAATAAACTTGACTCATTAAAAGCACTGGGATATAGTTCATCAGGAACTGTTATTGCCTCATTGGACAGGGATGGCATATTCAAACCCGGAGACAGGGTTGCCTGCAGCGGTCAGGACTACGCTTCTCATGCCGGTGTTGTTGCTGTACCCCAGAACCTTGTTGTAAAGATCCCCGAAAACGTTAGTTCCGAAGAAGCTGCTTTTGTTGCATTAGGTTCAATTGCTATGCAGGGAGTACGCCAGGCAGATCCTCGCCTGGGTGAGAAAATCTGTGTTATCGGCCTCGGTCTTCTTGGACAGATCACCTGTCAGCTTCTCAAAGCCAATGGCTGTGATGTTTTTGGAGTTGATCTGAACCCGGGCCTGGTAAAACTGGCATCTGAATCAGTAAATGTAAGGTCGGTCAACAGAAATGATCCAAATATTATTTCTGCTGTTAATAATTTCACAGATGGGCATGGTTTTGATTCAGTAATCATTACTGCAGCTGCTCATTCGAATGATCCCATTGAGTTTTCCTCAGAGATTGTCAGGAAAAAGGGAAGGATCGTTGTTGTTGGTGCTGTTAAAATGGATATTCCGAGAGATCCTCATTTTTACAGAAAGGAACTCGATCTTAAGATGTCATGTTCTTATGGTCCCGGCCGGTACGACACAGAATATGAAGAATCAGGCAATGATTATCCGTATCCTTATGTACGCTGGACTGAACAAAGAAATATGGAAGCTTTTCTTAAGCTTCTTTCAAACAGGGTTATTAATGTTAAACCATTAATTACACATGTTTTTGATATCAATGAAGCTGAAAAAGCATATGACATTGTACTTGGCAAGACAAAAGAACCTCACATAGGAATATTACTGAAATATGCCGGAGATAAGGATAAACGTCATACTCTTATCCAGGTAAACAGAAATAGTACAGTTAATAAAGTATCAGCAGGATTTATAGGCGCAGGCAGTTTTGCCCAAAGCTACCTTATTCCGAATGTAGTATCTTTTGGAGGCTCCCTGACAGGTGTGGCAACATCCAGAGGTATCACCTCAAAAAACGTTGCTGACAAGTTTAAATTCAATTATTGTTCTACTGAGCCTGATGACATTCTTAAGGATAAGAACATTAACACGGTTTTCATTGCGACACCTCATTCATCACATTCCGACCTGGTTGTCAAAGCTCTTGAAGCAGGCAAAAATGTGTATGTTGAAAAACCTCTGGCAATTGACATAGGTCAGCTTAATTCAGTCATGAAAGCCAAAGCTGAATACCCGCAGCTCCTTATGGTAGGCTTTAACAGAAGATTTGCTCCTGTAAGCCTCGCTATCAGGCAGGAATTTAAAAACATATCTGAACCAATGGTCATCAACATCAGGGTAAATGCCGGTCTCATTCCAAAGGAACACTGGATTCAGAATCCTGAAATTGGTGGAGGAAGAATAATAGGAGAGATGTGCCATTTTATTGACCTGATGCAGTATTTTACTGATTCTGAGCCTGTAAAAGTATTTGCAGAATCAATTGCTGCAAAAAATTCCAAAATTACCCCTGACGATAATATTGCAATCATAGTAAAGTTCAGCAACGGATCAGTTGGCAACCTGACCTACCTGGCAAACGGAGACAATTCGATGCCAAAAGAGAAAATTGAAGTTTTCAGCGGAGGAAGCATAGGTGTTATCAATGATTTCAAAGACGGCGTATTCCACCGGAATGGGAAAAGTACTTCCCTTAAATCATCCGGGAAAGGCCACAGGGAAGAAATCATGGCATTTATGAACGCCTTAGCCACAGCCGATCATATCCCAATCAGTTACCGGTCACTCTACCTTACAACCTTAACCACCTTCAAAATAATTGACAGTCTGAAGACAGGTTTACCTCAAGAAATCAATTTGGATGCTGAAGGAAATAACTGAATCTTTTGAGAAGTTATACGGGTATTGCAGCCTGGAAGAATATAAAGGTTACGATCCTTATGATGGCCTGAACAGCAGGTTCTTTCAGTCTCTTCCATTTATCAGGAATTCGCATCTTGCAAGGCTGATCTGGATTCAGGGATTTAAGCGCTTTCCATTGAATCTCAGACCGCTTTTTGGTATCCGGAAGGAATATAATCCCAAAGCATTAGGCTTGTTTTTGTCGGGATATTGTACATTATATAAGATGGAGCCAAAGGAGGAATACCTTAATAACATCAATTTTCTTATAGGAATGATCCATGATGTGGTATCTCCCGGTTACAACGGAGCTTGCTGGGGCTACAACTTTGATTGGGAGGCCAAAGCCTTTTTTCAGCCGAAAAATACTCCTACAATAGTCGCTTCTTCATTTATTGCAAATGCCCTTCTTGATGCCTATGACCTTTTTTATGATAGAAATTTAATCAATACTGTCAGGAGCACATGTGATTTTGTGCTTAAAGATCTTAACAGGTCATATGATCAGATGGGAAATTTTGCTTTCTCTTATTCAAGTCTGGATAAAAGCATAGTTTATAACGCTTCTCTTCTGGGAAGTAAATTGCTGGCAAGAGTCTTTAATATAACCAGGGAACCGGCACTGGCCGAAGAATCAAGAAAATCAGTAAGTTTTTGCTGCAATGCCCAGCGACCTGATGGTTCATGGACATATGGAACATTGCCGTTTCACCAATGGGTAGATAACTTTCATACAGGTTATAATCTTGAATGTATCTCCGATTATATGAAGTATACCGGTGACAATTCTTTTAAAACAAAGCTTGACAGGGGATTTAAATACTATATAAATACGTTTTTTACAAACGAAGGCATCCCGAAATATTATAGTAATTCTATGTATCCTATTGATATTCATGCTCCTGCACAGATGGTTATTACTTTGACAGCCCTGGACAGATTTAAGGAAAACAAGCAGCTGATCGATAAGGTATTAGGCTGGACAATTAGTAATATGCAGTCAGATAAAGGATATTTTTATTATCAGGTAAACAGGTACTTTACATCCAGAATTCCATATATGAGGTGGTCCCAGGCGTGGATGTTCTATGCTCTCAGCAAGTATCTTTTTGAAGCAAATAAAGAAACCTGACAAAAGTTCTGAAAGAGTACAATTCTTTCAGTATTTTTATTTTTTTATTTTTTTATAATTCTTTGCTACAATAATATTTGAATATGAAGATTATATCAGTTGTCGGTGCCCGTCCAAATTTCATGAAAATAGCACCATTTATCCGTGCAATTGAAAACTATAATAAAAAGAAAAATGGTGAGATCCAGCATATTCTGGTTCATACAGGTCAGCATTATGATGTTCGTATGTCAGAATCGTTTTTCAGAAGTCTTCTGATACCTGATCCTGATATTAATCTTGAAATAGGATCCGGAAGTCATGCGGAACAGTTGGGAAATACCATGATAGCATTTGAAAAAGTTCTGCTTATTCATGATCCTGACTGGGTAGTCGTTGTGGGCGATGTAAATGCTACGCTGGCTTGTTCGGTAATAGCCAAGAGGCATAATAAGAAAGTATGTCATATTGAAGCCGGATTGCGTTCAGGAGATATGACAATGCCGGAGGAAATTAACAGGCTTGTCACCGACCGGCTTTCCGATCTTCTGTTAACTCCTGACAGGCTCTCATCCGAAAATCTGATTAATGAAGGAACTCCTGAAAATAAAATAGAATTTGTCGGCAACATCATGATTGATACCCTGGAGTTTAACAGGGATTTTGCAGCAGGGCTTAAGGTGAATACCATTGTGGAAAAAAACATTATCACAGCGTCTAATGATGTCTTTCCCCTGATAAATGATAATGAATATGGATTAGTAACGCTTCACAGACCTTCTAATGTTGATTCCCCGGTTGTTTTTAAACCGGTTGTTGACTTTCTGCTGAATGAAGTGACAAAAGACATGGTTCTTCTCTGGCCTATTCACCCACGGGCCAGGAAACAATTGAAAAGCATGGGTATTTGGGAAAAAGTCCTGGCCCATCCATTGCTTATACTGCTCGAACCATTGGGATATCATGAAATGCTCAGATTAAATATGGGAGCCAGAATTGTATTTACCGATTCAGGTGGTCTTCAGGAAGAATGTTGCGTGCTGGGAACCCCCTGTCTGACATTGCGCTGGAATACCGAACGCCCCGTCACTCTGCGCGAACATGGTGGGGTTAGTGTACTTGTGGGAAATAATCTTGATCGTATCCGTGAAGAATATCATAAGACCATTAAAACGGTTCGCTATCCTTCACGTCCTGAATTATGGGATGGTCATACTGCAGATCGTATTGTAAAGATTCTCGTTGAATTGTCTTAATCATCCTGACTCTCCATGAAGATAGATTTTCTGGGTATTCCTGTTGATGCAATGTCCATGGAAGAGACGGTCGACCATGTTGATAAAGCAATTCAGGCAAATGGGCGCATAAACCATGTTGTTATCAACGCTGGCAAGGTTGTATTAATGTCGAAAGATAAAGAACTGTTTAACAGTGTTGTATCATGTGATATAATTAATGCAGATGGCCAGAGCATTGTATGGGCAGCACGTTTCTTAGGTAAAAAGCTGCCAGAAAGGATAGCAGGCATTGACCTCATGCAGGAACTCGTCGGCCTGGCCTATGAGAAAGGATACAAGTGTTTCTTTTTTGGTGCAAAGGAGGAAATTGTCAGGAAGGTGGTGGAAATTTATTCAGAAAAGTATAAACCGGAAATTATAGCCGGTTACAGAAACGGATTTTTTATGGAAAATGAAGAAGCCGGCATAGCAAAGCAGATTGCTGACAGTGGGGCACAATTATTGTTCGTTGCAATTACTTCTCCTAAAAAAGAGAATTTTCTGCATAAGTATAAAGATATCCTGAAACCAGTGAATTTTACGATGGGAGTAGGTGGTACGTTTGACGTCGTTGCAGGAATTACAAAAAGAGCTCCAAAATGGATGCAGAGTATTGGAATGGAATGGTTTTACCGTTTTTTACAGGAACCACGACGGATGTGGAAACGATATTTGCTGGGAAATATTAATTTTATCTGGCTGGTTTTCAAGGAAAAAGGAAGAAATAAAACTAAACAGAACCATATACAGCAATCAAAGCTATTTGTCAAATAAATGGTGTAATTGACATATATTCAATTAAATATAATAATAACAAAATGAAATTTTCAAATTCCACACTACTTATTACGGGAGGAACCGGGTCCTTTGGAAACGCAGTTCTTAAAAGATTTCTCAATACTGATATAAAAGAGATCCGCATCTTCAGTCGCGATGAAAAGAAGCAGGATGATATGCGCCAGTTTTATAAAAATTCAAAAATCAAATACTATATTGGTGATGTAAGAAACTTTGAAAGCATTAACAGCGCCATGAAAGGAGTTGATTATGTGTTTCAGGCTGCAGCCCTTAAACAGGTTCCTTCATGCGAGTTTTTTCCTGTAGAAGCTGTAAGGACCAATGTACTCGGTTGTGAAAATGTACTGAATGCCTCAATAGCTAATAATGTTAAAAGAGCAATCGTCCTGAGTACTGATAAAGCAGTTTATCCTATAAACGCAATGGGAATGTCAAAAGCTCTCAGCGAAAAAGTAATGGTTGCGAAATCAAGGATAGATACAGAAACAATATTGTGTGGCACCCGGTACGGCAATGTTATGGCTTCAAGGGGTTCAGTAATTCCCCTTTTCATCGATCAGATTAAAAAAGGAGAACCGGTTACAATAACCGATCCCAATATGACCAGATATATGATGACTCTCGATGATGCTGTTGATCTGGTATTATTTGCATTTGAAAATGGAAATCCGGGTGATATTTTTGTGCAGAAATCTCCTGCTGCTACAATTGAAGTACTTGCAACAGCCCTTCTCGAATTGTATAAACAGAAAAATCCTGTCAAGGTTATAGGTACGCGGCATGGTGAAAAGCTTTATGAAACTTTGGTGAACCGTGAGGAAATGGTTAAAGCTATCGATATGGGTGAATTCTACAGGATACCTGCTGATACACGTGACCTGAATTATAATAGATTTTTTATTGAGGGTGAAACGGAGATTTCTCAAATGGAGGAATATAATTCACATAATACAAGAAGGATGAATGTAGAGGAAACAAAGCAACTGCTTTTGAAACTGGACTTTATCAGAGAGGAAACCGGTAATTAGCCGGATTTGAAATATTGCTTCAACACTTAATGCAGGGCTAACTATGATAAAAGTAGGAATTACAGGACAAGCTGGATTTATTGGAACTCATCTGTATAATTTCCTCGGCATTAAAAAAGATACTTTCCTCAGAATCCCATTCAGTGATGACTATTTCCAGAGCTATGATAAACTGGAAGAATTTGTCAGACAATGTGATGTGATTGTTCATCTTGCAGCATTGAACCGGCATAATGATCCGCAGGCTATCTATAATACTAATATTGAGTTGGTAACGAAGCTTATCAGGGCTTTTGAAAGTACAGGATCAAAACCCCATGTTATCTTCTCATCTTCAATTCAGGAGGAACGTGATAATATTTTTGGAAAATCAAAACGTGAAGGCAGGGAATTGCTAGCTTCGTGGGCTGAAAGAAGTGAAGCCCTCTTCACCGGATTATTGATTCCAAATGTATTCGGACCTTTTGGAAACCCTTTTTACAATTCTGTTGTTGCTACTTTTTCACATCAGCTTACCCATAATGCAGAACCTTCGGTTGAGATAGATGCTCAGTTAAAAATAATCCATATCAGTGACCTGATCAATATAATTTTTGAGATTATCACAAATAAAGTATCTGCGAAGCTCTATACCGTACCTTATAATTCTGAAGTGAAGGTTTCAGATATTCTTCATAAGCTGAAAACCTTTAAATCAATGTATTTTGAAAACGGAATATTCCCGGATCTTGATGACCGGTTTGAAAAAAATCTTTTCAATACATTTTTATGTTACGTGGATATTGAAAACCATTTTCCTGCAAAGTTGAAAGTAAGTACTGATAACAGAGGCTCATTTGTCGAGACCATTAAGCTGACCAGTGGGGGACAGGTTTCATTTTCAACTACAAAACCAGGGATTACCAGGGGAAATCATTTTCATACAAGGAAAGCGGAACGTTTCGCTGTTATTAAAGGAAAAGCCGTAATTCGGCTTAGAAGGATAGGTACAGACAAAATCATGAATTTCGAGCTTGATGGGAGCGAGCCTTCCTATGTTGATATGCCTGTCTGGCATGTTCATAATATAACCAATGTCGGGAAGGATGATTTATTTACCATTTTCTGGATCAATGAATTTTTTAATCCGGAGGATGCAGATACGTATTTTGAAACAGTATAGACAATACAATTTATTCATCCATAGATCTTTATATGTTAAAATCTCATCTTAAGGTACTTACGTTTATTGGTACGCGTCCTGAAATCATCCGGCTATCCAGGGTTATGGCTGTTCTTGATGAACATGTAAATCATGTAATTGTCCATACCGGACAGAACTATGACTATGAACTTAATGAAATTTTTTTCAAGGAACTTGAATTAAGAAAACCTGACCATTTTCTGGAAGTCGATACAACATCACTTGGTACCGCAGTAGGCGATATCATCAGAAAATCTGAGATTGTTCTGAAAAATGTAAAACCTGATGCAGTACTTGTACTCGGCGACACTAACTCCTGCCTCGCAGCTTACATGGCTAAAAGGATGCACATACCTGTTTTTCATATGGAAGCCGGTAACAGGAGCTATGATTTTAATGTGCCGGAAGAAATAAACCGAAGGATTATCGATCATATTGCCGACTTTAATCTTGTTTATACAGAACATGCAAGGCGACATCTTATCTCGGAGGGTCTTCCTCATAGAAGAATTTATCTTACTGGCAGTCCTATGAAAGAGGTGCTCGACTTTTATATGCCTAAAATAAGAAAGTCATCTATACTTAAGACACTCAACCTTACGCCCGGTAAATTCTTTCTGGTTTCCACCCACAGGGAAGAAAATGTGGATAATAAATGCAACCTGGAAAAAATATTATCAGTTCTGAATCAACTGGCATCTGATTATGGTTTTCCGGTTATTGTTTCTACCCACCCGCGTACGCTCAAAAGGCTGAATGCACTTGAAAACAAAAATGTTGATCCCCTTATTCAGTTTCTGAAGCCATTTAGTTTTCTCGACTATATTAATCTGCAAATGAATGCACAATGCTGTATCTCTGATTCGGGAACAATCAGTGAAGAATCAGCCATTCTTAAATTTCCTGCTATCTCACTCAGACAATCAATGGAGCGACCTGAAGCTCAGGATTCCGGTACAATCATTCTGACAGGATTCCATATAAGATCCGTTCTTGATTCTGTAAGGATATCCGTTGAAGAATCCAGGGGAATACAGTCAAGGCAGATACCAGCTGATTATCAGATTAATGATACTTCATGGAGAGTTTTAAAACTTATCTCTGGTTTGTCATATCTGAGCAATAAATGGCATGGAATAGAAAAGAATGATTAAGATAAACATCCGGCCTCAAACAATGTTTGATATATTTAAACTTTAATCCAATGAAAATAGATCATATTTGCTTTGCCGTAAAAGATATTAATGAAGGCATTGATTACTGGCAAAGAGTTTTTGGATACATACAAATGACTAGAATAGTTGAAAACCCGGTTCAAAGAGTAAAAGTGACTTTTTTGAAAAAGGATAACAGCATCCTTGTCAAGCTTATTGAGCCCCTGAAAAATAACCAGTCGATCAATAATTTTGTTTCCAGGGGAGGAGGTTTTCACCATCTGTGTTTTAAATGTAATGACATCGATCAGAAATTTGATGAGTTAACTGAAA
This sequence comes from Bacteroidales bacterium, assembly GCA_038325595.1. Taxonomy (GTDB): domain Bacteria; phylum Bacteroidota; class Bacteroidia; order Bacteroidales; family VadinHA17; genus LD21. The sequence continues at coordinate 15,749 of JBBQJD010000014.1, read as the reverse complement.
AAGGACTTATTCCTCTTTCCAGACCACAGGAAGGAGAGGCTTTCAATAATAAAAAGATTGCTTTTCTTCTGGCAAGGTATAATCTAAATGTGGAACTGATTGACACAGATGAAAAAGCAGGAATACTATAGCTGAAAAATACCAAAAAAAAAGAGGCTCACTGATGCCTCTTTTTTGTTATAATGCTATAAATTAATTCTTAAGGCATCGCACATAGTTACCTGCTGATTTTGTGGTAGTTCCTTTAAATATCCTGCTTTCTGTTGCATCCAGTCGCCGGTACCATACTTCTGAAGGTTTTCCATTATATGAATCATCAGAAGAAGTCCAGAAAATTGTGATTGTGCCAAGTCCGCTGAATAATCCAATCCTTGTCTGACGATATCCCGCCGGAAGGGCTGTGAATTTACTCGAATTGGTAGCATTATTCTGTCCGCCAATCCAGTCAGTTGTACTCTTCAGCTGGGCCCCCTGATTGGTGCCATGCCATCCATACTTGTGTATATCAGCCTGAGGCAAGCCCAGATATAGTTCCAGGTCAATAAAGTCTGAGTCTTTAGGTACATGCCAGCCGGTTGGACATAGTTTCCCGGTATTTACAGCATACCAGTTATACATTACTCCAATAGAATCTTTTTTATTTGAATTATTGTTATACATGCAGTAGGCTGGTGTGGTCAAAGTACCCCATTCTGAATTGCCTGCAACATTGGATATTGCACGATCATCATTAAATGAAGTGACCTTGAGATTCTCGGCCATCCATACCTGAGATCCTATTGTGACAGTCTTGTAAACATTACCGTCAATATCAGTAACTGTATTTTTAGAATCCTCTTCTTCTTTTTCACATGAACTGATAATAAAAAGTCCGGATATCAATAAAAATAAACATGAGATTTTTGTAAATGCATTCATAGACAGATTGATTTAATGATCACTGGTTTAAAATTATAATATGAATTTAAATGAAATAAATTCCACTTTCATTAATAGCTGATTAATAGTATCTAAATATTATTTAATGTTATTTGGAATAACAAAAAAGGCTATCGGATGATAGCCTTTTTTGTTTAATAAACTCAATCCTTCATACATCTGACATATTTACCGCCTTCTTTTTCAGTGGCCCCTTTATGAATACGCGTTTCATTATTGTCGACCCTGCGATACCATCCAACTGTGGGATTCCCATTCGCGGCATCATCAGATGCTGTCCAGAAATATGTGATGACCCCAACTCCTGGGAATGATCCATCATTCCATTGACGGTATCCTCCTGCAAGAGCGTTAAATCCCGATGCGTTTGTGCCGTTTCCTCCAGCTGTCCATGTAGTTGTACCTTTCAGCTCAGTTCCCTCATCAGTGCCCCTGAAACCCCATGAATTGACATCTGCCGGAGAAATCCCGAGATGAATCTCCATTGTATTAAATTCAGCATCTGTTCCCACATGCCATCCTGCAGGACACAATTTACCGGTATTAACTGCAAACCAGTTGTATATTGCACCATAAACATTTTTATTGGCAGAGTTATTGCTTAACCAGCTGTACGCAGGTGTTGCCATCGCCATCCATTCCGGATTTCCGGGAACAACTGGTATGTCGGTATTATCATTTAATTTTGTAACCTTAAGGTTTTCAGCCATCCAGACCTGTGTTCCGATTTGTGCCGTTTTATAGACATTCCCTTCAATATCCGTAACAGGAGTAATGAAAGTAAGCTGATTGCCATATGCAGTTCCGGCACTGTTTGTCGCATAAGACCGTACGTAGTAAACTGTACCATTGGTTAATCCTGTAATGTTGCTGACAAAAGTGGCAGTTCCTGCAGCATCAACAGTTAAATTATCGTTTGTCCCGGGATTTTCAGAGGTGCTCCAGCAAACTCCTTTTGCTGTAATGGCACCACCTCCGGTATTTGAGATGTTTCCTCCTGATCTTGCGCTGATTGAAGTTATTACTGAAAGATCAGCTGTTGTCAAAGTTGGTAGTACAATTAATATTGTCGTAAAGCTAACCTGATTTCCATAAGCCGTCCCGGCTGCGTTTGTAGCATATGCCCTGACGTAATATGTTGTACCTCCTGTCAGACCTGTAAGGTTGCTTGAGAAGGTGCCCGTTCCATCTGCATCGGTAGTTTTACTATTTGTTGTAATTGGATTTTCAGTTGTGCTCCAGCAAACACCTCTGGCAGTAACAATACCACCACCGTCATTTGTAATGTTCCCGCCTGAAGTTGCAGTTTCAGAGGTAAAATCTGTAACATTTGCCGTGGTCAGTGTCGGAAGTACAATTGCTGTTGTGGTAAAACTTACCTGATTCCCATATGCTGTTCCTGCACTGTTGGTAGCGTAAGCCCGTACATAGTAAGTAGTCCCCGGAGTTAAATCTGCCACACTGCTCTCATATATTCCTGTTCCTGCTCCGTCAACTGTAACGCGGTCTACGGTGGTAGGATTTTCTGAAATGCTCAGGCAAATTCCTCTGGCAGTTATTGCTCCCCCTCCGTTATCTGTAATATTCCCACCTGACTTTGCAGTTGTGGTTGTTACCTCTGTAACTGCGGTTGTGGTGAGTACAGGAACTACTACTGCTGTTGTATTAAATCTGACCTCATTGCCATAAGCAGTTCCTGTTAAATTTGTTGCGTATGCCCTCGCGTAGTAAGTTGCACCAGGTATAAGATCTGTTAAAGTACTGGTAAATAAACCTGTACCGGAGCCATCTGAAGTATGGCTGCTCTCTGTAGTCGGATTACTCGAAGTACTCCAGGCAATTCCCCGTGAAGTTATTTCACTTCCTCCATCATTTGTAATATCTCCTCCTGATGTGCCTGAAGTGTAGGTGATCCCTGTTATAACAACTGTTGTCAGAGTTGCCACTGCGAGTTCAGTTGTTTTAAAGGTGATTTCATCACCATAACCAACTCCGGCTCTGTTAGTTGCATATGAACGAACATAATAAGTTGTACCTTCGGTCAGGTCTTCCATATTGCAGACAAAACTTCCGGAGCCGGCTCCTTCATTTGTAGAATTATCTGCGATTGTGGGTTTTGCTGATGTACTCCAGCATATTCCGCGTACAGTTACAGGAGCACCTCCATTGTCGGTTATTTCACCACCCGATGTTGCTGAAGTATATGTTATATCCTTAATAACGGAAGTCTTTAGTGTGGGTGTTACTGATTCTTTTTTACATGCTGATACTACAGAAATTACCACTAATAGAATTGTGGTAATAAAAAATTTGGTCTGATTCATAGTGTGATAATTAGATTAGTTAGGAAAAAATTAGTTAGTGATCAATGAAAAAATAATTTGATGTTAATTTAGAGATATGATAGAACTATTGAGTTCAGAATGAATTAATACGGTATTAAGCTAAATTAATTTTGATAATTTTTGATTGCGGGGAAATTTATCAGATGATTGGTCTACTTTTTGGAAAAATGCCCTTTCAGGATTTTTGCTTTTTCTTTATCTGACATACTGTGGGTCGCAAACATGTCTGAACTTTGATAATAGAGGAACCTCTGAAAACTAACCTTCATTATTACTTTGGCCGGATTCCCGATAATGACCGTATTATCCGGGAACTTACCCCGTACAACGCTGCCTGCACCTACGATGCAATTATTTCCGATTGTTGTATTGGGAAGTATAGTGCAGTTAATTCCGATAAAAACATTATTTCCTATTATGATTTTTCCAAAGATATCTGCCTCTTTGTCCTCTTCCCTGAAACACCAGACTGCACCATCATGTGTAACCAAATCAGTGCCCGCTGATATAGCTACATGATTGCCAATCTCAATTAAATATGGTTCTGTGGAAAAAGACATGGTATTAATATGGCAGTTCTCTCCGATTTTCATACCCTGACTACGCAGATACTTAATTTTCCTTGCATCACTGGCTTTTTTAAGTACCGCTATTCTAATACGTTGAATTATGTTTTTTAAATTCATTTTAAAGCCTAAAATGGAGTATTACTTTTCTATTACTTCTATAAGAAATTTACTGAAAAGAGGAGCAACTTTTCCTGAAAAATCCCTGCCCGGATGTGAATTGTCGGGACTGTGGGCGTTCTTATCCAGCAGATATATGCTTCCTTCAGTCTCATAATTATAAAAATCCCAAATGAAAATATTATCACCCTTCTGATCCCATTCATCAATCATCCATCTGTAAAATTCATTGGTTCGTTTAGCTTCCGGTTCAGATATATTATTCTTCACAGATGCCGCAGGTGTCCAGAAAACAAATTTGTTACCGGGAAACTGATGCATCTTTTCCCTGAGTGCATTGTATTGTAATTTGTAGTTCTCAACTTTTTTTTCAGGTGAGTTGATATCAGGCTTACCTGTGTCTTCCAGTATTCTTCCTACGGGAAAGCAATGCTTAAGAACTATTACATTATACTGAGCAGTAAGCATTTCCAGAGTAGATTCTTCTTTGTAAGGCTTGTCACCGGCATTTTTCACCCAGATATTAAAATAGTCATATGGATAATTATTCCAACCATAAGGAACCTTTTGAGGGAAATTGCTTTCTGAAATGATGTAATTGGTTTTGTTTTTTTTATTGTAATTTTTAAAATAGTTCTGAACATCACCTTTTTGGGTTAGTTTGTAAACGTATTTATTGGTGTTACCAACCCATATACTTCTTCCTGTGCTGTGATGTAAAAAAATTATCTTTTGCATTTGTTCCTTGTTTGATACACAACCTGAGATAAATCCCAGGAGCATGATTGTATAAACAAATTTAATAGGGGAATGTTGATTAACCCTGAAATTAAACAATTTGCTCATTGACAATTTTTTTAATTTTTTTTCCGGTCGGACTAATCGTTATGTTTTCTTTGAATTCAAATAAATAAGGTATCTTATGAGAAGCCAGGTATCTTGAACAATGCCTTTTTATATAATCCCCGGTAATAGTAAGCCGGGCTTCTTCCTTTATAACTATGGTAGCCTTAAGCGTTTCACCCTCAATCTTATCATCTATACCCTCGATGGAGCAGTCAACGATCTCCGGAATCTGCAGGATAACGGCCTCTATCTCTTTTGGACTGATTCTTTTTCCCCTTACCTTTATTATTTCATTTTTCCTTGCAGTCAGATATATGAATCCGTCCTCATCTACCTCACCCAGATCCCCTGTCCATAACCACCCGTCCCTGATTGAGTTTCTTGTTGCTTCTTCATCTGCATAATAACCGATCATTATATTATCACCTTTAGCGATAACCTCGCCTGTTTCTCCTGGTTTTACATTTTCGCCCATGCTGTTCACCACTCTTAATTCTACTCCGGGTATACCTTTACCCATCGATCCCTTCTTGTTCTCATAGAGTTCAGGAGGAAGATAGGATAGCCTTGCTGTTGCTTCTGTCTGGCCGTACATAATAAAAAATTTAGTTTCCGGAAAAGCCTCGCGGAACTCGTCTATGAATACTGTTGCCAGCTTTCCGCCGGCCTGGGTCACATATCTTAAAAAAGGAAATTCAGTTTTTTTAAAAGTATCAGACATTCTCATAAGTATCTGGAAATGGCTTGGTACTCCTGCAAAACCTGTGCATCTATGAATCTGCAGGTTATTTATTACCGTTCCAAGGAAAATGAATGAATTATTGAACACAATAGATCCTCCAACGCGCAGATGGGTATGCAGCAGAGATAAGCCATAACAATAATAAAAAGGTAAAACAACAAGCATCCTGTCCTCGTGTGATAATTCAAGGTATTCAATTATTGATCTGGTGTTGGCTATCAGGTTCTTATGTGATATCATAACTCCTTTCGGCTTACCTGTTGAACCTGATGTGAAAATTATCTCCGCACAATTACTTTCAACAGGAATATCTTTCGTAAAAAATCTGTCGATGCCTGTTTTTGTTTCCGGAAGGGTATCCGGGGTGATGCATTTTTGTTCATCCACAGAAAATTTCCTCTGCACATCCCGGGTTAGAAATATCAGAACAGGTTTTGTCAAATCTGTTATGTATTTAAAATTTTCCTTTTCAGTATTTGGATCCAGAGGTATGCATATGTTTCCAGATTTGATGATGGCCAGATATGCTTTCAAAAAAAATAAATTATTAACTGATACAAGGAATATATTCTTATCGCGGCCTGCCTGACTGGAGATCCATACTGAAAGGTCAAATGATGAGTCGTAAAGATCTCTGAATGAAATTTGCTCATTTCCAACCAGAAAAAGCTTTTCAAGGCTTGATGTTTTTTCAAAAAAATAGTCAAATGCATTCATAATCCGTGTTTTTAGGTCCAATATATTAAATTCGTCATCGCTTACTGTGTAAGTCCGTAATAATCTTTGACCGGTGGCATTCTCAGATATTCAGTTGTTTTCTGTTTTCTCTGGAAATTATTAAAAAGAGCCAGAACACGATCCTCGGTTTCTCCCATGACAACGCCAACTTCTTTTGGAGAGTACCCGTTCTCGAAACCGTACCAATAAAGATCCATTAAACCAAATGGAAGCTGATAGAAGAATTCTTCCTGAGTTTGTTCTGCAGGATAAGTATCAGTTGTCGGAGTTCTTTGCAATATTGCTTCAGGTATTCCAAGATATTTTGCTAACTGATATACCTGGGTTTTGTACAGATTTCCGATTGGCATAACATCTGCTCCGCCATCACCGTACTTTACAAAAAAGCCCTGTTCCTGCTCATGTTTGTTCGGAGTGCCGACTACTGCATAATGCAGTGATTCAGCATGATAATACAAAATTGACATTCTTGCCCTCTGTTTGAAATTTGAAGCAGCTACTATTTTTAAATATTCTTCTACAGGTAGCAATTGTGTTTTTTCTTTTCCTTTTTCGTCGATAATTATAAGTGAAAACATAGGTGGGAGTGAGGTGAATAACCCGGACTGCTTTATCCCTATTTTCATTTTAAAAGTTGCAGGATCATATTCAGGAAAAACATGTTTTACTGCATCGTCACGTCTCTCATAGCATTTAAAACCCTGAAGGGCAGGAGTAATGACTTCCCTGATGGCAGTTACTCCAAATTTATCTGTAAGGATTCTTGCATAATCTTCGCTTTCAGTACTGGAATCTTTTTCGGGGATGGAAATGCCCAGTACTTTTTCAGGGCCAAGCGCTTTTGCGGCCAATGCCAGACAAACGGAGGAATCTATGCCTCCACTGACGCCAATTACTGCTCCAGTCCGCCTTAAGTTGTGCAGAATGTCATTTTCGAGCTTTTTTGTTATTTCATTTATTACGGCTTCAACATCTTCAAGTAAGATTATATCTCTTGAAAAAGGTTTCCTGATTTTCATAAAAGTAATTTTTGTTTAAATGACAGAATGTTTTCTTATTTGAAATCATCAATTATCCTCAGATTCCTGAGTTTTTTTGCTTTAAAACCTTCATTATTATTTTCAATAAATTGATTAAAAAGCAAGTGAGTAGATATAATGGTTGTTAAAAGCATATCATCCATTTCAGATGTGATCCCGGTTTTTTTTATTCTTGAAATAACAGAACTGATTGAACTGAAATTGAATAAGCCTGCTTTGTTTGTATATGTTTCCGATAGCATCTCTCCGACATATTCCGGCGGGTTTTCTGATATGAATACATTTCTCACAGGTGCCCGGTACGATTGTTTTGTCCTGTTTATTATATCATCAGGAATCTTGTTTTGAAGAAGCTTTTTCAGAAGGTATTTCTCCTTCAATCCTCTTAATTTCATATCTCCATTCAGCTTGTTGCAAAATTCTATAACTCTGTAATCCAGAAAGGGATACCTTCCTTCAACCGAGTTGGCCATAGACATTCTGTCACCCTGCGAAGAGAGCAAATAACCTGACATAAAGATGCTCGTCTCAAGCCATTGTGACTTTGCAAGATGATCCCACGACCTGAAATCCTCAGGGAGGCTTTCTGTCAGGGTATCATAATCAGAATGATTGGATAATTGCGATTTTATATCGCCGGAAAAATGTTTCTTTATGTGGTTTGAATTATTCCATCTTAAAAGATGTGAGTAAAAAGGATTATCCACATCCTCCAGTTTGTAACCGAAGAAAACCTTAAGCATTGTTGAATTAGACTGGTTAATCTGAGATATGTATGGATATAGCTTTTTAAGAAGAAGTGGTCTTATTGTTGAATTTGGCTGGGAAGCCCAGAATCTTCTTATTGAGGCTTCCTTGAAAATATCATAACCAGCCAGAAGTTCATCAGATCCTTCACCGGTTACTACTACCTTAATGTTATTCTCCCGTACCAGTTTTGATAAAAGAAACATTGGAGTGGGAGCTGTCCTTGTAAGAGGGATTTCCGAATGCCAGATCACTTCCGGGAAAGACCTTGCAATATCCGCAGATGAACAAATGTAAGATTTATGAGATGTGTTAAAATACTTAACTGCTTCATTCTGATAGTGGCTTTCATCAAATTCTTTTTCAGCAAAGCCGATTGAGAAAGTATTCAGAACACCTGGCTCAATGTTCTTTATATATGCTACGGTTGCGCTGGAATCTATTCCTCCGCTCAGATATGCAGCTACTTCAACATCGGCTCTTAATCTTATCCTGACTGCATCGGAGAAAATTTCATGAAAACTTTCCAGTGCCTCATTCATTGAAAGGAAATCTCCTGAATCTTTGAATGACAGATTCCAGTATCTTTTTGTTATGAACCCATTTCGGTTATAAATTGCATAATGCCCCGGAGATAGCTCAAAAATCTCCTTAAATACCGTATAGGGAGTTATAGTTGTCCAGAAAGTCGATATCTGCGATAAACTTTCAGATCTTATTTCCTTCACAACTTTATTTTGCTGAAATATTGACTTGATCTCTGATGCAAATGTGAATATTCCATCTCTGATATTATAAAAGAAGGGTCTTATACCTACTCTGTCCCGTGCCATAAACAACTCTTCTTCCAGTTTATCCCAGATAACAAAAGCAAACTGGCCGTTTAATAAGTAGAGACATTTTTCTTTATACAAAGCATAAAGCTGAACAATAACTTCAGTGTCGGAATTTGTTTTAAAAATATTTCCTTTCTTTTCAAGATCATTTCTAAGTTCCCTGTAATTGAAGATCTCGCCGTTAAAGGAGATCCAATACCTGGAAGAAGGATCGCTGAGAGGCTGTTGACCACCTTTTATATCAATGATACTAAGCCTTACATTACCAAGAGTAGCAAATGGAGAGTGATATATTCCACTTTCATCAGGGCCCCGGTAGCTTATAACTGAAAGCATTTTTTCAGTTATGGTTCTGCTATCAGTTTTTCTGCCAAAATCAACTATGCCGGCTATACCACACATAAATTATTTCGTTTTCCGAATAACAAAATCAGTGATGGCATTTATTGATTCAAAATTTTCTTCGATAAGGTCGGCATCGTTTATCTTAAGGCCAAACTCGTTTTCCAGAAAAGAAACCAGTCTGACAAATCCCATCGAGTCGAAGTACCCCTCTTTAAACACTAATGAGTCATTCTGAATCTTTTCACTATCAGCAAAAGTTTCCTCGAGCACATAGGTTTTAATTTTTTCCCTGAGTTTTGTAGTTGTAGAGATCATATTGAAGTCGATTTATAAACAAAAATTAATTGATATTTCTTTTAAGTGTTCCTGTAATAGCTGGTATAGTGTCCGTATTTTGTTTTGCTGATATTCATATCATTAAACACAACATCAAAGTTGTCAATTTTGTTCGTCCTGAACATGTTAAGAACATCGTTGAAGATATCCTTCCGGGTACTCTCATATCTGCACACAAGCAGAATGAGAGAAGCATATCTCATTAATAATGAAGCATCAGCAATCAGTCCTGTCGGAGAGGTGTCGATTATGACGTAATCGTAAGTATCTTCGAGGTGTTTTATAAGATCATCGAGTGCGCCGGCTTCTATCAATTCGGAAGAATTTGCAAGCAACGGCCCTGCAGGTATAAAGTAAAGATTATTGATATCAGTTGGATGAATTATGTCTTCCATTGCGACATTATCTGCAATATAATTAGTTATGCCTTCCGAATTTTTGTTGCTGAAATAATTATGCAGAGTGGGCTTTCTCAGGTCACAATCAAGCAAAACAGTTTTATGCCCTACTGTTGCTATGGAAGCAGCCAGGTTAAATGATATAAAGCTTTTACCATCTTGCGGCTGGGATGAAGTAACCATCAGTACTTTAAGAGGCTCCGATTTGAATCTCAGGAAAAGACTGCTTCGCAGATTTCTGAAAGATTCCGAGACATGCGATCCTGGATCGCTCGTTACTACAGAATCGGTTTTCAGATTATTACTGTAAATCACTCCCAACACCGATCTTTTTAACAGATGCTCAGCATCCCTGACGGATGTTATCTTTTCATTAAAGAAGTTTTTCAAAATAATGAACATTGTCGGCAACATAAATGCAAAGAATATTGCTATGGCCCAGTTGATCATCGGTTTTGGAGAAATAACTGAAGCCGTAATTTTTCTTGCAGGTTCAAGTATCTCATAATCAGGGTAATTAGACGCCATGGTAATGGCGGCTTCTGATCGTTTTTGCAGAAGATAAGTATAAATGACATCACTCAAATTAAACTTACGCTGCATGCTGACCATGTTCAGCTCCGTTCTCGGAAGCTTGGTAATTTCTCTTGACAGCTTTTCAGCCCTGTAATCCAGTTCATTCTGTGTAAGATTCAGCGTGTTCAGATTGTTTCTCACATTTTCAATAATGGTTTGTTTCTGCAATCTTATCTTATTCTCGATCTGACCAAGGAAAAGGTTTTTCTCCGCATTGTTGCTCACAATGGATGATCTCTCGGCATTGAGGGCAAGAAGATCCATAATAAGGGAATTCATGATCGGATCCTGAACATTTGCGGCTGATGGAGGTGCAATTCCGGCCATGTCCTTATTTTTTTCGAAATAGTCAAGAACATAATTATAGTATCGTTCCTGTATCTGAAGATTCGACCTTTCATTTTCAATCTGGGTCATCTGCTCAAATGCCCGCTGCCCCTGGTAACTAAGATCCATTACCTGGTTGGCTGACCTGTATTCTTTCAATTGGGTTTCTGATACATTCAGTGAATCAGATATTTCAGATATCTGGGAGTCAATAAAATTGATCGCATTTACCGATATTTTATTCTTTTTTGATAAGTTGTCGTCAAGAAATGTCTGAAGGTATCTGTTTAGAAAATCTATTGTCAGATCCAGGTTCTTACTCCGGAATCTTACATTGATCAGGGAAGATCTCAGGCTGACCGGCCTCACCTCTATTCCACCGAAATATTGACTTGATAGCTGATCCAGATGATGGAATACAAAATAGTAGGAACTCTCTTCTATTGGATCAGTCGGGTAATTTTCTTTATTAAAGGAAACAACGAATTTGAAATTTTTGCTTGTAATAGTTTCATTGAACTTGCATAAAGTATCGACTTCCATTGAACTTTCACGTCTGACAACTACATTATCAAGATAATTATATAATGCAACTTCTTCTTCGGAGGAAGTAAGCCTGAAGGTATTCTGGTCAATGATGGAAATAAAAAAATTTGCATTAACAGGTTGTATATGAGATTTGTCGATGCTGACAGTGAAAGGCGGATCAGGATAAATCTGATAGGACTGCTCAAGTATGTTTTTTACTTTCTTAAAGTATCCTACTTCCAGATTCATTTTGTTTAATGTCATGGAAACGAGAGTAAATGATTTTGCATTATTAACATCATTTTCCAGGTTTTTGGCCTGTTCGTAAGCCCCCAGACCCCTGAACATTTCATTTGAACCAAGTAAAGCGGAAGTATTATCCTCAAGAGGCCCGATTACCGAGCTTCCTTCGTAAACAGATGGTGAAATTTTATTAACAAGAAATGCTATCGCCAGACATATAATCAGGCTGGCAACATAGTAATATTTTATAGAAAGTACTTTTGATAGAAAGTCCTTAATAATAAAAGCATTGGACGCATATTCATTCTGATTAGCCATTATTTGAGAAATTAGTTAAGGTCTTACCCCCGTAAACAGAAGTACGGCGATAAGGGTTGTTATTGATGAAAGTACCGTTGTAAATGTAATATTCTGATAGCTTGTTGAAATAGTCCTGAGGGGTTCCACAATTACTACGTCATTTGGCAAAATATAATATGAATCCTTGGAGGCAATCTTTGAATCTGAAAGATTCAGCCTGTAATGAACTATTTTTTCACCGACATGTCTTGTTACAATGACATTTTTCCGGTCGCCATATCGTGTCATTCCGCCTCCAAGGCCTAATGCTTCATAGATATTTATCTTATCCTGCGAGAAGGGGTATACTCCCTGTCGCTGAACTTCACCCATAACTGTTACCTGGTTATCCACATACTTTACTACTACCGATGTATTTGATACATAGTCATTTAAAGCTTTCTGGATCTTTAGTGCAGCCTGGGCAGTTGTAAGATTGAGAACATTGATGTTGCCAACAAACGGGAAGTTTATATTCCCTGTTTCATCCACCGTATAACCAATGATCCCGCTTGTGCCGTAACTTCCGCTTCTGACTTCCTCTGATGTATTGAATATCTGGCTTGTCTGAAGATCGATGCTCAGAACTTTGATATATAGCTTGTCAAATGGCATTATTACTTTTTGCATCCTGGGGTTAATTTCAGGACCTTCAAGATCGTTGATGTTAGTAAAATAACTTAACTTCCTGGATGGAACACATGAAACAGTAGCCGCCAGGAGCAAGATTATAATTAGCTCAAAACTTAATAATTTCATCACTTTTTCGGGAATAACATTGGTGGAATTTTAACATAAATAATTTCAAATCCATAAATCCATGGTTCAGATTACGTTTTGATTTCCGTTTTTAGATTTGTTTCAATGTTGTTCCACGATTGAACCGGAAAAACATAAACAATAGAAAAACAGTACTGAAACTGTTTCGGTTATTAAGTAAGATATACATTCAAATCAAGGTTAGAGTAACACAAAAATTGGTTAAGTTCTTAAATGCCTGATCGCTGGAATACTGTCTTTATGGTTTTTATTAAAATAATTAAATCAAGTCTCAATGACCAGTTATCTATATATGCTAAATCAAGTTCCATCCATTTATCAAATCTGATGCTGTTTCGTTTTGGCTTAATCTGCCAGAAGCATGATAATCCTGGTTTTACAGATAGTCGCCTTAACTGCCAGCGTTTATATTGAAGTGTCTCGCTCTTTAAAGGAGGTCTTGGTCCTATGAGCGACATTTCTCCCTTTAAAACATTTAAAAGTTGAGGAAGTTCATCCAAACCTGTTTTTCTAAGGAATTTTCCCACTTTTGTCACTCTCGGATCATCTTTTATTTTAAATACAGGTCCGTCCATTTCATTCTTGTCATTCAGATCTTTTCTGATATTTTCAGCATTTATTACCATGGTCCTGAACTTATACAGATTGAACTGACGTCCTCTTAAACCTACTCGCTCCTGCTTGAAAATAATGGGACCAGGTGATGTCAGTTTTATTAACAGGCTTAGGATAATCATAAACGGAGATAAAAAGAGCAGTACCAGAAAAGATATGCTGATATCCATTACTTTCTTAATAGCCAGAGGAAGCTGATTATGCGGAATATTAATGAAAGTCAGGAATTTAACCTGACCTATATCCGTCACAAAAGCATTCGTTAGTTTTACTTTTGAATCCTTTAATTTCATTTTAAAAGTAACACCCAGTTCTTCACATGATCTTATTGTTTCCCTTACTTCGAATGGATTAACCTTGTTTTTTAAATAGAAAACCTCGTCGATCAGGTCAACCTCCATCAGATCATGCAATACCTTTAAATACTTTTCAGGAAGGAGGATAATTGATTTTTCATATTTTTCTTTAAGGGATTTTGATTCGGTGAAGATTGCAAAAATTTTGTAGCCCCATTCCTTATTATAAAGAAGAGTCTCTATAAACCTGATTGAAGAGTCATCGGCAATCAGAACAATTTTAATAGTGTTATAACCTCTTGCCCTGTAAGTTTTGAAAATCTTATATTCAACCAGGCGTGCAAACAAGAGAAAAAGTGAACCTGACAGGGTAAGTTCAATAATAAATAGATCCGAAATTGGCTTAAGATTCAGAAGATAGTAGGTCAATATCAGGATAAAAGCAACAAGAATTGACGACTGCATATATTCAATCATCAGTACACTGTACCTTTTTGTCCGCGGAATTTCAGTTACTTTAACCAGATAAAGGATTACAATCCAAAGAGGAAGAAGTATCAAAAATAAAATCAACAGGTATGATTCCTGAAAAAAGAAACCTTCTTTAGATATATTTAGAAGAAATGAAAGTTGGAAAGCACTGGCAATCGCCAGAATGTCAACCGTGCCAAGAATTAAATTTATAAGATTCCACTTCTTAACAAAAGGAATGATCTTTAGTCTATAAAGTGTACTGAAAATATCCATTTTGAAACAACTGATTAAATCCTGATACCTGACTCACTGACAAAATAATTAAGAATATATTCATTCCGTAATAGGTTTGACTTTATGTACCCTAAAATATGTAAGTCCTTTTATTTCAGCCATATCCAATATTTTAAAACCAACTTCTTCCAGCATTTTTGTTACGGTTCTCCGGGTAAGAAACCTGTTTGTCTTTGCATCCATAATATCATAGATCATGTTCAGAAAGGGTATCCGTGAAGAAATTCCGTTTTCTACAGGATCTATCCCCGCAGACTCATTATATGAAGTTGAAGAATTTGGAAATATACCAAGCTGGTTTTTTCCATCAATGAAGTTTCCGATAAAGTAACTTTCATATGGAAGTATGTGGAAAATATTGTTAAGAAAATCTTTAGGTTGCTTAATTTTATTAAGTTGTTTAAGATTTACAATCGTTTTTACATCTTTGAGATCTTCGACATCATAGTAGTAATGATGTAAGGAGGGAAGAAGTATTATGTTCAGATCATATGAAAGTCCCAATTGTGTTAAAAACTCGAAGAAATTTTCACCTCCTTCAGCCTTAAGATCTTCATAAACCAAGGTTCCTGCAACAGGTATTTCCTCAAACAAAATACTATTCACTATTCTTTGTTCCCTTGTTGTTATTTCATTCTTTATGGTAGAAATGTTTTCCATATATATTTTTTTACAATTCAATCGTTCATTCTCCGGTATCCACTTTATAAACTCATTTCAGAGAATATTGTTCAAACCTTTAATTTTATAAAATCTAAATTGGTTTAGTGTTTATCAAAATAATCTGTATCACCGAACATTGTAAATATCAATATTTTAACAAGAAATCATTAAAACTGAATTCCCTTTTACAAATGTCCTTTGTAAACTCATATTTTTATTACACAAAACTATTTTTAAGTTATATAATTCCCACATTCACTAATTGCTGAGTGCCCATAAATAATACTGAACTTATCTGCGTGGACCTGCTAAAAGCATAATTCCACCTACGACCATTATACCTGCTCCCAGATATGGAGACCAATTGACTCTATGAGGTTCTGATTTGTTTATCTCAAGATTACCCAGATCAAAATCCGAATCCTGTTATAACCGTGAATAATAGTCCAACAATAATAAGTATAATTCCAAACTTTTGTAACTAATCAGTGCCTAAAGTGAACTAAAGTTTGGAGTGCCTAAAGTTAAAAAATCAGGTGTTGTTAACAATTTGTCTTTCGAAATTAACATTTTAATTTTTACATGAGTGATATTTTTCAAAAACGACCACATATGA
>JBBQJD010000013.1:0-54322 GCA_038325595.1 Bacteroidales bacterium | reverse complement strand
TTCTGAATCACACATCATTATAAAACAACATGAGAAATCTGAAGTAACCCATTGAAATGGCTCCGAGCGGTACGAACTGCCGTCATATTTTAAATCCTTCTGTTTTTGAATTTTCCATTTGCCTAACATTTCCCTCCATTCATGCCAGAGCTTTGGATCGCCCGGTGCAGGAATTATATCATTTGAATCCATCGTTTTGAAATCGATGAGAGGTTCCTGTGTATGTGAAAACATTGCCTCCAATGTTCTTATTGGGATAAATGAGGTTAACCCCATTAAGGCAGTTTTGTTGACAAAATTCCTTCGGTTCATTAACTTAAATATCACTATTTATCAGATAGAATATTTTATTCTTTTCAGTTACTTTCTTCCCTCCATTGGCGATTATCGCTTCCTCTGCAATTACAAGAATCCTGTCAACTATATCGGAGATTTTTGTAAACGGAGGTAAATCATCGCGTGTGAAATTTATATATGTATCATTAAAAGGAACCCGCCAGGAGGGTTTATCAGAAAGGCCAAGAGTAAGCTTTGAAGGTATTGCAGAACCTCCGTTGATTACTCCTATCAATCCTGCACATGTGGCTGCCTGGTTATCGCAGTCCAGCCCTGCAGATACAGCAATCCCGGTTGTTTTTACAAAATCTCCTTCGCCATAGAGTATTGCCATAATACCCAACAGACCATTTGAAAGTGAGGAAACATCTGAAACCGGTGCTACATAATCCCCTTTTTTGTAATAATAATACTTATCGAAAATCAACTTCCTGGTTACACGCCAATCAGCATTTTGATTATGCCAGCTGATTACATCTTTCATTCCTTCATGAAAAGGGCTGGTTTCAGGAATATATTTCATTGCCATATCAACAAGTTTTCTGACATCCTTCTCAAAAACTCCAGCGCTGTACATAACCCCGTAAGCAACTGTCGGATGAGTTCCCCAGTCATCATTTGTGATACGTGCTCCCCATTCTGCCATCTCAGCACTTTTACGTATCATTCCCGGATAAAACATGCTCCATATTTCATTAACCAGCTGGGGGTCAATCTGATACCAGTTTTCGTTATTTATTTTACTGCCTGTTTCAGGGGCGATTAATCCCTCGGACATCAGGTTACGGGCTGTCCTGTTGGCACACCATATCTTGCGGTTTATGTGCTTCTTCCACATCTCAGTGATCTCAGGATAACTGATATCCAATCCATATTTTTCAACTGCGTGAAGCGTAACAAACTCAATATCAGTATCATCATCGGAAAATGCTCCTTCAAGCCAATTGGTTGTAATCAGACAATATCCTCGTAAATCATTCCTGTTTATGGCCAATGTCGTGTCGTCATCAAAATTGTAATACCTGTCAACAAATACCGGCACAGGTTCTTCAAGATAAGTTCCTTCAAATGGGAAGCCCAAATAGTTGCCGACACATTGTCCGATCCAGTAACCCGAGATCTTATCCCTGAGTTCGTCACGGGATATTTTTTTGAGTGATTGAGCCTGTGAATCCAAAATGGATAGAAATATCACTATGGTGAACATCATACATCTGAGCTTTTTAAAACAAGTATTTTTCATATCTAATGGTTTTTAACAGTTAGTTCTCTTTCAATCTGTTCCAGTGATTTACCCTTTGTTTCAGGAAGCTTTTTCAGAATATAGAAAAATCCAATGATACAGATGGTTGCATACACCGCGAAAGTTCCCGATGTACTTAAAGCCTTATTAAGAAATGGAAATGAAATAGTAAGTACCGCACACGAAAACCATAAGGCAAATGTCGCAACCGACATTGCATGGCCGCGTATTTTATTCGGGAATATCTCAGAGAGCAGAACCCAGGTAATCGGAGCAAGAGTTAGTCCGTAGATGCTTATTGCTATTACAACCCATAAAACCATGAAGAATCCCTGTACCCCGAGAAAATAGCTGGCAGCAATTATTACATATATTATTGCCAGTCCACCGGCGCCTGTAAGCATAAGGGCTTTGCGACCCCATCTGTCCACCACGAACATCGAGATTATTGTGAATATAAGGCTGACGCTTCCGGTAAGGACTATATTGAATAGTGTTCCTGAGATCCCATAACCGGCTGCTGAAAATATTTCTTCAGCATAATTGAATATCACATTAATACCGCACCATTGCTGGAAAACAGCCAGAGTTATGCCAAGGATCATAATTGGAGCGATGGATCCTGAAAAAAGGTAGCTGAATTTATCTTTAGTACCATGATCTTCAGCCTGTTCCAAAGTAAGGTTTATCTCATCAGTTTCCTTTATGGCATACTCAATTCCGCCTATTTTTTGAAAAATTCTGAGTGCCTTATTTTTCTTTCCTGCTTTTGAAAGCCATCGTGGACTTTCCGGTATCAGCCACATTAAGACAAAGAACATTGTTGCCGGAACACTGCATGCCCAGAACATCCAGCGCCAGCCCATCTGACCATTCCATGAGTTGAATATCATTTCATCCGTTGCACCATGGGGAACAGGTTCTGCAATTATCATATTTGTGATTTGGGCAGCCAGGACTCCAAATGCTATTGTAAGCTGGTTTATTGCGACAAGCTTTCCTCTCATATGTGCCGGAGCAATCTCGGCGATATAAACCGGAGATACATTTGAAGCTATTCCGATTCCTATACCACCTAAAATCCTGAAGATCATAAAGGCACTAAATGAATTAAAAGCACCGGTTCCCAGAGAGGTAAAAACAAAGAGAAATGCAGAAAACAGAAGAGGAATTTTTCTCCCGTATTTGTCTGCAATCTTCCCCGAGATTGCAGCCCCGATGAGGCAGCCAAAAAGTGCACTGCTCATTGCCAGACCCTGGTATGTTGCCGAAGATGTTATATCGAAGTACCTTTCGTAAAATGGCTTGGCGCCTCCGATAACAACCCAGTCGTATCCGAACAGAAGTCCGCCCATTGCCGAAACAAGTGCCAGAAAGAGCACATATCTGGTATTGATGTTCTTATGATCTGTCACCAGGAATTATCTATTTAATTGTGATTGAGCAGTTTCAATAAAGGTGAGCATGTTACCAAGTGAAGTATCGCCTTCTACAGCATGAGAGGGAGAGAAGATATAGGAACCTTCGAGTCCGGCTTTCAGCAGTCTTTCAGATTCTGCCTTTACTTCGTCCCTTGTGCCGTAAGGAAGAGTCTTCTGTATCGATAAGCCTCCGTGAAAAGTAATTCTTCCCCTGTATTGCTTCATCAATCCCATAACATCCATTACCTCAGGCTGAAAAGGATTGAAACAATTTACCCCTATATCAATAAGATCATCAAACAATTCATCGACATCTCCGCAGGAATGAATAAATACATATTTCCCTTCAGCGTGCACTGCGGCATACATTCTTTTCAACTGAGGGTAAATGAATTCTTTCCATGTATCATAACCCATTATCAACCCATATTGCTGTCCCCAGTCATCACCAAACCCAACCGCATCGATATCATATTTCACGGCTTCCTTCACCTGCGCAATGTTATAGTCGGCAATAGCTGTCATCAGTTCATGCACAAAATCGGGGTTGATCATAAAATCCATCAGGAGATTTTCCATTCCTCTCAGGGTCCAGGCACGCTCATATAAGGAAAAACCTATTTCAAAAAGTCTGAACATGTCAGGTTTATCTTTTGTTAAAGGCTCAATATCAGCAAAATAACGAGGGTCTGCAGGATCAGGAAATGAATAATTTTTCATTGTCGGTTCACTGATAATGCATCCTATGATATTCCCTATATCCTTGTCGATGCTGCGGTCCCATACAGCCCCGAAAACATCACGGTACAGATCATCGCCGACCTTGTCAAAGAATCCGATGTCGGCCCCAAGCATCATAATGTGGTTATAGAGAACATTGTCAAGATCTTCAGTTCTATAATGTTCTGTCAGCAGCTTTTTTGCTTCAACGGTGAATTTGAATGACCATGGGGTATACGGAGGTTTCCTGCCGTCCAGTACAGTCTTTATAATTTCTCTGCGCGTCATAGTTTCTAATGAAATCTAAATGTAATTATATTCATGATTCAATAAACGAACATGGATAATTTAAAATCGCAAGGACTTCATAATCGTTTTATAGAAAAACACTGATATGGAATCTTGTCAGGGAATCGGGAGAATTCTTCGATAGCCAAAGAAATGGAAGCCTGGATGCCGGTGGCACCACCAATGATCAGTCATGGCAACAGATATAAAAATCTTATCAATTAGTACTTGTCGTATTTACCGTCAACGATCACATTCTTCACAGCTTCCAGATATCCGAACCCGTTGAGCATATCGGGCAACAGGTAGCTGCCTTCCACCCATTCGTTCCATGCGTTGATGGTGATCAGTTTGGGTTGACCGGAATGGCTGTCAGCATATTTTTTCGCTTTGGCTAGCAGTGTTTCAAAACTTTGGGGCGTGTTGTGGTAATGTACAACATCATGAATGCCTTTTGCCGGAAAACGGGGCGTATCATCCCATCCTATAGATACGCAGGGAAAAACCGGTACATCGAGGATAGAGTCCATTTGTTCGCGTATCCTGACAGAATTGGCGCCATAGACAATATAATCTTCATCGAGTCCACCCATATTGTACATGGCCACACTGTTAAAACCCATCTCTTTCACATTATTGGTAAACTTTGAGGCTACCTCTTCAGACATAACGGAACCACCACCCTGGTTCCACATGATATGTAACCCGGGGAAACCAGCCTTTTTTACTTCATCACGAAAATAATTCAAACCTTTAC
Source organism: Bacteroidales bacterium (assembly GCA_038325595.1). Lineage (GTDB taxonomy): Bacteria > Bacteroidota > Bacteroidia > Bacteroidales > VadinHA17 > LD21. Next base: position 49,557 of record JBBQJD010000013.1, on the reverse strand, counting down.
GGGTTTCTTCCACACTGTTGCCAAAGCTTTCCATCAGTTTTTCCACACTGAAGACGGAAAATACCGGCTCACCGTTTATTTTAAAATAATTGGGTTGCTTGAAATACTGTTTGATGATCCTGTCCACGATGATCTGATAATTTTTCCAGTCCACTTTGGCGTTCCACAGGATATCGGTATTGTACTTGTACCGGTGATAGTTCCAGTAATTGTACTTAACATCGTGGTTGGCCCACATAATGTAGAACTGCATTTTTTCGTTGTTCCCTGCTTTCAGGAAACCGTCATTAAGGGCACTTTCCAGATACGGTCCCCCCTCATACCAATACCAGTCGTAAACGAAGACATTGATACCGTGGTTGGTAGCTGCATCAATCCATTTTTCCACCACTTTCGGATCGTTGTCCAATTCGTAACCCCAAAGCGGCTGACGGGGCTGATAGTGTCCCTCGAAACGGGGATTGCCCTTTTTTATCACTTCCCATTCACCGGTACCTTCCGTCCACAGTTTCTCCCTGCCCAGGGGATCGTCGTGACAGGACGGCCAGATATACGCTGCTACATAATACTCATTCTTTGCTGGTTTCTCTTCCTGCTGGGTCGATTGTACACCAGGTGAACATCCAGAAAGAATAACCAGCACTATCAGAAAGCTGAGTTTATTGATTGTATTTTTCATGAATATAAATTTTTAATCAAATTAATAAATTTTCTGGAACTAAGAATGATGTATCGGGAATTCCGTTCATTTCGAATGAGTCGTTCATTTCGACTCCGCTCAATGAACGACTCATCGCTGACTGAGCGGAGCCGAAGTCAGCATCTCATTGAACGACTGCCCCCCGGTCTATGGTATTTAATGTCAAAGGGTTCAAATTATGGCATTTTTCCCACATAGTAAGACAGGGAACGAAAAACAATAGAATAAATTCAAATCTTTTTCGTCCTGTGCGATTGCTGATATTCATCTTTAATACCCAGCAGATATGCACCAAGTCCGGTAACCCAGAAAACAACCGGATAAAGCAGCCATCTCTCTGAGCCGCCAACTCCAAGATAAGGATTGGTAAATTTTGAAAATACAGTAAGCAACAGGGCAATAATCCCAAAGAAGATAAATATATAGCGAAGGGGCGGTTTTACAATTCTTGCGGAAAGTATGGCGCCTGCACCACCTGAAATAAAAACTATCAATGCGAAGATTCCATGCCAGGGAACCATGTATCCGGGAAAAATTCCAACACCAAGAATACCCAGGCCGAATAAGCCAAGGGGAATGGTGGCTATGTACCTTTTGAAAATTACCTGAACATAATAACCCGCAAGCATTATCATAAGGCCGGTAAATATCATTGTTACATTGAATATTGTGCCGGAAGGCTCCGGAACAAGTGTAGATGGCGGAATTGACGCAGCCAGTTCACTTATATAATTGTTTCTTGTACTATATTCCAGAGGATAAAATATCTCACCTGTGATGATTCCCATAAAGATCAGAACCCCTGCCATAAATAAAAGCAAACCAGCTTTTGTGAGAGATGCTTTTATATCAGCAGTTATTATTTCAGCAATATTCATTTGATTCATCTTTCACTTTATTATTGCTGTTAAAACTGAGCCAAATTGATGAAAATGCCTGAATATTAACATTTAAGAATGTGATTTGTTTCAGAGAATTCCGTTTAATTTCTTCTAAACTGTAATTCGGAACTCAAATATACGAATAAATCTGGTTCATGGCAATAAATGCATTTACCGTAAAGTGCGCAAAGTTTTTTCACAAGGAGCGGCTAAAAAAATCAACTTATTTACTTAATATCCTGTATCTCTTCTTCAGCTCCTCTGTTACTTCCCTGTCACTCACAGGATCAAATTTCAATTCCCTGATCAATGTCAACTCAAAATCCTCTTCAAGCGATTCCAGAAAAGCCACATCATGTGGAAGTGATTTTCCTTCTTCATCTTTTCCCCTGAAAAGCAAACCATACGACATTCCCTCAAGGATCAGATCATATGGTAATCCGAACTGCATTCCAAGATGTATTGATCCCATAAATCGGTCATCGGTGGAAAGTTTTCTTGTAAGGTCCTGTCCGACACGGAATATCGTATCCTGCAATGCCTTGTTCCTGAATCGGGAAATCAGATCGTCAATATGTTCTTCCAGGTCATTTGCCGTAAATTCCCCCTGGTATGCAACCATCAGTATATCAGCAGATTGGATCATGGCGTTCCTTGTAAAGCTGAAGACATCGGGATCATCGAGGATCTGGTACATATAAACGGCTTCAGGATGTAAATAGTGACCATAATAAGCAGAAGCAGCATGACCAAGATTATGTATAAATGCTTTCCGGTCCACCCAAGCTTTTATATTACTCTTGGGAGCAAGTCCTCTGACATCCGGTATCGGAGATTTAAAACCCTTTCTATCGAGGATCAAAGTATTGTAAGGCTCGGCAAATACTACCAACGGATCTTTTACCAGTTCAGCAAGAGGAATGATCGGAACCATTTTCCCGATGCTTGTTTCAATTAATCCTGCCATTGAATCAACAGGAAAACCTTCCGGCAGGCTTTTTTTAAGCTCTTCCCTCACGAAATCAGCTGCCGACCGCATATTTTCGGCAAGAATCATATCAAGGGGAATGCCTTCATTATCAACGTTTCTGATAAGAAGTCCTGAAGCTATTACAGGTATTACTTTTTCGAGTGCATTTTTGCCTACTGATACGGCCAGTATGCCCGCTGTTGCAACTGCCTCAGCTACATCTTCTTTATTAAATGCTGAAATTGCATGAACATCAGGAACTGTTATCTCTTCCTCTTTATCACCTTTTATTACAACACGGTAATTCCCGCGCTGGTTAAGCATGGAGACAATTACAGGATCAACATCAATAAAAACCACCTTGTAACCACTGCAGCCAAACAGCTGACCGATAAAGGAACGGCCAATCCTTCCTGCTCCGAAGATGACTATTTTATGGAAATCAACCTTCGATTTGTTTCTTGTAAGCGTCATAATATGGTTCAATTTTGGCCTTTTTTTCACCTGTCTTCTCCTCAAAATATGTTCCTCCCAGGTAAAAACAGGTGAACCCTCCCGAAACAATGCCACGGCAACATGCCTCATAAAGATCAGGATGAATGGAGCCGCTGTTTAACTGTGATACAACCGATGCTATAACACCGCCTGTAAAGTTGTCACCGCAGCCTGTAGTATCTCCACCTGAGTATTTTTGATCTTCTATAACTTTTTGGGAGACAGGCATTTCCCTTAATTCCATTAATTTGAAGAAAGATCCGTCGGAATATATAGTAATATTCTTCGATCCGTTTGTGATGATCAGCGATGAAACTTGCTTTTGTCTGAAAAACCTGATAGCCGACGGCAGGTCATTCTCTCCGCTGAGCCGTATTGCTTCTTCACGGTCGGCTATAAGAACATCGGTATATTTATAGCTTTCATCACTTTCTCCCAAAGGCCATCTTTCTGAAGGATTTGCTTTCTCATTCCTGAAATCAAATACGGTGTTGACAATTGTTATGCATCCTCTTGATTTCGCCTTCATCAGCAATGAGGTTATATTATCATGGATCTGAGGCACAAGAGCTGTCCCGCCGAATACAACAATATCCGAACTGAAGAAATCTTTGTCAAGTTCATCAGGCCGATAGTCCCACGCCGCACCGATTGAGTTTATGAACATCCGTTCCCCGTGACCATTTTCATATGTTGGATCGGAAAGCACTATTGTAGAGGGTGTTTCTTTGTTTATCAGCTTGTAATCTTTCAGGATAACAGGTGTTTTCTGAAGGGAGGAGATCAGGTATCTCCCGATTTCGTCATTGCCGCCACGTCCGTAGAAACGTACTTCACAGTTTTCTTTATTGGTAAGCTGGGCAGCATTGATAAGTGAGACGATTGAAGGTCCCCCGATATTAATTTTATCATAGCTGCGGCCTCCTGTAATTTTTTTCAGTACCAGGTCAAAATTGTTGCCGGTGAATTTTTCAAATTCTTCCCTGAATACAAGATGACCCGGAGTTAATCCGCCATCTCCGCGTGTAACAGATAAATATGGTTTTATTATCTCACTTTTGAAATTGACATTACTATATAAAAGATCTGTAAGACAGCATCCTACACCTGAAACAATCACCTTTTGAGCCATAGAAATACCCGGATTTGATTTATAAGTATTTTTCGTAATCGTTTACCAGAAGATGTAATGGTTTCACATCTTCAACTATTTCAGGAAATCTTCCAACGATGCCGTAAAAACGGTTATCATTTGCATCATCGTTTACCATGCTTACTTCTCCGATCAAAACCCTTCCGTTTCCTTTCTGGCCATAAAACCTGTGATAAACCCTGGGCCTGAGGCAAATGCTCTGGCCAGGTTTAAGGATCAGTGGTTCACCGGCTTTGATTTCTCTTAAAACACCATCTATGCTGACTTTCAGCGATTTATCCGAGAGATTGTCATCATCAGTTGCACTATAAAGCTCCATAACAAGATTTCCTCCGCCCCTGTTGATGATATCTTCTGTTTTGTTCCAGTGAAAATGCATTGGAGTTTCCTGTTCTTCATCAGCTACCATTATCTTTTCACAATACATCTTGTCTTTTTTGTCCCAGTTACCGTTTCGTATCGTAAACAGTGACAACCCCTTCTTTTTAAAATCACCACTTCCGAAATCGGTAATGTCCCAGCCAAGCTTATTATCAACGATCTCATAGCACTTTTCATATTTCCCTTTCCACTCTTCAGGAGTCCATGAAGCCCATTCAGGCAGCATGAAGCCGTACTTCAGAAAAAAGTCTTCAACACCCTTTATAATTGTATTAACCTCACTTCTTTTCATTTTGATCCTTTTTAATTCAAAATTAAACTATTTTGTGTAAAAGCTGAAAACTTCAGAATCAGGATTCTTCACCTGTGAACTGTAAATATAAATAAATATCTTAGTAAAAAAATTCAGATTTTTCTGTTCATCTTAGTCAAAATCCAGCCAATGAAAAAAATAATTCTACCTGTGACTGCAATTCTTATTTCTCTCTTCCAGGGTTGTAATAATTCTTCACAAATATCACCAAAAGAAGAAATCAGAGCCTATGATATAGATTTCAACTGGGGAGAAGGAGGTCCGAACGGTTTTGCTAAACCGGGCCTGTGGGCTGATGCCGATCCGGCTGATCATGTTAACTGGTATGAGGATCTTGGATGTAATGTGATCCAGTCATTTGCTGTTTCCTGTAATGGTTATGCCTGGTACAAAAATGGTATTGTACCCGAACAGCCCGGATTGAAACATGATTTTCTCACTGAACAGGTCAGGTTTGCGCATAAGAAGAACATGAAGGTGTTCGGATATTTCTGTGCGGGTTCGAATACCAGGTGGGGACTGGAGAATCCAGATTTAAGTTATGGAGTCCCTTCCATGCCTCATATACCATATACAAAAGTGTATCTTGACTTCCTTTGCGCTTCAATTGAAGACGCTATTAAAAAGACAGATATTGATGGTGTATTTATTGACTGGCTGTGGAATCCGGGAGCTACAATGGAACCATATCCTCCTTTGAAATGGATACCATGCGAACAGGAAATGTACGGAGAACTGATGAATCAGCCATTTCCCGGTCCTGAGCAAATAACTCCTGAAACTGAGCTGCAATTCAGGCGCAAAGCTATTGACAGAGCATGGAAGAGGATAAAAGAAACTGTAAAAACTACAAAACCTGACTGTATAATCTGGCTGACATCATGCCAGCTGACCAGTAAGGATATTGCAGGTTCCGATATGCTGAAGGAAGTAGACTGGGTGCTTAATGAAGCAGGAGATATTGCAACAACAGCTACTGTCCGCAGCATGCTTGGAGAACATACAAAGCTTATTACATGCCTTGCAAACTGGAATGGTCAGGATCCTGCAGAAGTTATTCCCGCAGCCATAAAGGAAAACGTTGGATTATATGGGTTCACTAAACCTGTCAAAGGATCAATAATGCCGCCAGTCGATTATTATCTTTCAATATCAGCCGACAGCCTGAAAGGTGATGAACGGAACATAGCTGTTCTGGCCAGGGCATATAATAATCTTCCTTATGATTATGTAAAGAAGTAATTGTAAAAATAAAATAATATATAGTAAAATCAATAGGGAATTTTAAGCAGGCGAAATGAGGAATCCCAAAATAATTAAACAAGAAAGCAAATAATGGTGTGAATGGGACGTGAATAGGATTTAAGGCGAATGAGGAATTCCCTTATAAATTACCAGGAAAGCTTAATAATATGTAAAATATTACCAGATTAATTTTAATTTATTTATAATGGTAAAAAGATCCTATTTGTATAAAAGCGCCATTGTGGCTTCTTTGGCAGGGTTTCTCTTTGGATTCGACACTGTTGTGATCTCGGGAGCAGAACAAACCATCCAGGTCCTCTGGGCACTTGACAGTACAATGCATGGACTGGCAATCAGCATGGCACTCTGGGGAACGGTATTGGGTTCATTGATTGGCGGTTGGCCTGCAGAGCACCTTGGCAGACGCAAAACACTTCTCTGGATTGGGATACTATACCTTGTTTCAGCTATTGGCTCAGCATTGGCACCCGGAGTATATTCGTTTATGATTTCACGGTTCATAGGAGGAATAGGAATTGGGATTTCTACTATTGCCGCACCGCTTTTTATATCCGAAATAGCCCCTCCAAAATACCGTGGACGATTAACCGGGATGTTCCAGTTCAATATTGTCTTTGGTATTCTGGTTGCTTTCCTTTCCAATTCATTGCTTGGAGGAACCGGTGAAAATGATTGGCGCTGGATGCTTGGAGTTATGGCCTTGCCGGCACTTATTTTTGCAGTCTTCTGTATTGGATTGCCTGAAAGCCCGCGGTGGTTGATTATTCACAGCAAAAACCGCGAGGGAGGTCTTTCAGTACTACGAAAAATAAACCCTGACTTTTCTCCTGATGAATTAAATGAACTTGTAAACGAAATTGAAGCTTCGGGTATTGAAAAAACGAAAAGAAGTCCATTTTTTTCAAAGCGTTTTCTGAAACCTATTCTTCTGGCTTTTTTTATCGCATTTTTTAACCAGATGTCCGGGATCAATGCAATACTTTATTATGCACCCCGCATTTTTGAGATGACAGGACTGGAGTCTCAGGCTGCATTACTGCAATCGGTAGGCATTGGCATCACAAATATAATTTTCACATTCATCGGATTATGGCTTATTGACCGGTTGGGTCGACGTACATTGCTGTATATCGGTTCTGTAGGATACATTACCTCACTGGGGCTTACGGCCTGGGCATTTTATTCAGGATGGATGGGAATTGTCCCTATATGCATTTTTGCGTTTGCCGCGTCACATGCAATCGGACAGGGAGCAGTTATCTGGGTTTTCATAAGTGAAATATTTCCAAACAGGCAAAGATCTTATGGCCAGACATTAGGAAGCTTTACACATTGGTTCTTTGCTGCATCAATTACACTGGCTTTTCCGATAATGACCAAAGCATTCGCTCCATGGACAGTCTTCGCATTTTTTTGTGTAATGATGGTCTTGCAGCTTGTGTGGGTAAGATTATTCGTACCTGAAACCAAAGGAATTTCGCTGGAAGCTATGGAAGATAGCCTCACTGCAAAAAAAATCCGATCAGAATATAATTATACAAAAACAGGTAACGACTTATCAATACAATGATGAAGATATTAAAAGGCAGAAACTTAAGATGGAGGAAATTGTCCTAAATTGCAGGAAATTTCCGGACAGGTTTGTTATTAATATTTAAATGATTATTATGAGCAGTAAGGTTCTCATCGTTTTGTTTCTGGCTACTTTTTTCAGCTGTTCTGCACCTTCAGGAAAAAAGCAACCTGATGATCTGGCTGTCAAAATACAAACTGATGAATACTTCGCTTTTACGAAACAGAAAGCGCTGGAAATTATTAAGACAGGTTTTAATGCGGGAGATGGTTACCGTGAAGTGTGGATCCGTGATTACAATACTTTTATAGAGCTTGCAGCAGAGGTTTATCCAAAAGAAGAACTGAAAGAAAATTTGTTGGTTTTTTTCCGCATGCAGGGAGAAGACGGTAATATAATAGATGGCTTTACTCCGGCAGAACAGATCAAGGAAAAATACGATTTCATTTATTCAGACCTTGAGCCGCGATATGCCGGCCATAAAAATACTGTGGAAACAGATCAGGAATCCAGTCTTGTTCAGGCAGTTTACAAGTACATTAAAATGACCGGTGACAATTCAATTCTTAATGAAGCCATCGGAGGCAAAACAGCAGGACAAAGGTTGATTGCGGCTATGGAATTCCTTATGAATCATCGTTATAATCAACAATATGGGTTGATCATCGGTGCAACCACAGCCGACTGGGGTGATGTACAGCCGGAGCATGGCTGGGGCGTCGACCTTGATGATAATACACACCCTGCAATCGATATTTACGATAATGCAATGTTCATTATAGCTCTTGATAATTTGATGGAGATCCTTCCGGAAACGAAGGAAAAATGGGAGATCATCCGGAAGACAGTTGCCGGCAACGTCAGAAAGTATTTATGGGACGATAAGAATAAAAAGTTTATACCTCATATATACCTTGAAAAAGGTTCTCCTTTCCCGGAAAACTTTGATGAAAATAAGATATTCTATTTCGGAGGAACGGCAATCGCTATTGAGGCAGGATTGCTCAGCAAAGAAGAGATCAAATTGTCACTGGAGGAAATGGTCAGGAGAGTAAAAGAAGCCGGTGCTCCGTCAATCGGACTTACATTATACCCGCCATATCCCGAAGGATTTTTTGCTAATCAGATCATGAACCCGGTTTACAGCTATCAGAACGGGGGTGACTGGACATGGTTTGGAGGACGTATGATACAGCAGCTGATCAAAAACGGATTTGTTGCTGAGGCATATGAACAGGTTGCGCCGATGGTAAAGAGAGTCAAAGACAATAACGGATTCTATGAATGGTATTCAATTGATAATCAGCCAAGAGGCTCGGGTACTTTCAGGGGTGAAGCCGGTGTTTTATACAAAGCAATAATAATGTTTGAAGAGTGGAGTAAGAATAAATAATAATCAGGAAGTTAATATGGAATCTATTAAAATGAAAGAATGCACAGGCAGGTATGTAAATGAAAAGATCGGCAGTGATTTCTGTGAAACATGGATGGGTAATTTTTTCCGGAAGAATTCTGTCCGGATCTTTGTGGCCATCATCTTATTATCAGGAACATCTTTATTCAGCGATCTGAACGCCCAGACTAAAAAGCAAACTAAATTTAATTTCCAGATACCTCCCGATTATCTCAGGCAGGCAGAAAATATTCCATCTTACTGGCTTTCCACATTTGATCAGGTTTCAGACTTCCTCAAAAATAATATTAAAAAGGGTAAAGTTGAAGTAATAGGAACTTCAGCAGGAGGAAGACCTGTAAGGGCAGTGGTTTATGGAAAGCCGCGTCAGGGAAAAGGTACAACTACCTTCTCGGGTTCAATAGGTTTCCGTGACGTCCGTGCATACAGGGGTCCCGATCATGATAAAGTGGTATACATGGGGATGTCAGCTGTACATGGGGGTGAATTTGAAGGAATTGTCGGAATGGTAAACCTGCTTTCAGTTATAGAAACAGGTAAGGATCTTCGCGGTAAAGAATGGCCGGAGATCACTGATATTGTATCAAAACTTGACCGGTTAATTCTGATCCCGATCGTGAATCCTGATGGCCGCGTCCGCATTCCTTTACGTATGGAGGCCTACCATGATACTGATTTTACTGTTCATGAATTCCTCAATACCGGAGGCAAAGCTGACGGAACTATAACAGGATGGCCCCAGATCAAGGAATTTATTCCGATGGATTTCTCGCTTCCCGGATTCCCCGGTGGATATCCCAATGATGCAGGGGTAAACATTCAGCATGATGATTTCCTTGGTAAACGGCAGCCTGAGACACAGGCTTTATTAAACCTTGCTGAACGTGAAAGACCTGACCTCATTATTAATATGCATACGGGTGCAGTGTACCCGCTTATGCACCGGCCCTTCGCAGAAACGGTTTTAGGCCCTGTTTTTGATTCGTTGTTCACGCATGTCCATACGAGACTGGCAATTGAAGGATTACAGGAAACCAGTGACCCGGAAATAGAAGCCGATCCGAAGCGTATTGGGGAAGGCGGTTATAATCTGGATGGAGCGCTTAATCTTCATTGTGGTGCATTAAGTGTTGTTGTTGAATCGCCAAGTCATTCATTTTCAGGTGTTAACAGCAAAGGAGAATGGGCGGTGCTAACACCCGATATGCTTATTGATGCACAGCTTTTCATTCATCTGGAAGCTATGAAGTTTCTTGTTAAGTCGGGTGGACGGTCGGTATGGACACCGTCCGGGAACAAGTGATCTTTATGTAATTGTTTGGCTGAAAGTGATTAAATTGATACTTTTATTTTCTTTTATATAATACCCGGTATCATGAGAAAATTATCATCATTAGTAATAGGAATGACTTTCATATTATTGAGCGTCAATTCAGTTTTTGCACAGCCATTGTGGAATATGGCAAAGGACAATAAAGATGTTCTAACAATCTCAACCTTGTTTATTGCACAGGATGTACGTGACCACCTGTCATCACCTTCAGGTCTGAATAAAGCAGTGACCTGGTGCAAACAAACAGGTATTACGAGAGTATTTATGGAATCATTCCGTGATGGTTATTATGCTGAACGTGAGGCACTGATCAGGGCAAAGGAACACTTTCTGAAGGAGGGTATAGATGTTGCCGGATGTGTCACAACGACAAAAGTAGGAAAAAACGGTGTTGGAGGATGGGGAGCAACATCCTGTTATTCCAGCAAACAAACTCATGATGAGCTTCGTAAAATTTTCGAATATACAGCTTCAATGTTCGATCTGATAATGATCGATGATTTCCTTTTCACTGAATGCGAATGCGATGATTGTGTAAAAGCAAAAGGAGATAAATCGTGGGCAGAGTTCCGCTCCGATCTGATGGTTGAAGTAAGCAGGGAGCATATCATCAAACCTGCAAGAAGCGCTAATCCAAACGTAAAACTTATTATTAAGTACCCTCTCTGGTATGATAGCTTCCATGAGCGGGGTTATGATGTGGTGCGGGAAACTAAAGATTATGATTTCATTTGGGTAGGAACAGAAACCCGCGATTATGATTACAAAGTCAGGCCTGGCGGAGAAGTGCAGTATAATGCTTTCTTCATCATGAGATGGCTTAGCGGGATAGGCGGAGAAAAAACAGGCGGAGGATGGGTTGATGCCCTTGGAACCACACCTAAAACTTATCTCGAACAGGCACGTCAGACCATATTAGGTAACGGAAAAGAGATTTTGCTTTTTCACTATGGAGATCTGATCGGCGATTCCAATTTTTATGACGGAAAGCCGGGAACCCCCGGAGCAAACATTGAAGCCTTGAGGAAAGAACTTCCCGGACTGATAGAACTGGCTAAGATTATTAAAGGCAAGCCGTTACAGGGAATTCATATACCAAAAATTCCAAATAGTGACCCGCTGAATGAGAAATATATTTTTAGTTTCTTTGGAATGCTCGGTTTTCCTCTGGTTCCTGACCATCTGATTAATGAAGAGGAGAAATCTGCTATATTCACAGTTCATGCACTTAAAGAACCGGGTTTCTCAGGTAAACTGGAGAGTATGCTAAAAGCCGGAAAGCCTGTAATCATAACTGATGGTCTTGCAAAATTGCTAAGCAATCAGGTATTACTCGAAAATAAGAATCTTACAATATTAAAGGTGGGAGGGGATCCCAAAACTCTTCTTGATCTTAACAGGCAGGAACTTAAAATGCTCAGGGACAAGCTTATGGCACCCATGAAGTTGAAATTCGATGCTCCTAATAAGGTTGCATTATATCTTTTGGGCGAAAATCTTGTGATCATTGAAAACTTCAATGATGAAAAGGCTGATATTGCACTTGAGTTTTCAGCTGTTCATGATTTCAAAATTGTATTGACTCTTCCTCAGAACGGAACTGCTAATCTCCTTGGAAATGAAAGCAAGTCATTGAAAATGAGCATTCCTTCACGTAGTCTGGTGGCTTTTGAATATAAATAAGGATGAGGGACGAGGAAAATAAACCCGGGGGAAGGCTGGGAAGGGGGTCTTAAGAGTTGTAAGGTTTGATCTTCCTGAATTTTTAATGAGGGAAACGTACTTTGCGGTTAGTAATTTTTGAACTTAGGAAATATATTGTACTAATTATGAGGAATTTAAAAATAGTATTGATCTCTCTTTTCTTATTCTGCACTCTGATTTCAAATGCTCAGAAAGAAATTTCTCTCAATTATTTCAAACCATATCAATACCATCAGAACGTAGTAAAAGCATGGCTTCCAGCCAATGAACTTCCTCAGAATTTTTCAGTATTCCTCGATGGAAAAGAGCTGGGTTACACTAAGGCTGATTCGGGAAAGGCTGAACTTTTTCTTCCCCTTGCCGGAAAATCAGGTGAGCTTGTATTTTATGCTGATAAAAAGGTTATATCGAAACAGCTGTTTCATCCGCTGGTATCATCTGACTGGGGCTATTTCGGAAAAGGTAAAATCCACATCATTTGCTCGTCGCACCAGGATATTGCATGGATGAACACTCCCGATACATGCAGGCACGAGCGTATTCATGATATCATTATTCCTGCCCTCAACCAGATAGATAAAAACCCGCATTTCAAGTTCGAAATGGAGCAGACGCTTAACCTTATGGAAGTACTCGATGAGGTTCCATCCGAAAAACAACGTATTATAAATGCATTTAAAAAAGGCCAGTTTACCTGGGGTGCAACCTTTAATCAACCCTATGAGGGACTCGAATCAGGCGAACAACTTGTCAGGCAATCATATCTGGGAAGAAAGTGGATCAGGGAAACACTTCCGGGAATGGATGCCTTTGCAGCTTATAATATTGATGTCCCCGGAAGGTCTTTGCAGTTTCCACAGATCCTTCAGAAGTCAGGCATTAAATATCTGGTTATCAGCCGCATGAAAGAAGGATTTTATAATTGGTACAGTCCCGATGGCTCGAAAATCCTTACTTACAGTCCGGGTAACTATGGCTGGTCATTGCTCGTGTACAAATACTTTGAAGAAGATGCCATTACTGCCTTGCAGAAGTTGAACAAGGTTATACAGAACTGGAATGAATACTATAAAGAACACAAACTGCCGCCTCATTACTCCATTATAATAAGTACAGATGCAGGAGGACCTAAAGACTATACTCCGATAATCGATGAATGGAACAAAATTGTGCAGACTTCCGGTTTAGATATTCCTATGGTACAACACTCAACTGCCGAGGAATTCCTTGGTGAAATTGATGTTCCTGAAGCAAAATTCGATTCAATATCGGGTGACAGGCCTGATCTCTGGCTATATATTCATGGACCGGCACATTACCAGGCAATTAAAGCAAAAAAATCAGGGGCCGTAAGTTTGCCTGCAGCCGAAATATTCAGTTCTGTTAATGGAATGGTTAATGGAAATTTGACTGATTATCCCACTGATCTTATCAATAAAGGCTGGTATAAATCAATTTATCCTGACCATGGCTGGGGAGGAAAAAACGGCGAAATTACCGACAGTATATTCCGTGCTTCCCTTGAAGAAGGAAGCGAAATAGGCGATAATGTTCTCGAGGAAGCGTTGAATGGTATTTCTTCTTCAGTAAATTTAAAGAAAGCCAATAGTATAGTGGTATACAGCGGCTTATCATGGACCAGGCAAGGATTGGCAACGATAGATATTTCAAAAAGAAAAGGGACAGACTGGATTGTCTCAGATGCAAATGGCAATACCATTCCATCTCAGGTAGCAACCAATGGTTCTCAAAAAACTTTATCCTTTATTGCTGAGAATATGCCATCGATTGGCTACAAAACATATTTTCTGAAAAAAGGCACTTCATCACTAAGCAAGGAAGTTAAAACAGCCAGCAATTTTTGCGAAAACCAATTTTACACAGTTGAACTGGGTAACGGTGGTATAACAAAATTGTTCGATAAGCAGAAAGGTGAGTTGGTTTTCAATACTTCGAAGTTCGCAGGAGGAGATCTTCTGAGCCTGGGATACAACGGCAACGGTGCAGGAGAATTTGTGCAGGTAACTCCGACAAATATGGACGATTATCAGACAATCAGCATGAATGAAGCAACCTGGTCTCTGTCGGAAAACGGACCCGTTTCCGCTGTATATGAAGCTTCTTACACGATGAAGAACTTTACTGTAAAGCAAAAGATCACAATCTACCATCATCTTAAGAAAATTGATTTTGAATATGAGGTTCCTGACTGGCCCGGTGAGCATAACCGGCAACTCCGGGTAGCATTTCCGATGAATATGAAAACTGCCCGGATTACTTATGATGTCCCGATGGGAATTGTAACTGTGGGGAAGGATGAACTAAATATGTCACCAGGCGGATGGGCCTGGGGAGGAACTTACAGGCAGATGCCTGAAGAGATTAATCCTCGTGAAATTGAAAACTTCCTTTCAGCCAGCAACGATAAAATGGGAGTTACTATATCTACTGACCTCTCAGTAGCTGACTGGATCGATCCAACCCGCGAAGCGGTTGCTTATCCTGTTTTGCAATCGATCCTGCTTTCTTCCCACAAGAGTTGTCATGGAGAAGGTAACTGGTATCATCAGACAGGTAGTCACCAATTCAGATTTTCTCTGACATCACACGATCCGGGCTGGAAGAACGGATATAATTTTGGAGTTGAGGGCAATCATCCTCTTTATTCGGTTGTGAAAGACAAGCCACAGAAAGGGACACTTCCTGAAGAAATGAGCTTTGTAAAAGTTTCATCACCGCTGGTAAGGGTTACAGCCCTGAAAAAAGATGATAATACTAATAGTCTGATTATGAGGTTAGTTGAAATGGAGGGGGAGAATAAGAAAGTTGATATTAAACTCTGGATGCCGGCTCAGGCAGTTTTGAAAACAAATCTGATTGAGGAGGAGGAAAATGATTCAGGTCAGAAGGGAAATGAATTTAAGGTTGATCTTGGTAAACACTCGATTGAAACATTCAGGTTAAAATTTCCGGAATAAAGTTCTGTAAAAAAAAAGATTTTTTTTGTCTAAATAATCTCAGTTATTATGAAAAATCTTCCTATTGACCGTCGCCAGTTCATTAAAACAACGGCCGCCTTCGCTGCCCTTGGAGCCCTGGGGATCGATTGCCAGAGAAAGCCGGAATCAAAAGATATCTCGGCCAGCTCGATTCCAAGATGGAGAGGCTTTAATCTCCTTGAGAAGTTCATAGTTACAAGCAGCAATGATCCTTTCAGAGAATCTGATTTTGAATTGATTGCTGAACTTGGTTTTGATTTTGTCAGGCTGCCGATGTCCTATTGGTGCTGGTCCGATCCGAAAGACTGGAAGAAACTTGATGAAAAAATTTTGAAGGAGATCGATCAGGCAGTAGAGTTCGGAAAGCAATACGGGGTACATACAAGTCTGAATTTTCACCGCGCTCCGGGATTTTCCGTTGACAGATCAGCACGTGAACCATTCAACTTATGGCTCGATGAAGAAGCCCAGCAAGCCTTTGATTATCACTGGAGCCATTTTGCAGAACGCTACAAGGTACTTCCTAACAAAAATATCAGTTTTAACCTCGTCAATGAGCCTGCTTCTCTTGACTTTGAAAGAACCAGGCCTCTGACTCATGAGCAATATGCTAAAGTTGCCAGAAGAGTGGTAAAGGCAATCAGGGAGGTTGATCCGGACAGGCTTATCATATCTGACGGTATGTGGTGGGGCAGGGAGCCTGTACCTGAGCTGGCTGATCTTAATATTGTTCAGAGCACGCGGGGATATGAGCCTTCCCAGATCACACATTACCATGCATCCTGGGTAGATGGTGCAATGACATGGCCCGAACCCGCATGGCCATTTGTGCCGGAATTATCCACAGAATTAAGATACCTGAGCGATGAAATGAATGAATATTATAAGAGTAATCTTGATAAATGGGGTATCCCGCTGGGAATGGAATGGAACAAGGAGAGGATACGTCTTCAGATGATTGAACCATGGAAAAAACTTCAGGCTATGGGCGTGGGAGTACACGTCGGTGAATTCGGAGCATTCAGTAAAACACCACATGATGTTGTGCTTGCATGGATGCGTGAACTGATGACTCAGTGGAAGGAGGCAGGCTGGGGCTGGGCTATGTGGAATTTCCGCGGCGGATTCGGGATCCTCGACAGTGAACGTGAGGATGTTAAATATGAAGACTTCAAAGGTCATAAGCTTGACCGTAAAATGCTGGAACTGATAAAAGAATTTTGATTTCAGAGAGCGGAAAATGACATGAACAGCCTGCGGAATAAAAAGTAACAGACTGAATAATTAATGCATTAAATATGAGAAAGTTAATAACACTTTTTATCTTAATAATATTTATGTCATCTTTAGCAGACGCACAGGTAGCGAACGGAGTTTATAAGTGTAAAAATGACACTTATAATTTGCTCCGGGAAATCTCCAGGTCAGTTTGCGGTAAAGGCGAAATCTTATTATCAATTACGACACACCAGGACCTTGGATGGGTTGACGAAGTGGAGAAGTGCATCATCATGCGTGACACCCTATGGATGACTCCTTTCCTGAAGAGACTAAAGGAAGATCCCGGTTTTAAAATGGATATTGAGCAGGCCTCCATAATAGGTGAATACATTGGCCGTCATCCAGATAAAAAAGCCGAGATTCAAAAAGGAATAGATGAAGGTCGTATCCTTGTAGGTGCAACATATACCCAACCCTACGAGGAGATGTTCAGCGGAGAATCACTCATAAGGCAGTTATATCTTGGCAAAAAATGGCTTTCCGATAATTTTAAGGGTTATGAATCGGATACATACTATAATTCGGATGTGCCCGGACGAACCCTCCAAATGTCGCAAATTCTGGCTAAATCAGGAGTTGACAAGATGTTTGTAAGCCGTCATGAAAAAGGAGTATACAACTGGTTCAGTCCCGACAGTTCCATGGTAACAATGTTCTCTTCCGGTCATTATATCGATTTCTATAATATTCTCGGAAAGAAAAATGATGAAGCTATTGCCGGAATGGCCAGGGAGGTTTTGTTTTGGGGAAATTACTACGATAAAAATTCAAAGAATGTGATAATTCCCGCATTGCTGAATTATGAATTCATCTGGGATCAGAAGCCCGTTAAAAACTGCGATCCTTTTATTAATCTCTGGAACAGCATCAAAGCGATTGAAAATGAAAAAGGAGAGAAGATGAAGGTAAGCCTTCCTCCTTTCAGATACGGAAACCTTAATAATTGCCTGAATGCGATCAGGGATAATTCAACCAAGATTAAAAGCATTTCAGGTGAGAGGCCCGCGGTATGGCTGTATATTCATGGCCCTTCGCACCATTATGCCATATCTGCAAGCAGGGATGCCGATATCCTGTTGCCTGATGCAGAAAAGTTTGCTGCCATCAATGCCCTGACAGAGAATAATTTCAGGCATTATGATGAGGAAAAGTTCAGGGAAGCATGGGAAGCAAAAATCTACCCCGATCACGGCTGGGGTGGTAAAGGCGGAGAAATAACCGACAGGTTGTTCCTGAGCAAGTTCAGAAAATCATATGATGATGCTTCGTTGCTTCTCGATAATTCCCTTCAGCGTATTGCTTCAAAAATTGATTTCAGCGGAAAAGGAATTCCTGTTGTTGTTTTCAATGGGCTAAACTGGAAACGCAATGACCCGGTTAATATTACAGTCAGATTCAGTAAAGGAGAGGCACTCGGTATAAACCTCTTTGATGCTGAGAAGAATATTATTCCTTTTCAATTATCAGATATTAAGCATTTTGATGATGGATCTCTTCGATCTGCAAAAGTTTCCTTTATTGCAGAGGACATTCCATCGATAGGTTATTCCACCTTCTATCTTGAAAGTACCAAAATGACTGATGAACAGGTTTCATTTGAATTCAATGATACTTTTGAAAACAAGTATTTTTCAATACGCTTTGGAAAGGGTGGTATTGAAAGATTATTCGACAAAACATTAAAACGGGAAGTCATAGATGCAACTAAATTCAATCTGGGTGAAGTGTTTACAATGCAGTCGGTTGGGAATGGTGCAGGTGAATTCTCAGATATCCAGCAGCCTTCAATGGAAGGCTATGACAAAACCGGAAATTACCAGACAAAATGGGAAAAGATAGCTGACGGACCGGTTTATACTGCTTTCAGATTCAGGCAGCCTGTTAAGTATGCCGTTGTGGAAGAAACTGTTATCATTTACAATCAGAAAAAACGAATTGATTTTGAAATAGATTTAAAGAACTGGGAAGGAGTTCTGTATCGCGAATTCAGAACAGCGTTTCCATTAAACATGACATCATCGAAAATTACCTATGAAGTACCTATGGGTGTGGTGGAGGTAGGAAAAGATGAACTTAAGGGTGCTGCAGGAAATATGTACAACACTGAATGCAAACTTGTACATCCAAGAACCCTTATCGATTGGGTTAATGCTTCCGACAATGATTTTGGGGCTACAATCAGTTCAAGTGTTATTGCATTTGACTATCTCGATCCAACAACAAATCCGCAGACCAAAACTCTTATACAGCCCATACTGATGGCATCACGGAAGAGTTGTCACGGTGAGGGAAATGATTATATACAGTTGGGTGATCATCATTTTTCTTTTTCTCTTTTTGTACATGAACCGGGATGGAAGAATGGATTCTATGAAGGAAAGCAGGCAAGGAATATGCTTTATACAGTTCAGGATCCTTTACCTACTCAGAACAGCACTTTAAAAGAAAAAGAAAGCTTCTTCAATACTGACAAAAATTTTATTGTTGTTACAGCCCTGAAAAAGAGTGAAGATAGTAATGATTTGATTATGAGATTAGTAGACATGTCCGGTTCTGCTCAGAATATAAGTCTTGACATGCTGATACCGGTAAATGGAATTACAAAGACTAACCTTATAGAGAAAGAGACAGGCGAAATCAAACAAAGTGGAAGGAACCTGAAGCTGCCAATTGGAAAAAATTCAATAGAAACCTTTAAACTAAAACCAGAAAAATTTTAACTACAAGCCTTTATGAAACCGGAAATCAGTGAATTAAAAAAATACAGGGAATCTTTTTACAGGGAGCTCCATGGAAATATTCTGCCTTACTGGATGAAATACGGAGTCGAAAAAAATGATCATGGATTTTACGGAGCTGTAGATTTGAATGGGAATCCTGTCCTTTCTGCAAATAAAACCAGTGTTCTGAATGCCAGGATATTATGGACTTTTTCTGCAGCTGCTATGGTTGACGGCAATAAGGAATATGCAGCCGTCGCAGACAAGGCATATAAGGTAGTAACTGAAGATTTTGAAGATAAACAATACGGTGGTTACTACATGGAACTAACATCTGCAAACGAGGTTGCAAATGATATAAAGCACACATATGCGCAGGCTTTTGTTTTGTATGCCCTTTGTAAATATTATGAATTTCATCCCCAGGAAACTGTGATGGATAAGATCAGGAGTTTTTTCCGGCTACTTGAGGAAAAAACCAAGGATCCGGTTAATCCCGGTTATCGCGAATCGTTCACACGCGACTGGAAAATTTACGGCGAGAACAGGATGGCAGATAATAATGAACCCAGGTCGATGAATACTCACCTTCATGTTCTTGAAGCATGGGCTGCATTATATAAGGTATGGAAGGATCCGAAGGTTGAATTAAGGCTGACTGAAATGATGAACCTCTTTCTTGACAGGGTAATAAGAAAGAACGCACATTTCGGAATTTTTTTCGATGAGGCTTTCAATGAAGCTGATTCATCAAAAGGCATCTGTTCGTTTGGTCACGATATTGAAGGGTCCTGGTTGTTGTATGAAGCTGCCGAAATACTTGATAACAAGGATATCCTGAAAAGAATGCATTTGATAGCCACAAAAATGGTTGATAATATAGAAAGAGTTGCTGTAGATAAGGATGGCGGCCTGTTTCTCGAGTCAACCAGGTTCGGAAGTCATGTTAAAACAAACAAACACTGGTGGCAGCAGGCTGAGACGCTTGTGGGTTTTATGAATGCCTACGAGCTGAGCAGGGATGAAAAGTACTGGAATACAGTTAAGCTTTCATGGAAATTTATTGATACTTACCTTATCGATCATGAGAGAGGAGAGTGGTATACCAAGCTGAACCGGATGGGTGTTCCCTTCCTTGTTGAACCACCGGATGATCCCTCTCCGTATTACAGGAATGATTGGAAGATAGATCCCTGGAAATGCCCGTATCATAACGGAAGGGCGATGATGGAGATGATGAAGAGGATAGATTCGGTAATCAGTGGCCGGTAATGAGTCCGGAAGAGCTTTTAATTCAATTTAATTTGGGCTAAAGCCCCTTTAATTAAGGGATATTGCCATCCGTTGGCTAAAGCCAACGGTAATGAAAGTATCTGAAATATAGTTAATTACTTGACATCCCGGGAACGAATTTTGAATGATTTTTGGGAAAACTTACTTTGCTTTGAATTCTTTTACACTTGGCTTCAGCAGACTGAAGCTACAGAAAGAGGTCTTATAACACAAAATTCTACAATCCTGTGAATGGTTTATCTGTAAACATCCTATGCTTTGTATTCAATTACCGTTGGCTTCAGCCAACGGTAATTAGCCAATTCTATTCCGATTGGACTTTAGTCCAATTTAATTTAGGCAGAACCCTAGATATTCGCCAGATCCAACATCCGCTTCACAGCCGCATTCGGATTAATAATTTCCTCAGCAGATCTTATGGTTATTGTTGGAATAGCCCCGTGTTCAAGGTGAATCTTCATTCTCAGTTCTTCATCTTCATTTCTGCCGCTCAGACTTGAATATCCGAATGAACGGCATAATCTGCCAAACAGGACCTCATTAAGGTTACATCCTCCGGCACGTTCCAATCCTTCGGCAGAGGTCTGCCAGCTTTTGAAAAGATGTCCGCCGGCACCAAGATTGTTATCGATCGGACCGTTTGTTTCACTGTCAAATCCTATGACAAAAGGATTGGATTCCATGCCAGTTTGCAGTGCCTTGAACCTGTACTGATTGTCTTGCGTATGAACCCAGAAACCACCTTCTTTTGATTGAAGAATGGCTAATCCTGCTTCCCATGAAGATGGCCAGATCCATCTGTTGTTTTTAATCAGGGGATCGTCTAATTTTAGCTTAATGCCCTGAAAAAGAGGTGCAACTAACTCAAGAGATGGTTTGATTCCTGAAATATTCCACCTGCAGGCCAATACTCCGGGGCGAGAGGAGTATGCAGATGGTTCTATCAGGAGATCCCCCGTTTCCGGATCTGCAGAAATCGAGAGAACTCCGTCACCATCCCAGCTGTTGAAAACAACCTCAGCTCTTTGAGGGGAGATCTGGCGGGCTTCAATGCTTCCAAACTTTTCTTCATTGACATTAATTACTTCATTATTGCGATACAATACCTGTAATGCCCTGTAGGTTTGAATATCAGGTTTCTCAATAAATTCTTCATTGTTTATCCTGGATTTTAAAGAAGTCAGCACTCCTTTTTCAATGACTGCAGTTAAGGTCTGTGTTTCAACATAAATCCTGCCATCAGTCACTTTTACAGAAACCTGATTATCAGCTGATTTTGTTTTCAGAGACGCTGTATTTCCTGCTGTTTGACTTTCGCTTAACTGAGGAGCTATGAATGTTGCCGCTGCAGAGTAACCTGCAGTTTTTAAAAAATTTCTCCTTTTCATGTAATGTACCTCCGGTTTTTTATTCAATTAATATAGCTGTGGATACCAAAAGATCCTTCATAATGATCAGTCAGGATTATAAAGATAAAAAAATTATAATACTAAGTTCTATTTGCGTTTATTAGCTATTTTTACCCTGAAACCATGATGCACTTACATCATTTCCATGAATTATCCTTATAAATTACCTGTTAATTAATTAAGCAGAAGCATTGACTAAAAAAACATTAACCAATTAAACATTAACTATTTAAGCATTTATTTCTGATGAACAGAACCCTTCTCAAATGCACTATCGCTTCTGCTCTTGGCGGACTTCTTTTCGGTTATGATACCGTTATAATAAACGGAGCAATGCTTGATCTTGTGAGACATTTCCAGCTTAGTCCTGCCGTACAGGGATGGACGGTTAGTTCAGCATTGGTAGGATGTATAATCGGTACGATACTTATTGGCAGGCCGGGTGATATTTTTGGGGCACAGCGCTTACTGCAGCTCCTGGCTGTATTATTCTTTGCTTCGGCTGTCGGATGCGGATTGGCGCCTACCATTGATGTTTTTATTCTTTTCAGATTTATCGGTGGACTCGCAATTGGCGGAGCCTCAGTACTTTGCCCTGTATATATTTCAGAAATAGCTCCTCCTAAACACAGGGGATTACTGGCTTCCACATTTCAACTGGCCATAGTGTCCGGTATTTTGTTGTCATTAATTTCAAACTACCTGCTGCTGAACACCGGGGAAAATAACTGGCGATGGATGCTGTTCAGCGGAGCCATACCGGCCGTAGCATTCTTTCTGATGCTGCTTGTGATCAGAAAAAGTCCACGTTGGCTGGTGAAAAAGGGACGGATAGAGGAGGCAAAGAAAAATATCGAAGATCTTTCATCTCACGAAATTGATGCAAATCAGACCATAAAGGAAATACAGGAATCGATTAATATTGAGAATGAAGGCAGGAAGGTAAAACTCTTTAAAAGACCCTACCGGAAAATTATTTTCATAGGGATATTCGTGGGGATCTTCAGTCAGCTCACAGGAATCGGAGTTGTATTCTATTACTCAGCCCAGATCTTCAGTATTGCAGGATTTTCCGCAGATTCATCAATGCTTCAGAGTGTAATATTAGGCATGACTAATCTTGTGTTTACACTTGTTGCAATGTCGCTTATAGACAAGGTTGGAAGAAAGAAACTTTTACTTGTCGGGCAGCTGGGGATGGTTTCTGTTCTCGCTCTTTTCGGATACGGTTTATTATCGGGCAATATCAGAGGATTGTGGCTGGTTGTGCTGCTGGTTACCTATATAGCATTTTTCGCTTCTTCTATGGGAGTGGTAATCTGGGTGCTGCTATCAGAAATGTTTCCCAATATTATCAGAGCACGTGGCGCCTCAATAGGTTCGTTTGCAAACTGGGCGATCAGCGCTTTACTAAATTTTCTTTTTCCGATCGTGGTGGGTCTATTCGGAGTAACCCTTGCCCAGCAGCAGAAAGGAATGAGCTTTGCCTTTATTTTTCTGGCTTTTGTTACATTGATTGGATTCTTCTATCTGAAAAAGTACATTATAGAAACTAAAGGAAAGACTCTTGAACAGATTGAGAAAGAAGTTCTTTATTAAATTGTTCTTATTGATAAACAGTTATGACTCCACGGGAAAGATTATTATGCATTCTTAAAGGAGAACAGCCTGATCAGGTCCCTTGGTTCGGCGATCTTGATTACTGGGCTAATTCATTGATCAAAAGAGAATTAAAGCCTGGCGGGTTTATTTTGTCTGATGAATATATCAGGTGGCATCGTGAACTTGGAGTCGGCTTTTATCTTCAGGGCTACTTTCCTTACAGGCAGGTCCTTTGCAAATGCAATGTTCACGAATGGAATGATGGGCATAAACGCTATAAACAGATATACACACCGATAGGATCGGTAAGGGAATGCTGGGAATATGTCCCGACTTCTTATTCGGAAGCTCCTGTTGAACATTTCATGAAATCTGAAGCTGATATTTCCATAATGAAATTTATATATGAAAACATAAGGTTTGAACCTGACTATGATATAGCCAAACTTCGCAAACAACAGGTTGGTGACCAGGGAGTTGTATTGTGTTATCTTCCTAAAAGTCCATTTATGCACCTGATGGCTCTTGAGGCCGGGATAATGTCTGTTACAATGGCAGCACTCACTGCACCTCATGAGTTTCGTGATTTGTTAAAAACAATGAAGAAGGCATTCGACCAGGCTGCTCAGATCGCAATTGACAGTCCGGCAGAAGTTTTGATGATACCTGAGAACCTTTCTTCCGAAATGGTGGGCACTGATCTTTTCAGGTTATATATGAAAGGCTATCAGAAGGAATGGACAGGCAAAATAAAAGCAGCCGGCAAGTATTCATTTATTCATATTGACGGAACACTGGCAGGATTGCTGAAGGAAGAAGCAGCTGTAGGCTTTTCAGTACTTGAAGCATTGACGCCCTATCCGGTCGGTGATCTGAAATTTGAAGATATTAAAGTTGTAGCCGGTGATTCAAAAAGCATTATTTGGGGAGGAATTCCCGGATCATATTTCACAGAATGTGTGAGTGATGAGGAGTTTGATGAATTTGTAAAGTACCTTCTTTCCATTATGGTCAGTGAGCCGCGTTATGTTCTGGGAGTGGCAGACCAGGTTCCTCCCGATGGATTGGAGTACCGGGTAAAAAGAGTATCGGAATTAGTTAATGAATTTGGCAGATATAAGCTATAATTCCAGGTTCCAGGTTCCAGGTTTAAAGTTAAAAAAATTGAAACCTGAAACCTGAAACCTGAAACCTTGAACCTTGAACCTTGAACCTTGAACCTTGAACCTTGAACCTTGAACCTTGAACCTTGAACCGAAAATATATAAAAATTCAAACCGGTTTATTCTTAATGCCGGATGTGCTATCCCGCCAAATACTCCTCCGGTTAACCTTAAAATGATGATTGAAACTGCACGTAATTACTGTTAATAAATTAACACAAACCTAAATCAGGAATAATATGAACGGATACGAACGTATAAATGCTGCACTTAAAGGTATGAAACCTGATAAGACTCCTGTTATGCTCCATAACTTTTTGATGGCTGCCCGTGAACACGGTGTTACCATGGAACAATACAGGAATAGTCCGAAAGTTATTTCAGAGACATTCATTGCAGCTGTGGATAAATATCAATATGATGGTATTCTTGTTGATATTGATACAGTTACACTGGCAGGAGCGGTTGGTGTCCCAGTTGACTTTCCTGTAAATGATGCTGCCCGTTCACATGTAGGAAATATTGAAAACCTTGAGGATGTATTTAAGCTTAAACCAGTCAGGGTAGGGGACTATAAATATATCCAGGTATGGCTCGAAGCAGTCAGGCTGCTGAAAGAGTATTATAAGGATGAGATCTATATCAGGGGCAATTGCGACCAGGCGCCTTTCTCACTGGCCAGCATGATGCGTGGAGCACAGACATGGATGCTCGATCTGATGATGGGAACTGAGGAGCAGATTGAATTTCTTCTTGAATACTGCACAGATGCCTCATCGCAGTTTATCAGGTTAATGACCCAGACAGGCTGCGATATGGTTTCAAACGGAGACAGTCCTGCGGGACCTGAAATGATCTCATCTGAAATGTTTGCAAAATATGCATTGCCCTATGAAAAAAAAATTGTCGAAGTTGCACATAATGAAGGTATTGCATATGCCTTGCATATTTGCGGCGATACAGGAGTAATTCTTGAACATATGAAACTGTCAGGTGCTGACGCATTTGAACTTGATTATAAAACAGATATAAAGAAGATCTATGACCTCTTTCATGACTCTGCCACATTCATCGGGAATATTGATCCAAGCGGAGTACTGGCATTGGGGACACCCGATGCAGTCAGGGAAAAAACTCTTGACCTGCTGAATATATACCGTAATTCAAACCGTTTCATCCTGAATGCAGGATGTGCTCTTCCTTCAACTACGCCATCAGAGAACCTTAAAATGATGATCGATACTGCCAGAAACTTTGCTTAAATTGATTTTTTTAACCGCAAAGGTCGCACAAAAGGTTGTAGTTAAGAGAGATATCTTTACGTTCTTTGCTATGGATGCACTCCTTCCCCCGTGGGGGAAGGCTGGGAAGGGGGTCTTAAGTGTTATAAGGTTGATTGTTCCTGAATTCTTTAATCAGGGTGGAGATTTAGGAATTAAAAATTAATAAGATGAGAATTATTTATAGCCTGCTTTTTGCTTGCTTAACCATCACGGGTTTCTGCAAGGACCCGCAACCAAAGTATTCTGTGCCGGCAACTCCATGGCCTGAGGCTTTCGGAAATCACAGGGCTGTTCTGGTAATAAAGGAAGCTGCCCCTGTTATTGTACTTGATATAAACTGGCGACGGCATGATCCCAATCCCGGAGAAAAGCGTTTCTTAATCATTGAAGTTGCCACAGGTGATACCATCCAGAATATTTACAGATATTCCGTAACTAATGAACGCTGCAGGATTGCATTTGGTCCTGTAGAAAATGCGGGAACTTACCATTTCTATTATCTGCCTTATGAAGTGCAGGAGGGCTCGGGTTTTTACGGTAAAGATTATCTGAAAAGGGAAAAGGCTCCTTCAGGTAAATGGGTGAATGATACCAGGATAGGCGATGTAATGAAGTATAAATCATTGCCGGTTGCCAGCCTTGCCGGATTCCAGTCAAGAACTGCCTTTGACAGCTTTTACCCCATGGAAGTGATACCTCTGGCTTCCGAGAAAAATGCTTTTCTGAAAACATTTAAAGCTGATTACCTGCTTTTCCCTGAAGGACGCGAAAATCCTATAAGGATGAAGGATGAAATACCTCTGCGGTGGATTGAAAAAGGCCCTTCGGAAAAATTTATAGCTGAAGCTCTGAAAAATGAATATTATGCTTTTCAGATAGGCGTTTACAGCCCGCTCAAAGATTTGGAGGATATAAAAGTTGAATTTTCTCCGCTTCAGGGGAAGAAATCCGTAATACCGGCTTCAGCCCTGACATGTTTCAATACAGGTGGTACCGGACCTTATGGCCATTCTTTTGAAAAAATGGTAGATGTTGAAAAAGGATCTGTACAGCCACTCTGGATAGGAATTGATATTCCTGCTGATATTCCGGGTGGTCTGTATACAGGGACAATAGTTGTTAAACCCGGAAATTCCGAACCTCATACAATAGGAATCAGTCTGAAAGTATCGGAGAAGGTACTCAGCGATCGTGGCGATAGCGAACCATGGCGTCATTCCAGACTTCGATGGCTTAATTCCACACTTGGAATTGATGATAAACCGACCAAACCTTTTGAGGCCATAGAGTTTTTGGGAGATGATGCTTACAAGCTTACGGATAAGGTATTAACAATGGACCCAAGCGGATTTCCGGGATCGATAAAAGTCCGTAACACAGAGGTACTTTCAGGTCCGCTCTCCTTTGTTGTTGAGACAAGTACCGGTACCGAGAAATTTTCATTGCCTCAGGAAATCTCACTTCTTAAAAACGAACCTGGTCTCATCAGCGGCTCATGGAA
Source organism: Bacteroidales bacterium (assembly GCA_038325595.1). GTDB lineage: Bacteria > Bacteroidota > Bacteroidia > Bacteroidales > VadinHA17 > LD21. The sequence goes on along the minus strand of JBBQJD010000013.1, from coordinate 22,123 downwards.
AAGCATCTCAAAAAACATTGAGATTGCCGGAATCGGTGTAGTTGAATCGGATGGCTATATAAACTATAAACTGAAAATAAAGGCATTGAACGGAATTAGTCTGAATGATATAAGGCTCGAAATACCGTTGGCTAATGATATTGCAAAATATATGATCGGCATGGGGCTTCCCGGAACAGAAGTTCCTGAATCTCATTCTGCAGGCTGGAAAGGTCCGCATGACAGTTTCTGGATAGGAAATGCCGCCGCCGGATTATGGTGCGAGCTCCGGGGCGGAACATATAATGGTCCTCTTATGGGCCTTTACCATCCTGATCCCCCCGGCTCATGGTTCAATAATGGCAAAGGCGGTTTCAGAATCAGGAAAGATGCTAAGGAAACCAGGGCTATTGTTAACAGCGGGGCAAGAGAGATGAAATCCGGAGAAAGTATTGATTTTGAATGGTCATTTCTGATTACTCCTTCAAAGAAAATCAACTACTACAGCCAGTTCACAGATAAATATTACCACAAAGGAGAATCGCCTATGCCTTCAGGTGATGATCTGAAATATGGAATTAAAATTGTTAATCTGCACCATGCAAATAATTATAACCCGAATATCAATTATCCCTTTATTGCGGTTGATTCTATGAAATGGTTTGTTAATCAGATGCATAGCAATGGATTAAAGGTGAAAATCTACTATACTATAAGGGAACTTACTAATTATGCAACAGAGATCTGGGCATTCCGCAGCCTTGGAGATGAGATCCTGGGTTATGGTAAAGTAGGAGGGTATCCCTGGTTACGCGAACATCTGGTTGTTGATTACCAGGCTCAATGGTACCATCATTTTCCAGATAAAAGCCCTGATGCAGCGGTACTGACTGCATTTGGTGAATCGAGGTGGTACAATTATTATATAGAAGGTCTGGCATGGCTGATCCGCAATGTTGATATCGACGGACTTTATCTCGATGATGTGACATATGACAGGAGGACTCTCAAACGCATAAGAAAAGTACTTGACAATGAAAAGCCCGGCTGTATCCTTGATCTCCATTCAAATACAGGCTTCACAATTGGCCCGGCGAATCAATACACTGAGTACTTCCCATATATTGATAAGCTATGGTTCGGAGAGAGCTTTCAGTATGACAAGATGCCTGCCGAGAACTGGTTTGTCGAGGTCTCCGGTATACCATTTGGATTGATGGGAGATATGCTTCAGGGAGGAGGAAACCGGTGGAGAGGAATGGTGTATGGCATGACTGTCCGGTATCCATGGGAAACTGAAGGGATCAATTGCGATCCGCGTCCTGTTTGGGAAATATGGGACAAATTTGGTATTGAGACTGCAGCCATGAAGGGATATTGGGAGAATGATTGTCCTGTAAGAACCGGTAACCCGGCGATTAAAGCAACAGTTTACCAGAAAGAAGGTGAATCGCTTATTTCGGTGGCTAGCTGGTCAGATAAACCAACAGAATTTTCAATACGGTTTGATTGGAAATCTTTAGGAATCGATTCGCAGAAGGCGATCCTTGTTGCCCCGTACATTAAAGATTTCCAGGAAGAAAGAACTTTCGGACCCGGTGATTTTATCCCCATTGATCCGGCAAAGGGATGGCTTCTGTATTTACGTGAGAAATAATGAATAAAATTATATCATGAAGACAAAAAAAATGACAAGAAGTCAATTTTTGGGAACCACAATTGGCATTCCATTAATCACATTATCAGGTAGTAATAAAGTTTCTATCATGAAATCAGAACATGCATCATTTCAGGCAAATGAGAAGATCATGTCAGACAGGGAGGCCGGGTTGAAATTTCTGAAGCCATCCAAAAAAGATCTTGAACATGGATTGGAGCTTCACAGGAACTCACTGGTGATGGAAACTTATGGTTTTATGCCGAGAGCCGCACCTGATGGAGATGCTTTTGCTTCCAAAATGAAGGAAAATGCATCCCCGATTGAGTTGCAGGATATGCAGGAAGAGATGATAATGACGCGTTTTGCAGAAAGTCAAAAGGAGCGTGAGGAATTCAAAAATGCGTGGGAGGCTTCAGGTGTTACCTGTGTATTTCAAAATGCTGCTGAGGAGAGCAATGATATAGAGGTGTTGCTTAAGCGTCTTGCAAATTTCACATATTCCACAGATATGATGAGGGATTTTGTAACGAAAGCTGTGACACCTGAAGATATTATTCAAGCAAAGAAAGAAAACCGTCATGCTCTTTATTTCAGCGGAAATGGTGTGCCCATACCTCAGGACTGGACATCTGTGGAAGAAGAGCTCAGGTACATTAAAGTGTTTTTCAAACTGGGTATAAGGATGATGCATCTTACTTACAACAGGAGAAACATGATAGGTGATGGTTGTAGTGAAAAAGCAAATGCAGGACTGAGCGATTTTGGGCGGGCAGTTGTAAAAGAGATGAACCGGGTGGGTGTGATAGTTGATATTGCTCATTCAGGATGGCAAACCAGCCTTGAAGCAGCTCAGAATTCGCAACGTCCGATGGTTGCAAGTCACAGCTGTGTGGCTTCACTCAATCCTCATATGAGATCGAAGCCTGACAATGTAATTAAAGCCATTGCAGATACAGACGGTTATATAGGAATTTGCTGCGTACCATTGTACCTCGGTGGACCTGGAGATATTACAACAATGATGCAGCATATTGATTATGTGGTTAAAAAATTCGGATTTGATCATGTTGGTATTGGTACTGATGTAAGTTACAACTCAAGGCACAGTGACGAGGAATACAATAAAATCGGAATAGGTATCCGGACGAGACCGGCATGGGAAGCCTTCTGGCCGGCAGGTAGTTATCCTCATTCAGATAATCCTGAAGCAGTGAAGAGCATGGCCTGGACCAATTGGCCGCTTTTTACAGTGGGAATGGTTCAGATGGGGTATTCAGATGAGAATATCCGGAAGATACTGGGTGGCAATGCAATACGGGTGGCAAAAGCTGCATTAGCCTGAAGGCAACAATTAACCGCAAAAAGGTCGCAAAGCGTTAAATCACAGGAACCCAAAGGATTCTTAGTAAATATATTATTTTATTTACTGCTATTCCCTGATTGATCAACTGCAATCACCCGATAGTAGTAGTCCGGCATATTATGAACTGACCTGTCGATATAGGTACTGCTGATTGTTGAAGCAATCTGTTTCCTGGGAGATATTTCGACAACCGGTTTTTCAGAACGGTAAACCCGGTAGTAACAAATATCTTTTTCATTATTGGGCTGCCAGCTTACAACTGCCCTCATACGGTCTTCGATCTTTTTCTTTTCCACAGTCATTCCAGCCACATCAGCCGGAGGGTCATCATCATAAGCGGTTGTATAAACTATAAGCGAGAGTGGCGGAATTGTGTCTTCCAGTGAACCGTTTTTTGGGCCAATCATTTTACTGAATGTCTGTAAATCACCAAAATAGTTAAAAGGAACGTTTTCCGGATCATATACATATTTTCTGAAAGCTTTGCCTCCTTCAGGAGCTTTCAGCTTCAGGTCGAGAAGCCTGGCTTCTTCATTTCTGTTGATCACGGCAACCGACATCGAACCGGTTTCTGTATTTCTGATTGCAGCGATTCTTATCAGTGAATCTGTGGAAATAACTTCAAAAGCTTCCGACGGACCCCTGAAAAATTTTGTCATTAAACCTATGCAATAATAACCGGGCTTGGTAGTAAAATTATCGACTTCCCACCTGAAAAGTCCCCATTTGTTAATATAATTAGTGCTGTAAGCAGATGGAAAGTCGGCGAATGTCCAATAGCCGCATCCATAGACACCCCCGTTGATCATTGCAATAATAGCTTCAGCAACCTGGATTCCCAGGTAATTCTCAAGAGGCATATTATTATACATGCATGCATCATGTCTTACGGAATCAATTGTATTGCTGTTCTGCATTGCACCGAATTCGCCAACAATGAATTTTTTGTTCTTGCTTTTTGCTATGCCTGAACCCCACTTCATTTTATCGAGGAAAAAGCTGTAAAAGGAATTATCAAACAAGTCATAATTATTAATATAATGGTGCCCTCCATAGACACCGGTTATATCATCCATATTTTCAGATGCCCATTGAATTGTATGCCAGTACTCAATAGGAGATGCATCAGTTGAAAGCAAACTTATATCCAGATTTCTTGCCTTGAATTCATCATAAAAAAGGCCCTGTATTCTTTTAAAGTATTCCAGATCTTTCACCATCGAAGCCCATTCCTCGAGAGAAAGTTCATTAGTCATGCAGTAATATCTTATGTTTTCAAAACCTTTTTTCCTTTTCATATACTCAAGGTTATCAACTTCTTTCCTGACGTAATCCTTTTCATTTTTGTACTTCTTTATTTCATCTGCATTCCATGAAGTAAAATACAATTCGGTATTGGTTCCCTTCATTACCTCGAGGTACTTTGAGATAGAATCGAGCTTGCTAAAGCTCCATGTTGGATCATCGTTTATTCTTGCAAATGAAGGATTCAGCTCTCGCCATCTTTTGGCAAAAATCTGTTCATAGTGCCAGTCTGAACCCTTGTGGACATGATCGAAAACATGGAAGCCAACACCTCCAAAAAGCGGATTTACAATGTTGTCTTTAATCTCGGCTGAGGAAGCAGCAATCTTTTCTCTTTTATTATTCTGACAGGAATAACTTAAGAAAATGATTAGTAACGGAAGCAGGAAGAATGATCTCATAATATGGTTTTGGTTATTTGGTATATTAAAACCTGTCACAATACTAAGTTAGCTAATATTATTTATTATAGTATCGGGAATCAATTGTTTAAATCTGCTGGCTTTGCCTGGCCTCTCCCCAAACCTCGATGAATCGGGACAGGCTCTCCCCCGAGGTGGGAGGGGCTTAATTCAGGATTGTGATAAAGTTTAGAACAAATCAAAAATGCAATAACAAATACAATACTTTGACTTACTGAAGATTAGCCCCTCTCACTCCGGGAGCTAATCTTTATACACATCTTTCTAATATAGATTCCTTGATGCGAGAGGGGGATCCTTCTTCCTCCCATATCTACTGTGACCAATCTTTTGGTTCACGATCCCATCTGTGTTTCTCCAGTTCCTTCATTAAATCAGCATCCAGCAGGCCTGCATCGCTTGCTTTCATATTTGTTTCGGTATGGGATAGCTTTCTCATACCGGGAATGATTGTACTTACAGTTGGTTCGCCAAGAATAAACCGCAATGCCATTTCTGACATAGTAGATCCTTTAGGAATTAAAGGTTTAAGAGCATCAGCATGTTCAACGCTGGGGATCAGGTTTTCGGGTACAAAGTAGGTGTTTCTCCAATCACCTTCAGGCCACTTTGTATCTTTTGTAAGAGTTCCTGTAAGAGTTCCTTCATCAAAAGGTACTCTGGCTATTACACCAACATTCATCTCCCTGCAGGCCGGAAAAAGCTCATCTTTCGGGTTTTGATCGAAGATATTATATATAACCTGGACAGTATCAATAAATCCGCTTCTTACCGCCTTGACTCCATTCCATGGTTCCCATCTGTTGAGACTTATCCCGATTGCCCTGAATAATCCCTGGTCTTTCAGATCCATCATTTTCCTGATTCCGCGGTCATCCTCGAGCCAACTATCTTCCCAGGTATGAAACTGCATCAGGTCGTAGGAATCGAATCCTGCATTTTTAAGACTTTTTTCCACATATCTTTCAATATGATCAGGAGGGAAGCAGTCATCCAGGGAATGCTCACGTCTGCTTGGCCACTCAAAGTTCTTAGGCGGCATCTTGGTTGCGGTATACAGCTTTTTATCCATATTAGCTCTTACAATCTGGCCAAGCAGACCTTCGCTTTTCCCTTTTCCATATCCCCAGGCTGTGTCAAAGAAGTTACATCCCATATCAACGGCAAGCTGAAGAGAGCGGAATGATTCTTCATCATCCGAACCCGTCCATCCGGCCATTCCCCACATACCATATCCAATTTCACTTACTTCCCAGTTTGTTCTTCCCAGTTTCCTATATTTCATCCTCTTGGTTTTAAAAATTTCGAAATACTAAAGTACAAAATTTACTACTAATATTGATAAGTAAGGAGTATAACCCGGCATCGTTTTAAGGTACCACCACAACCTTTCCTTTTGTCTTTCCTGATTCGATCTTACGATGGGCATCCTTGATATTATCGAGAGAAAAAGTCTGTGAAATAAATGATTTTATAAACTTTCCTTTCAGCATGTAAGAAATCTCATTCATATCATTTCCGTTTGAACTGACCAGGAACTTTAATCCTGTTTTGCCTTCTTCTGCTGCTTTTTCGGCAATATTATCAGCGAACACCGTTGGAATACATACTATTTTTCCTCCTTTTTTCAATACTTTCAGTGAACGGTCGATATAGTCGCCTCCTATTGTATCGAGAACAAAATCAAGATCCTTTAAGACATCTTCGAATCTGGTATTCTCATAATCAATATGTTCTGAGGCTCCCAGGCTAAGTACAAAATCCCTGTTTTTCCCTGACGATGTACCTGAGACCCAGGCACCCAGATGCTTTGCCATCTGTACCGCATAGTGTCCCACACCACCGGCAGCTGAATGAATCAGTATTCTGTCACCCGGATTTGTATGCTGTTTCAGCACCTGCCATGCAGTGAGAGCTGCCAGGCAGGCACCTGCGGCTTCTATATGTGAGATATTTTCAGGTTTTAATGCAAGATGTGATTCAGGTGCCGCAACATACTCTGCATATGCTTTTCCATGTCCCGGAAAATTGATCATTCCGAAAACATCGTCTCCTTTTCTGAAAGAAGTTACCCTTTTGCCTGTATCTGTAACGGTTCCTGAAATATCCCAGCCCAGGATTACCGGATCGAAATTTTTCAGGCTACTGGCTAAGCTTTTTCCTTTCCTGGTTTTAATATCAACAGGATTGATTCCAATAGCTTTTACCTGAACAATAACTTCATTTTCAGCTGCTTCAGGAATAGGAATTTCAGCCTTTACCAGATTTTCCACATCCCCGAAATCTTTCAGGATAATTACTTTCATGTTTAATTGTTTTACTGATTTTGTAAATTAAACAGTAATAGTTTGGTAATTGTTTAATCTTTTGATAGTTATAATGGAAGGTTAAAATATTTCAATCATTCCGGTCCTGATTGGCGATGGTATCAGATTATTGAACGATGGTCGTCCTGAACAAAAGCTTACACTTCTTGAATCCAGGCAATATGAATCAGGCCTGATAATGCTTCATTATATCAGATAAGAACCCCTCTATACTTTTGGTGAAGACAGTGATTTGGGTAAAATTCTGATAATAAGAGTTTTGATTACGTTCGAATATCTGTTTTTAAGATTGAAATAAAACGATACATTTATATCCTCAAAAAACTAATATGTATCGGTTTTTCTTCAAATTTTTCGCCACTGTCCTTACCATCCTTACTGCTAACCTGCTGACAACTGCCCTCAGCGACTACATGGTAACTTATAAAAGCAACTATAAGCCAATAACTTTTACACTCATCGGAATGGTAATAATTGTTGTGGTTTTCTATCCTCTTTTTATGAAGCTGGAAGAATGGATAAAAAGCATTTCCGTGAAGGTGATGCGATCAGGGAAGTCCGTTGCAGGCAAATTCCTTGGGTTATCCCTCACCTTCGTTGCAGCGATGATTATTCTGTTATATTTCTATGCAAGAATGTGGTATCACATTGATTTTATCCGGATTATATTACATGGAAAACTTGGATCGTATTTCTAAAAATCACCAGGTTAGCCCAATAAATGCTTTACCATAGCAGAGATCTCTTTCCCATCGGCCTTCCCTGCAAGCTCCTTTGTTGCAGCTCCCATGACTTTCCCCATATCAACAGGAGATTTGGCACCTACACGCTCAATAATTCCTTTTATGACTTTCAAAAGTTCCTCCTCGCTCATTTTTGCTGGCAGATATTTTTCAAGAACATCGGCTTCAACAACTTCCTTTTCATACAGGTCGGGTCTGTTCTGTTCCTTGTAGATATGGGCTGATTCCCTTCGTTGCTTGACGAGTTTCTGAATGATTTTTAATTCCTCTTCTTCAGTCAGTGTGGAATCGGCACCTTTATCCGATCTGGCAAGGGTGAAGGCAGTTTTCGTGGCTCTTAATGCCTCCAGGACAATTTTGTCCTTTGCTTTCATGGCTGTCATCAGATCGCCGGATATTTTCTCAGTAAGTGACATGATCTTAACTTTTTAATTGGATTTCAATTGTGCAAGTTAAGGTTTTATCCTACACGACCGAGGCCACTTCAACAAAAAAAATCAGAGGCATGCAGGTCAACATACCCCTGATTATTCAAACTTCAAAAGAAAACTTAATTGTCAAAACCTGGTCTTACGAATTTTCTGGCAATAGGAAAAAGTATCTCGGTTTGTCTCCTTATGTCAGCAAGATCGATAAGTATTCTTAATATATCATCCTCATACTCCATATTGTTTTCCATCAGAATTATCCAGGAATTTATAAGCCGGTCGAGAGCAACAAGGGTTATCTTTGCACAACCATTTGAATCTGATTGTATTACCTTATCATTATTGTAATTGAATACCTGCAGAGCCCTTGCAATTTTAGAAGTTATTAAAAAGTTGTACTGATAGATGACTTCTATAGCTTCAAACAGCCTTGGATTCTTCTTCTTATTGGATTCATTTGTCTTTTCATCCTTTGATCTGATTTGATTTTTTTTCTTTTCAAGCCACTTATGTCTTTCAGTGGCAGCCCTGTATGTTTTATTAAACAGGGGGTGTTTCCTGGGATCGGGTTTTGATGGTGGTTCTGCTTTATCTATCTCTTCAGGATCCATTCCCATCTTTTCCATCATTTCCCTGAGCATCAAAACGGTAGCTCCAAAAACATTATGAAGATATTCCCACATCTCGGGCTCTTCAGGGGAAGGAGCATCTTTCCCGAAAGAAAAATTCCTGCATTTTGAAGAAAAAGGACATCTTGCACACCATCGATCACAATAATTGAATATGCTGTCGATATAACCATCTTTTCCGGCCAGAACCAGCATCTTGTCTTTCATTTCGGAAGGAGTCAGCATGATTTTACGGTTTATTATGTTAGAATTAAGTTAGTCGATTTTAACTTCAGCATTATCTTTTGTTGTACCATCAATTGCCGATTGTGCCATCTTCTCATTTGAAAGTATAATACCCATCTTTCTGGCAATATGAGGAGGAATAGCATTTTTATTTACCATGCAGTTGGTTGTTGTCAGCATCACAAATGATCTTGACGCAAAAATGAATCCGTCATATTTACCGGTAGGGCCCCATGAATTTTTTACTTTATAGAAGGTGGTGCCATTATGATCCTCAGCCATTCCTATGATATGCATGCCATGGTCGCCTGTGAAGGTATAATGATCAAATTCCTTCTGTCTTACTTCCTGAGTTATAACTTTCTCAGGGGAGTGACCTTTAAATGCTTTTGCAACCTCTTCTTCAGTCATTTCATTCCAGCTTTTTTCAGGAACGATGGCGACTCCCTTTTTCATTGAAAAGCTTCTGCCGTTCATTTTGCTTGCCCATGCAACTGAATAACCTCGCATGATAGCATTGTCGATGACTTCCATGAATTCTTCAAGAGGTAAATTATAGCAGGTTCCGTTATTATAGTAGTTAGGGACCTGGAGGACAAACTGCTTGTAGAGGGGATGATTGCTGTAGGAAGAGAATATAATATAATCATCAGGATTGATACCAAGTTCTTTAGTAAATGTCTCAGGAGTGTATGACTTTCCTTCATATTCAAAAGTCGTGGTAACCGTTCCAAGATACTCATCAAGAATCCCATTGAAACCAGGATACCACAGGTCAATTTTATCAGGACTTTTAATGTGGTCCTGCATGTAGTCTTTAAGAAGCACATCCAATGCATCATGATCATGATCTTTCTGACCTTCCTTCAAACCAGGATATATCACATCAGGTATAAGTCCTTCTTCACGGCTGATGTTAAGAAGATCAGAGTATTCACCACCGCCTGACAATGAGCAGCCTCCACGCCTTCTTGCATACTCATTGGCTTTTTTCTTATATGTTTCCCGTACTATATACATCTCTGAAAGGTCATAGGGTTTTTTCCCCATGCGGATGAGTTCAGATTCAAAAAATGATATTCCTGAAAAACTCCAGCAGGTAGATGTTTCATTTTGATTCTTTACAGGAGTATGACCAAGTTCTCTTTTAATTGTAAAAGTGTACCCGCTTTCCTGGCTATGAACTGCTCCACTAAACGGCAGGAAGAACATAACCAATCTGATTATATTTTTCATTAGATTGTTAGAATTTCTTATAAAAATGGGTTATTAGATTTCGATTTCATGATGAAACAAAGAAAATACTTTTTAATTAAAAAAACCTAAAAATATGATAAATATTATCATTGGTCAAAGATTAAAATCTATTCGTCACAGAAATGCATGTACTCGTCATAATAAGATAAATGAAGATCTTAATTTTTATTTTGCTAAGATTTAGTATATCAATGTATTGCTATCCTGTCAGTCTTGATATTCATGCACGAGTCATCTGGGTCCTCCGGAGTTGTTCTTGGCCGCCTTTTAAATATGCTACGAAGAAAATTTATATTAATTACTTATATTAGATGCTAAATTTTCTGATCCATGAAATTATTTAAGAATGTTTTTCATGCAATTATTATCATTTTTGCCTGCGTAAACTGCAAAAATGACAGGAAATCCGTAAATCCTTGGCCACTGAATTCCCATGGTTTTATTGAGATAAGTAAAGAAAATCCTTCTTATTTTCAATTTTCCGATGGAACGCCATATATACCTGCAGGTATTAATATGATCAATCCAAGCGGCAGGTACAGAAATGAGCCCGATTCATCATTGTTCGAGATTGAACAATGGATGAAAAATCTTTCAGAAAATGGGGGTAATTATATAAGGGTATGGTTAAGCCAGTCATTCTGGGATTTAGAAGATAAAGCGGCTGGGGAATACAGTGAAGAAAAAGCACAAAGAATTGATCGCTTTGTTGAACTGGCCAGGAGGTATAATCTGAGGATTAAAATGACCCTTGAGCATTTTCGCAGCCTGACCATGGAAGAAAATCCACAGCCATGGGCAATAAAATCCGTTTATCATAAATCGAATGGAGGTCCTCTGGATAGTATCAGACAATATCTTACATCGGAAGATGGACACAGGCTGTTTCTTAAAAAGATTGATTATTACAGGGAAAGATATGGCAGTGACACTTTGTTTTTCGGGTGGGAATTATGGAATGAGATGAATGCAATGAAAGGTCCGACAGATGATGTTTTCTTTAAATGGAATGAAAAGATGCTCGGTGAGGTAAAGAAACGTTTTCCTGAAAATCTTTGTATGCAAAGCCTTGGAAGCTTTGATTCGGAAAGTATAAGGCCTGCATATAAAAAAATGATGCTTTTACCTGGAAATGAGGTTGCACAAATTCACCGGTACCTTGATCTTGGTGCGAGTATGGATGTGTGCCATATGCCAATGGATATAATCTGTTCTTCAGCAGTTGAAGAATTATTATCATATAATACCGGAAAACCGGTTATACTTGCAGAAACAGGAGCAGTTGAGCCTTCTCATTCGGGACCAAGTAAATTATATCCTGCTGATACTGCAGGCATTCTGCTTCATGATATTCTGTTTGCTCCATTCTTTTCAGGATCAGCAGCAGCAGGAATGAGCTGGCACTGGGAATCCTATGTAGATAAAAATGACCTGTGGCATCATTATAAAAGATTTAGTGAGGCAGTAAAAGAAATCAATCCAATCGCTGAAGGATTTGTTCCCGGTAAAATACAGACAGATGTTCTGAAAATATATATGCTGAATGGAAAAAGCACAATACTTTTGTGGCTTCGCGACAGAGCTAATACATGGCAGAATGAACTTGCCGGATCAAAAGGTCCTGAAACTATTTCCGGAACCATGTTAGATCTGAATATAACCGGACTTGAAAATTATGAAGGGACTATTTCAGTTTATGATCCATGGCAGGATAACTGGAGCGAAGTTACCGTTAAAAACATGAAGGCACTACTTCCTGATTTTAAAAGATCAATTGTAGTCCGAATAAAGAGGTAATACTGAAGTAATACTGTTCTTTATTACATTAAATCAGAACTTCTCAAATGAGTTCAATAAAAATCCCGCAGATAAATATCGTGCGGGATTTTCCTGGCTCTGTTTTCAGAGCTGATTCTTCTATACTTTTTAAACTATCTTCTTTCTGATCTGGATTCAGATTTCTTTTCGCCGCTGCTGCTTTTGCCTGAACTTTCACTTTTACTGCTGCTGCTCTTGCTGACACGTGTCTGTGACTCTGATGAAGATCTGGATTGTCTGGGTGCCCTTGCTGATTCACCTCTCTGGCTTGATCTGCCCGGGCTAGCGGCTACCGACCTTTGCTGACTGCCTGAGTTGTTGCTTACTGTTGCATTTCTGCTGCTTCGGCTGACAGGTTCTGATCTTGATGCTCTTTGCTGAGAAGGAGTATTCATAGTTGATCTGTTACTTCCGCTGTTTGGTCTGCTTATTGTCCTTGCAGTCTGATCTGAAGATCGGTTCGAGCTGGACCTGTTAACAGCAGGTGCGTTTGACCTTCCTGAACTACGAACTTCTGATGCATCGTTTCTCCTCGTTCCATTGTTAGTGGCCGGATTCTGACGCACAGATGTGCCTGTTCTGTTGTTATTAATTGATCTTGAGGATCTTGCACTATTCTGCTCATTAGTCCTTGTCCGTGTTGAAGCACTGTTTGGTTGTCTGCGAACACCATTATCTGCCGTCGTTCTTCTTCCCTGGTTGTTAACAGTTGCAGGTTTGGAACTGCGGCTGGTTACACCATTGTTGCTTACTCTTGAGCCGCGGTTTGCATGGTTCCTTGCGTATAAAGCTTCCCCATCTCTTCTCGATTCAGGCCGCGAATATGTACTCCTGTAATGTCCGTCTCTGATTCTCGAGCTTACATAAGGTGAATGCGATCTTACACTGTGATAGTAGTAATCATTGTACCTCGTGTAACGCGGATGGTCCCAGTGACGGTAATGACTGTAATACACCGGGAAGAAATTGTGATGGTACCCGTAATAGTAGTGGTAGTAGTATGGGCGCCATGGGCTCCAGTATGTTGGGTAATATCCCCAGTTCCAGTTCGAATGCCATCTGACATAGTGAGGCTGATATATGAACCGTATCATTGGCCATGCGGCAATCTCGAAAGTTGTCGTAGTGACATAAGTAGTGTTATTCCTTGATCTTCCCCTGTAACCCGGATTAGATGTATCATCGTATATAGGTTCAATTATATAGTTGCTGCCATAAAGGGCTTCGTCGCCGATAAGCTGGATCTGCACTGATCCGTTACGAAATCTCTCGACTGTAAAAACACCAATGTCCTGTCTTTCGTTTGAATTCAATGCAACCTGCATAACGATGTTATGGTCATCTCCATCAACATAATCATTCACCATTATGTAATCAACAAAATTGTCCCCATTAAGATCGAGGTTATTGACCCTTGTATCCGGATCATTAAGTTTCCTTTCAAAATCTTCAAGAGTTTCGGATTCCTGGAACAGGTTCATAACTGCATAAAGATTTAGGTTGTCTCCCGGAAGCCCAAGATAGTCATCCGGCTGGTTCTGTGCTTTAATCGTGGTTCCTGCTGATATCAGGATCCCGATGATCGAGGTGATTATTAATTTTTTCATTTCTGTAAGTATTAGAAGAATTAGCTCTTCAATGCATCATTAACAAAACACGTACCAAGTTTCAGCCAATTTATTGTACATGTCTGTTTCCTAATAAATGAAATATTAACCAAGTCAAAGAAGGTGGCCGTATTTTCAAGGTTTTCAGAATCCTGGAATTCTATTTTTATTTACAAAATTTTTTGTAAAGACATTAGTCCGGGCCAATCTTAAACGAACCATCATGAATTTTTTTAACAGATTCTGATAAAAAAATTCATTTGAAGAAACTATTTGTACAAAAATAGTTTTCATCGTTTATAAAATTGTTTAATTTTGCACCCATGTATGAAGAGCTGAAAAATATACTGATAAAAGTTCGTTCGTTATACATGAAATATGGTATCAAAAGTGTCACAATGGATGATGTGGCAAGTGAGCTAGGAATGTCAAAGAAGACTCTTTATCAATATGTTACAGATAAAGATGATCTTGTAGGTAAATTTATTGATTATGAAATAGGACTGCGAAGGAAAGAAATATGCGATTGTTTCCGGATAGGATATAATGCTGTTGAGGAATTATTTGAAATAACCTTGTTCATGAACAGGATGATGCGGGAACAAAATCCGGCAACTGAACACGATCTAAGCAAATATTATCCCTCACATTATCAGAAAATAATTAAAGCAAGGCGCTCGGGAATATATGAGTATATTCTTTTAAACCTTAGAAAGGGGAAAAAAGAAGGCTTGTACCGTGACGATCTGAATGAAGAGGTAATTGCAAAACTATACATGTTAAGGGTCGAAAGTATTCACCTTAATGATATCTATTCGGTGGAAGAATTCACCTCAAACAATATACAGACAGAACTGTTAAAATATCACGTACGAGGTATTTCAACTGAAAGAGGTATAATGGTTTTGGAGAATAAGATTCAAGATCTTGAAAAGAAAAATGTCAAAAAGATTTAGTATGAATATAAAAAGGAAATATTTATTAATAGTCTTAGCGGGACTATCTGTACAACTAAATGCCCAAAAAAATATAGAGATACTCAGACTCTCAGTCAGTGATGCCCAGGAATATGCCCTGCAGAATAACAGAACAGTTCAGTCAGCAAGAATTGATGTTAGCAGTGCCGAAAAAAAGGTTTGGGAAACTATTGCAACAGGACTTCCGCAAATCAATTTTGCTGCAAACTATCTGCATCAGTTTGAAGTTCCTCAACTTAGTTTCGGACCTATGCTCGATATAAATTCCTTACCTGACGGTATTCTGACAAAGGATGACGTCCTTAATTCATATAGAGAGGGTCCTCCAATTTCGCTTGGTGTAAGAAATAACACAACAATCGATTTTACCCTTTCACAGCTCATCTTCAGCGGAGAATACCTTGTCGGACTTCAGGCTATGAGAGTCCTGAAAGGGGTTTTGGAGAAAAGTCTTGTAAAAGCTGAAGACCTCACCAAAGAATCAGTTGCTACTTCTTATTATCTTCTTCTTGTACTGGAAGAAAATTCCAGGGTGCTTGAGGAGAGTTTAAAATCTACAGAAAAGACGTTTAATGAGCTTGTAGGGATGAATAAGGAAGGTTTCAATGAGGAGACTGATGTAGATCAGATGAAAATAAGCCTTTCAAACCTGCAGACTCTCCTGAATTCTGTAGAATCCCAGAAAGAAATTTCTATGAAGCTGCTGAAATTTCAGCTCGGTATTGACTTCGACAACACTGTTATACTGACTGACAGCCTTGGAGGAATTATCAGCCAGGGAAATATCAGGTATCTGGCTTCGTCTCAATTTAGCGTTGAGAATAATATTGATTATCAGCTTGTTACGAATCAAGAAAGGATATCTTCACTGATGTTGAAACGTCAGCAGTCGAAGCTTTTGCCGACAATTTCAGGTTTTTACCGACATCAGGAGCAGACAAATGCTCCTGCATTTAATTTCGCTGTAAAGGATGTGGCAGGCTTATCAATCACCTTGCCGATAGTGACAAGCGGACAGAGGCTTTCGACTATAAGTCAGGCTAAGTTTGATCTCCATAAATCACGGCTCAATGTTGTAAATGTAGAACAGGGACTGATCATGGAATATGAAACAGCAAAAAGCAGTTATGAAACGGCTTACAGGAATTTTTCAACCAATGAAGAAAGCATGAACCTTGCCAAAAAGGTTTACGATAGAACAGTTATTAAATATAAAGAAGGGGTCTCGTCGAGTTTCGAGCTTACCCAGAACCAGGCACAATTCCTTACTGCTGAATCGAACTATTACAATTCTCTCCTCTCGCTGTTAAATGCAAAAGCAAAACTCGATCGTATACTTTCGGGCAATAAACAATAAATCTGAAAACCACTTAAAAGGAAAATAATCTGATAAATAATATGAAAAAAAATAATTTAATCATTGTTGCCATTCTCACAGCACTCATTATTATTTCATGTAGCACCGACAGGCATCAGCAACTGACTAAGCTGAAGCAGGAACAAACAATACTGGCTGAAAAGATTAAAAATCTTGAAGACGAACTTAAAACCGAAAGGGATTCAGTTGATACAGATAAATTTAAGTTTGTTGGATTATCTGAGATTAAAACCGGTCCGTTTGATCATTATATAAGGGTACAGGGAAAGCTCGATGGTGACCAGAATGCCGCTGTTTTTGCAGAAGCGCCGGGAACTGTATCGGCCAGATATGCAGATGTGGGACAGAGAGTTGTAAAGGGCCAGGTACTGGCACAGATTGATGATGAGCAGTACAGGAGTCAGCTCGAAGGACTCGAAACACAATATAAGTTTGCTGCTGATATGTTCGAAAAGCAGCAACGTTTATGGGATCAGAAAATAGGAAGTGAAGTTCAGTACATGCAATCAAAGACCAACAAGGAATCACTTGAGCAGCAGATCTCTTCTTTAAAACAACAGATTGGTAAATTCAGGATAAAATCACCAATTACCGGCACTATTGAGGAAGTTAATATAAAAGTGGGTGGTGTCGTTTCACCCGATCCCCGCCTTGCTGCTTTCAGGGTTGTTGCATTCAATAATCTTAAGGTAAGCGCTGAAGTATCAGAGGCATATTCGTCTGAAGTTCAGGTAGGAGACAGGCTTGTTGTCAGGTTTCCTGATATAAATAAAGAAATTGAAAGCAAAGTTAATTTTGTAAGCAAATACATCAATCCTGTGAACAGGACATTTATTATGGAAACAAATGTGTCAGATGGAATAAAAAACCTGAAGGCCAATATGATAGCAGTAATCCAGATTAATGACTATCATGCTGACAATGCAATACTTCTTCCGATGAATGTTATTCAGAAAGATCTGTCGGGCAGCTACGTTTATGTTGTACGGCCGAAGGATCAGTATCACGCTGCATTTAAGCAACCAGTTGCTTTAGGAAATAGCTATAATGGTGTTGCTGAGATTGTCGAAGGGTTATCTGTAAATGACAGGGTTGTCTCTGTCGGGTTTCAGGAGCTGATTGATGGAGAATATGTTAGATTTTAATAACTGAGGTTGTTCAATTACAGGAGAAAAAATAATTTTCATGGAAAAACTGAATAAGGAATTTTTTGCAACCAGCTGGGCAATTGACAATAAGATAAGTGTTTATGTGCTGATATTTATTATTTCTGTTTTTGGGATCATAAATTATATTACAATTCCAAAAGAACAGATCCCGGAGATTGTTATACCAATGATTAATATCAATACAATCTATCCAGGCACCTCCCCATCGGACATGGAGAACCTTGTAACAAGACCACTTGAAAAAAATCTTAAATCCATAAGTGATGTTAAGAAAATAACATCCCGCTCTGTCCAGGACTTTTCAGCAATTATTGTTGAGTTTAATACCGGAATCGAGATTAAGGAGGCTAAACAGAGAGTAAATGATGCCGTTGATAAGACAAAATCGGATCTTCCTACCGATCCATCTTTTATTGAACCTTCTGTAATGGAGATTGATCTTTCTGAGATTCCAATACAGTATATAAATCTTTCAGGTGATATTCCGCTGGACCGGATCAAGGAATACGCTGATGAAATGCAGGACAGGATAGAAACTCTGGAGGAGATTACAAGAGTAGAAATAGGGGGAGCACTTAACCGTGAGATTCAGATTGATATTGACATGTATAAGATGAGAGCAGCGAGCCTGACCTTCTATGAAGTCGAGCAAGCCGTAAATCTGAATAATATGACGGTTTCAGGAGGAAATATTGATCTGCAGGGAATGAGCAGATCCCTGAGAGTAGTTGGAGAAGTGACTAATGTCGATGAGATTGCAAATATTATTATTGGAACCTCCAGCGGTGCATTGGTAAAATTAAAAAATATTGCTACTGTACGGGATGGTTATGCCCAGCCAGAAAATTTTGCCCGCTATAATGGTAAAAATGTAATAACTCTCAATGTAGTAAAGAAGAGCGGAAAAAATCTCCTGAATGCGTCAGATAAAATCAACGCAATAATTGCTGAAATGAAGGAAACACGTTTACCTCCTAATCTGATAGTTGAGGTAACAGGCGATCAGTCACGTTTCACACGCAATACAGTTACTGAGCTTAATAATACAATAATAATCGGTTTTATCCTTGTTGTCATAGTCCTTATGTTCTTCATGGGAATAATAAATGCCGTTTTTGTAGCGCTGTCCGTTCCATTATCTATGGCACTGGCATATATTGTTCTGCCCTGGATCGGCTTTACCATGAATATGCTTGTGATGTTCTCTTTCATATTCGCACTTGGAATTGTTGTTGATGATGCTATTGTTGTGATTGAAAATACTCACAGGATTCATCAGAAGACAAAAAAAGATATTGCTACATCGGCCAAACTTGCTGCAGGGGAGGTCTTTATGCCAATACTCTCGGGAACGCTGACAACGCTGGCTCCTTTCTTTCCCCTTGCCCTTTGGCCGGGAGTTGTAGGAAAGTTTATGATGTTCATTCCTATCACGCTCATTATTACACTTTTTGCTTCACTGATTGTTGCATACATATTTAATCCGGTGTTTGCAGTTGATTTTATGAAGCATGCTGATGAAGATCATCCCATTCCTTTACCAAAACTTATGAAGATTGTATTAATCCTGGCACTGGCATCCATACCATTTTATTTATTGGGTCGTACGGGACTGGGGAATTTAATTATAATTATTGCAATCCTTGGTGTAATTCATAATTTATTCGGGTATAAGGTGTTGAGAGGATTTCAGACCCGCACTTTTCCCGCTATTATGAAACTTTACGATCGCACGCTTGTATGGGTGCTGAGAGGGAGAAGACCGGTATTTATCCTTTGGGGTATGATAGCTTTGTTTGTTGTTACAATGATACTTAATAATATTGTTAAACCTAAAGTCGTATTTTTCCCTGATAATGAGCCAAGTACAATAAATGCATTTATAAAAATGCCAGTGGGTACCCAGATAGAAATAACCGATTCGGTTGCTCATCTCGTCGAACAACGCATCATGGATGTCCTGGGAAGAGATAACCCCATAGTTGAATCCGTAGTGACAAATGTTGCATTCCTGGCATCTGATAACAGTTTTGACAATTCAAGCAAGTCGTCGAATCTTGCAAAAATTGCAGTCAATTTTGTTGAATATAAGTACAGACATGGTCAGGAAACTGGTCCATATATGAACGAAATGCGTGAGGCATTAAGAGATATCGCCGGCGCAGAAATTGTTGTTGATAAGATCGAAATGGGGCCTCCGACAGGAAAACCTGTAAATATTGAAATATCCGGACAGAATTTAGTCACGCTTGCTTACACTGCAGATCGTTTTAAAAGGTACATTGACTCAATACAGATAGGTGGTATAGAAGAATTGAAATCTGATTTTGCTTCCACAAAGCCTGAGATCATAATCAATCTTGACAGGGAGCGTGCGAATATGGAAGGTATATCAGCTGCAGTCGTCGGAGATGCTATACGTACAGGTAAACTTGGAAAAGAAGTATCCAAATACAGGGAGGGTGAGGATCAATATCCTATTATGCTCAGGTTTGAGGAGAATCAGCGTAAGGATATTGAGCAGCTTCTTAACCTTACAATCACATATCGGGACATGAATTCAGGGATTCTTCGCCAGATACCCCTTTCGGTTGTCGCAAATGTCGATTATGTGAACAGCTATGGTCAGATAAACAGGCTTAACCTGAACAGGGTGATCACAGTATCATCGAATGTCCTTGAAGGATTTAATGCGAATCTGATTAATGCTGAAATCCGTAAAGCAATTCCTGCTTTTATAAAATCGTCTGATATTGATATACGGATTACAGGTGAGCAGGAGGATCAACAGGAATCAATGGTATTCCTGTCAAAAGCAATGATGCTTTCCCTGTTCCTCATCATGTTCATTCTTATAACCCAGTTCAATTCAATGTCGAAGGCTTTGATAATTGTTTCAGAGGTAGCTTTCAGTCTGATTGGTGTACTTCTTGGCTATATGATATTTGGAATGACCATTTCCATAATAATGACAGGAATGGGTATTGTTGCACTGGCTGGTATAGTTGTACGAAATGGAATATTACTCGTTGAATTCACTGATGTACTAAAGAAACAGGGAATGAAAACTCGTCAGGCAATCATTGAAGCAGGTAAAACACGTATAACACCGGTCATACTGACTGCCACAGCTACAATACTTGGATTGATACCTTTGGCTATAGGTATGAACATCAACTTTGGAACACTGCTGACTGAATTCAATCCCCAGATTCATTTCGGAGGTGATAATGTAATGTTCTTCGGACCACTTTCATGGACCATCATATTCGGATTGAGCTTTGCGACATTCCTTACACTTGTTATGATACCTGTAATGTATTTCGTGATCTATACCAGAAATATAAGGAGACAGAGGCGTAAGACAAACAAACTGGCCCTGAAGAGAAATTAGAATTGCTACAAATGCTGTCTTCAAAACCGTATCCTGATAAAATGTTAGCGGCTTTCCTCGAAAAGGAGGGAGGTCAGCTTATTGTTAAAGAAGTCACGGTACCAGAACCCGGACCATCGGAAGTGCTTGTAAAGATTTCAGCTGCACCCGTAAATCCATCAGATCTGGCCAGGCTGAAGAATGCTCGTCATGAAAATGATCTTACAACTTTCATTCCCGGACTGGAAGGTAGCGGATTGGTAGTTGCTGCCGGAAAAGGCATACTCCCTCGTTTTATGATGGGTAAAAGAGTAGCATGTTCCTCAGCATACAGTACCAGCGGTACCTGGGCAGAGTATATGGTAACAAAGGCAGGTATGTGTTTTCCTCTCAGCAGCAGCATTGATGATGAGCAGGGTTCGATGCTTTTGATAAATCCGCTTACGGCAATAGCTTTCTTTGAAATTATCAGAAAGAACAGGCATAAAACAATTATAAATAATCCTGCTGCCAGTGCCCTTGGCAGAATGATCGAACATCTTGCCGGTGAGAATAATATAAAGGTAATAAATATTGTAAGAAATCAGGTGCAGGCCGAAAAGCTCAGGTCAGAGGGTTCCATATATGTCCTTGACAGTTCGCATCCTTCATTTATTGGTGATCTAAAAATATTGGCAGGGCAACTCAATGCAAAAATACTTTTTGATGCAATCTGCAGTACTCAGCTTCAGTATATGATTGAAGTTCTTCCTGCAAATAGTTCAGTAGTAATTTATGGTAATATGCATGGTAATCAGACCGGAGAAAATCACCTTCCGATCAACCCGGGAAACCTTATAGGTAATAACATATGTATTTCTGGATTCTTTCTGGCTAATTATGTAAAGGAAAACAGTATTCTGAAAGTCGGAATGAACATGCTGAAAGCCAAAAGGTTAATGAAGTCTGATCTAAGTATAGTTATCCGGAATAGATTTCACCTGACTAAAATACAGGAGGCGGTTGATAATTACCGGGAAAATATGTCTGCAGGTAAGATCTTATTAATCCCTTAAGCTCACTGATCATCTCAAGCATGCGTAGAAATAATCCTTTATATGTGCTAAAAGTATTTTATGTTGTAACTAATCAGTGCCTAAAGTGAACTAAAGTTTGGAGTGCCTACAGTTAAAAAATCAGGTGTTGTTAACAATTTGTCTTTCGAAATTAACATTTTTATTTTTACATGTGTGATATTTTTCAAAAACGACCACATATGAACAAATATTATTTTACTGTTTGATAAATAGGCGATTACGTTCTTTGATATATTGGATTTCAGGGTTGAGATGCAGGCGCGAGAGAATAGATTGCTGAAAGCAAAAATAAAATTCCTTGAAGACGAATTGGTGCGATACAAAACAAGAAAAGATAGCAGCAATAGCTCTATGCCACCTTCTAAAGATGAGAACAAGCCACCACGC
>JBBQJD010000012.1:0-57899 GCA_038325595.1 Bacteroidales bacterium | reverse complement strand
TCATTGCGAGCCTGATGGGTAATACAAAAAGCACCTTTCATCCACCGTCATTGCGAGCCCGAAGGGTAATACAAAAAGCACCTTTCATCCACCGTCATTGCGAGCCCGAAGGGTAATACAAAAAGCACCTTTCATCCACCGTCATTGCGAGCCCGAAGGGCGAAGCAATCCCTCCCTCGCATCCAGAATTAAACTTAAATCCCTCCAACCGGGATTAATACTGTTTATCAACTCCAGTTTCTTCTTCCTGGAACCTCCTTTTATAACCTTTTCTCTTTTAATAGCTTCCCCAATGGTAATACAGCTTTCATAGTAAACAAGTTTGCAGATATTATACCTTGCAGAAAAGCTTCCCGGATGTTTCTTTAATTTATGTTGATTTACCCTTTCACCAAGATCGCTGGTAACACCAGTGTATAGAACAGAATTGGTAACATTTGTCATTATGTAGACAAAGCCTTTCACTTAATATTTTTTAAACTGTTCCTACTTCCCCAGCTGCTGTCTCACGATCTTCGCTATATACTTTCCCAGAATATCAAACTCTATATTAACAACAGTTCCTTTTTTGATCTGGTGGAAGTTAGTGACCTCCCAGGTAAAAGGGATTATCGCCACCTGAAATGAGTCTGGTTTTGAATTGACAACTGTAAGGCTCACACCATTGACTGAAACTGAACCTTTTTCAACCGTAATATAGTCATCCTGAGCAGGTTCGTATTGAAATGTATAATACCAGCTTCCTCCGGCTTCTTTTACTTCCGTACATACTGCTGTCTGATCAACATGTCCCTGCACCATATGACCATCCAGCCGTCCATCGAGTTTAGTGCTGCGTTCGAGGTTGACTTTGTCACCCGGCTTCAGTAATCCAAGGTTGGTTTTTTCAAGAGTCTCCCTGATTGCCGTTACTGTATATGTATCATTTTCTTTCCTGACAACTGTCAGACATACACCATTATGTGATATGCTCTGATCTATCTTCAGTTCATTTACAAATGAACATTTCATAGTCATATGAAGGTTGTCTTTGTCTTTTTCAAGTTTTACAACTGAAGCTGCTTCTTCTATTATACCGGAAAACATATTCTTATTTCATTTTTTGTCCTGCAAAATTAGAAAGTATTTCTTCAATTCTTATAACTAATGAAGGTTTGCTCCAAATAGTGATTAATTTCTAATAAATGTAAAGCCCCACTTCTCTTTCGTTATCTAACGCTCTTAAAACCCCCCCCGGGGGGTTAGGGGGTTGATACTAAAGAAGCTGAAGCCACGTTTTTAACTCTTTGACACGCAGAGAGGTGGCCTCAAATAACATTTCATGTGTCGTAAACTAATGATTTAAGTATCAGTGAGGGGAACCCTCAGACCACATTACCTTTTTGCCAAAGCCAAACCTGTTATCAGTCATTTTGATTAATGTCAGTTTGACAATCCATAGATTGGTATCCATCAAAGCTGCCACAGGAAATCTCTTCAGATAAGCTCTTTTTGCAATTGCAAGAAGCTCGTCTGATGCTTCACTGATAATTCCCTGAAACTGGATACCCCGTATCTTACCAATGATCATCGTTTCCAGTACAACCGATCCGGCCACAACCTGATTTTTTAGAAATTCCTTACCATGGCGCGTATCAGTACCGGAGGTAAAAACCAGGGAATTCTCTTTTTCAAGATAAACATAAAAACAATTAGCACACCAGGGTTCATTTTCAACACTGGTAGCAATTGTCAGAACATGATGTTTCCTGAAAAACTTTATGATCCGGAGGTCAATCATTGGACATCCATCTGAAACTATTGTTGGAAAATCCGGCAAGATCAATTATGCGGTCAACGACAGTCATCACCAGATCATCTATTGTTTTGGGATTACTGTAGAAAAAAGGTGTTGCAGGACAAATAACCGCCCCGGCAAGAGTAAGGGTTTTCATATTATTTAAATGTATGAGGCTGTATGGGGCTTCTCTTGGAACAATTATCAGCTTTCTCCTTTCTTTCAGCATCACATCAGCAGTACGTGCAATAAGACCATCGGATGTTCCATTGGCTATACGTCCCACAGTGCCCATCGATGCAGGGCATATAATCATGGTATCGTAGCCTGAGGAGCCCGATGCGAACGGAGCGAAATAGGAAGTGTTTTCATACTCCTTCGCAGGCGGCTCCGGAGTAAATTTCCTCCCTATCTCGGATAGCCAGATCTGACGGGCAGTATCTGAAAAAATTACAGCAATCTCATTGGGAAGTGTTTCAGACTTCATAAGCTTTCCAAGAAGCTTCTTTGCATAGATTGAACCGCTTGCACCTGTAACTGCGAGTACTATTTTCCGTTTTCCCATAGCTTTACAAAAGTAGTAAACAAAATCCATTATGTAATCATGAACTCACCCCCTATCCCACCCTGCAGACCTGGCACCTTGCTGTATCACGCTTCCGGCGGGATTCTTAATACATACTCTCTCTGCTCTTAATTCATGAACTCACCTCTCTTAACCTCACTCTTTGCAACGCAGAGAGAGCCTGTACCGCTTTTGCGTGAGGGCGGAGTGGGTGAGTTCAAAGCATCATGGCCAGCAACTTCTCTGTCAGTATTGCCACTCCTGCCGATGCTTTCTCTTTTATCACCTCAACCTTCCGGCTAATGGGAACAACAACCTCTTTTGGATCAATCAGCCAAAGCGGAGCCTTATAGGGTGCATAATTTATTAATCCGGCTGCCGGATATACTTCCAGAGAGGAGCCGACTACAACAAATATATCTGCAGCAGCTGTAATACTCACAGCTTCCTCAAGCATTGGCACTTCCTCGCCAAACCATACAATATGAGGTCTGAGCTGGCTCCCTTTTGCACAAACTGAACCTTGAATAATATCCTTATATCCAATATCATAAACAAGCGAAGGATCAGCTGTGCTTCTTGCTTTTGTGAGCTCTCCATGCAGATGTAATACATTTGTGCTGCCGGCACGCTCATGAAGATTATCAATATTCTGGGTAACTATGTGAACATCAAAATATTTCTCGAGTGCAGCCATACCTTTATGTCCTTCGTTAGGTTCACAGCGTTCAAGCTGTCTTCTTCTTTCATTATAAAACCTGAGCACAAGGTCAAGGTTTTTAGCCCATGCCATGGGAGTGGCTACTTCGGTTACATCATACTCTTCCCATAATCCGCCGGAATCCCTGAAGGTTTTTATCCCGCTTTCTGAACTCATCCCGGCACCGGTCAATATCACAAGATTCTTCATCTTAAGAGAATATACTGCAAAGATAGGAAAATAAAGACGGAGGGAGGGACGGAGAGACTGAGGGACGAAGAGACGAAGAGACGAAAATATTATATCTTTAGGTTGGAAATAAATATTTAATTCAAAATCGTTGCATTATGAAAATCAGATCTCATAAGGAATTGGAGGTTTACAAGCTTGCTTTTACTGCTGCCATGGAGATTTTTGAAATTTCGAAAAAATTCCCTAAAGAAGAGACTTACTCACTGACGGATCAAATGAGAAGGTCGTCCAGATCAGTTTGTGGAAATCTTGCTGAGGCTTTTAGAAAACGCAGATATCCTAAATCTTTTATTTCAAAATTAACCGATTCTGAAGGCGAAGCAGCAGAAACTCAAACCTGGCTTGATTTTGCCTTAAGTTGCAAGTACATTAAAGTCGAAGAGCATCAAGAATTCAATACTACTTATGAAAACATCATTGGCAAAATTGTAATGATGTCCATTCATCCGGAGAATTGGTCATGGTGAAAATGACTTAATCACTCAGTGACTTAATCACTTAGTCCCTTCGTCCCTGTGTCTCTATGTCCCTTAGTCTCTTCGTCTCTCAGTCTCCCAGTCCCTCAGTCTCTTCGTCCCTATGTCCCTTAGTCTCTTCGTCTCTCAGTCTCCCAGTCCCTCAGTCTCCCAGTCTTCCAGCCCCTCAGTCTCTTCGTCCCTCAGTCTCTTCGTCCCTCAGTCTCTTCGTCTCTTAGTCCCTTCGTCCCTAAGTCTCTTCGTCTCTTAGTCCCTTAGTCCCTAAGTCTCTTCGTCCCTAAGTCTCTTCGTCCCTAAGTCTCTCAGTCTCTCAGTCTCTTAGTCCCTTAGTCTCTTCGTCTCCCAGTCTCCCAGTCTCTAAAACCCTATGTCCTTTTTTCCCAAATTGCCCTTCCTTCCTTACTCCTTTACGCCTTTTTTACTATCTTTGTGCGGTTTTTTATACGTTATAAATTTTAATAACTGTCTGATACAATGGGGAAACGGTTTCCTGAATATAAAGGTCTTGATCTCTCAAAGGTTAACAAGGAGATTCTGAAAGTATGGGATGAGAATGATACCTTTCATAAAAGCGTTCGCGAGATAAACGGGAAGGGTGAATTTGTATTCTATGAAGGTCCGCCTTCTGCAAATGGGATCCCGGGCATTCACCATGTCATGGCCCGTACTATCAAAGATGCCATATGCCGTTTCAAAACCCAGTGTGGTTATGAAGTGAAACGCAAAGCCGGGTGGGATACCCACGGCCTGCCCGTTGAGCTGGGAGTTGAAAAAGCTCTTGGAATAACCAAGGAAGATATCGGGAAGACAATATCGATTGAAGATTATAACAAAGCCTGCCGTACCGATGTAATGAAATATACCGATCTATGGGAAGACCTTACCCGTAAGATGGGATACTGGGTCAATATGGATCATCCATATGTCACCTACGATAACCGTTACATAGAAACACTCTGGTGGCTACTGAAACATCTCTATACAAAGGGCTACCTTTACCAGGGTTATACAATTCAGCCTTATTCACCAGCTGCCGGAACAGGCCTGAGCTCACATGAACTAAACCTCCCCGGTTGCTACCGCGATGTCAAGGATACTACCTGTATCGCCTTGTTTAAGGTTATCCGGGATAAAAAATCTGACCTCCTTTATAATAATATCAAAACCGAAGATTTACACATAATGGCATGGACCACAACTCCCTGGACATTGCCATCGAATACTGCACTGGCTGTCGGTAAAGACATCACATATATTAAGGTCGGGACCTTTAATCCATACTCCGGCGAACCCATAACTGTTGTAATTGCAAAAAACCTTCTGAATTCATTGTTCCCTGAATCCAATTCAGAACTTGATTTTTCGGAATATAAACCGGGGGACAAAAAGATCCCGTTCAGAGTGCTTGATGAATTTGAGGGGAAGAAGCTTGAAGGTATCAACTATGAACAGCTGATTGACTGGATCAATCCCGGAGAAGGTGCCTTCCGTGTATTGACTGGCGATTTTGTTACAACAGAGGATGGAACTGGGATAGTTCACCTTGCTCCTACCTTCGGAGCAGATGACTATAAGGTTGCAAAAGAAAACGGCGTCCCTCCTCTCCTTGTCAGGAGAAAAGACGGTTCGTCAGGACCTATGGTCGACAAAAGAGGGTACATGGTTCCCGTGGCTGATCTGGATGATTCATTTGTAAAGCAATATGTCAATCTGAATACATATAAAGTTTTTGAAGGCCGTCCTGTTAAAAACGATTACGATGATAATCTTCCGCCTGAAACCGAAACACTTGATGTAGAGATTGCAGTTATGCTGAAACAGCAGGGCAAAGCTTTCAGGATCGAAAAACAGGTACATAGTTATCCCCATTGCTGGAGGACCGATAAGCCTGTTCTTTATTACCCTCTCGATGCATGGTTCATCCGAACAACTGCATTCCGCGATCGCATGATCGAGCTGAATAACACAATCAACTGGAATCCGAAATCTACCGGAACCGGCAGGTTTGGGAAATGGCTCGAGAACCTTGTCGATTGGAATCTTTCACGCTCACGTTACTGGGGTACACCTCTGCCTATATGGGTTACAGAAGACAGGAAAGAAGAAAAATGCATCGGTTCGGCTTCAGAGTTAAAAGCAGAAGTAGAATTGTCCATCAGGGCAGGTTTCATGAAAAATAATCCGCTTGCCGCATTTACCGAAGGTGATAATTCACAGGAAAACTATGAGACGTTCGATCTGCACCGTCCTTTCGTAGATGACATTATATTAGTGAGCAAATCAGGTCAGAAGATGTTTCGCGAACCCGACCTTATTGATGTATGGTTTGATTCGGGAGCCATGCCGTATGCCCAGGTTCATTATCCTTTCGAGAATAAGGATAATTTCCATGAAATGTTCCCTGCAGATTATATTGCAGAAGGTGTTGATCAGACAAGAGGCTGGTTCTTCACTCTTCATGCAATTGCCACAATGATCTCAGATTCAGTGGCTTTCAAGAATATTATTTCCAATGGTCTTGTTCTCGATAAGAACGGTAACAAGATGTCAAAACGACTGGGGAATACTGTCGATCCGTTCTCTGCAATCGAAGAATATGGCTCCGATCCCCTGAGGTGGTATATGATCACCAATGCCCAGCCCTGGGATAATCTGAAGTTCGATATCTCCGGAGTTGATGAGATCAGACGTAAATTCTTTGGAACACTTTATAATACATATTCTTTCTTTGCCCTTTATGCCAATGTGGATAATTTCAGATATTCAGAAAAGGAGATCCCGGTAAGCGAGAGGCCCGAGATTGACCGCTGGATAATATCCCTGCTGAATTCTCTGATCAGGGAAGTCGGAGGTTGTTATGAGAATTATGATCTGACACGCGCAGGACGTTCTATTCAGGATTTTGTCACGGAAAACCTCAGCAACTGGTATGTAAGGCTTAACAGGAAACGTTACTGGGGAGGGGAATACGATAAGGATAAGCTGTCGGCCTATCAGACTCTTTATACCTGTCTTGAGACTGTCAGCCAGCTCGCAGCTCCGATAGCGCCGTTTTTTACCGACCGTTTATTTACCGATCTCAATAATGCTACCGGTCGTCATAAAGAGGATTCAGTCCATCTTGTACTTTTCCCGGAATATAATGAGTCACTGATTGATAAGAATCTTGAGGAGAGAATGGATATTGCACAGAAAGTCTCTTCAATGATCCTTGGATTGCGACGCAAAGTCTCTATAAAAGTCAGGCAGCCTCTGGCACGGATAATGATTCCTGTTCCTGATAATTATTTCAGAAACAAGCTTGAAGCCGTTAAGGATCTCATTCTTGCAGAAGTTAATGTCAGGGAGATAGAATATATTGATGATACTTCATCCATACTGGTCAAAAAGATAAAGCCTAACTTCAAAACGCTTGGCCCGCGTCATGGAAAGCTCATGAAAGAGATAAGCAATGCCATTTCGCGTTTTACTCCACAGGAGATTGTTGCATTCGAAAATACAGGAAACCACACACTTACCTTAAACGGACAGCAGATAACACTTACTGCGGAAGATGTTGACATAATCTCTGAAGATATACCGGGCTGGCAGGTTGCCAATGATGGAAGGCTGACTGTTGCATTGGATGTTACAGTTACTGATGATCTGCGTTTTGAAGGTATCGCAAGGGAGTTTGTCAACAGGATCCAGAATATCCGGAAGGAAAACGGGTACGATGTTACAGATAAGATAACCGTCCTCATTGAAGATCATGAATTCGTGCGTGAAGCTGTTAAAAGACATTCAGGATACATCAGTTCCCAGACCCTGGCAACTACAGTCGACCTTGTAACTTCATTCGGGGAAAACAATGTAAAGGAAGTTGAGATCGATGACGTGATCATCAGGGTTGAGGTAAGGAAGAATTGAGAGGGAGATGGGGAGACTGGGTGAAGGGGAGACTGGGTGAGGGGGAGACTGGGTGAGTGGGAGACTGGGTGAGTGGGTGAGAGGGTGAGGGGGAGACTGGGTGAGGGGGAGAAAGGGAGACTGGGTGAGGGGGAGACTGGGAGAAAGGGTGAGGGGAAGAAAGGGTGAGGGGGAGACTGGGAGAAAGGATGAAGGGGAGACTGGGTGAAGGCAGAGGCGAAGAAGGATCAAATGCTCCACTTTTCGGGTTGATTCATCATGTTTACCAGTTTGCCAATTATGTTTTCATAGCAGTTGAAGATTTTAGCGTGTTCAATACGGGAAATATACCCACATTCCAGAGCATAATCTATCCAGACCTGGGTTTCAGCGGCTTCGGCTTCTGAATCAGATAACTTCGCAATAAATGCTTTTTCATATCTTCTTTTTCTGAAAGCTTATGCAATATTTGCAGATACCGATCTTGAACTCCTGCGAATTTGTGTTGTCAATGAATATATTTCATCTTTAGGAAATGACCTGGTGATATGGAAGATTTCCATTGATGTACCAAAAGCTAATTGATAGACATCAAGCTCTTTATGAGATCTTAAAATTTTCATAATATAATTTTTTAGCACGAGTAACTCAAATTTAACCACAAATTCCGATCAATACAAATATTTCTTCCCCTTTCACTTTAATCTCTTCACCCCTTCTCCCCCTCTCCCCTTCACCCCTTCACCCTTCTCCCCTTCTCCCCTTCACCCCTTCACCCCTTCTCCCCCTCGTCTCTCTGTCCCTTCGTTCCGCTTCGCGGAATTTCGTCGCTTCGCGCCTCAATCTCTTCGTCCCTTCGTCCCTTCGTCTCTTCCCTCCTTCCCTCCCTCATCTCTTTTTCCTATATTTGTAAATATCATTTAGAGAATTTATGAAACGAATACTGGTCACCGGTGGCGCCGGTTTCATAGGATCACACCTTTGCGAGCGTCTGCTCAATCTTGGTAACGAGGTGATCTGTGCTGACAACTACTTTACAGGGTCTAAGCAGAATATCATTCATTTGCTCAACAATCCGTATTTTGAACTGATCAGGCATGATATAACCATGCCATTGTATGTTGAAACAGACGAAATATATAACCTTGCCTGTCCGGCCTCACCTATTCACTATCAGTACAACGGAATTAAAACGATAAAGACATCAGTCATAGGAGCCATTAATGTGCTGGGGCTGGCAAAAAGGACCAAATCGAAAGTACTTCAGGCTTCAACAAGTGAGATTTATGGGGATCCCGAAGTGCATCCGCAGCATGAAGGATACTGGGGAAATGTTAATACCCTTGGACCAAGAGCATGTTATGATGAGGGCAAAAGATGCGCTGAAGCTCTCTTTATGAATTATCATAACCAGAACAATGTGAAGATCAAAATTGCCCGGATTTTTAATACTTATGGTCCGAAGATGAATGCCTATGATGGAAGGGTTGTTTCAAATTTTATTGTCCAGGCGCTTAAAGGTGAAGATATTACGATATTCGGTGACGGCTCGCATACCCGCAGCTTTCAGTATATTGATGATCTGATTGAAGGTCTGATGAAGTTAATGGGTACTCCGGATGACCTCACAGGTCCTGTCAACCTCGGGAATCCGGTTGAATTTACAATTAATTCCCTTGCTGAAACGGTGGTTAAGATGACAGGTTCAAAATCCAGGATTGTGCATCTGCCACTCCCCGAAGATGATCCGAAACAGAGGAAACCTGATATTTCTCTGGCAAGAAGGGAACTGGACTGGTCTCCCAAAGTGGATCTTGAAACCGGCCTTACCAAAACAATCGGGTATTTCAGAACTGTAGTTTGATTATCTCACTCTTCGCATGCGGAATCCGGCCCCCAAACCCCCCAGAAGGGGGCTTAGAAGAGCTATTTAAATTTTGAAGGATGCTTTTTTAATGATATTTTTATTTATTCGATGTATTCAAATTATATCATGCAAAAGAGAGTAATTGAACGAAGCATGTTTTACGGTGCCGGCAAAAACATTTTTATTAAAGCATTTGAATTAAGAAATAATATGACCGATGCTGAAAAAGCTTTATGGGAAGTTCTCAAAAGAAAGGATATTTTTAATGTAAGGTTTAAAAAACAGCATCCAATTGATATCTTCATTGTAGATTTTTATTGCCATAAATGTAAACTGGCAATTGAAATTGATGGAGATATCCATTTACAAAAGGAAGTTATCGAGTATGATGATGGAAGAACTCATGATATTGAAAAATTTGGTATAAAGATCCTGCGATTTACAAATAAAGAAGTTTTTGAAAATATTGATGTAGTTAAGGATTGTATTCTTAATGAAGTAAATAAGCTGAAAAGCTCTTAAAGCCCCCTTTAGGGGGTTTGGGGGCCAGATCCCATAGGGGGTTTGGGGCCAGATCGGGATATGGGGCCAGTCTCTAAAGCTTTTAAAGCCCCCCTCAGTTTGGAGACAAAACTTTCTATCTTTGAACCATGATTGACCGCTCCACGATAGAACGAATCCTAGATGCTGCTCAGATCATTGACGTAATCCAGGAATTTGTTCCTCTTAAAAAAAGAGGTACTAACTATTTGGGCTTGTGTCCGTTCCATAATGAGAAGACACCTTCATTTACCGTATCCCCATCCAAAGAGATCTTCAAATGCTTCGGTTGCGGCAAGGTTGGCAACTCCGTCAACTTCGTAATGGAGCATGAACATCTCACTTATCCGGAAGCTCTTAAATACCTCGCCAAAAAATACAATATTGAGATTGTCGAAAAAGAGCTGACACGCGAGGAAATTGACAAGCAGAATGAAAGAGAAAGCCTTCTTGTTGTTTCATCATATGCAGCACGTCAGTTCAGTGAAAATCTCTTTCAGTCTGATGAGGGTATTTCAGTAGGACTCACCTATTTCAGGGAAAGAGGTTTCAGGCAGGATACCCTTAAAAAATTCGACGTCGGCTACAGCTTTGCTTCCCGTGATGGCTTCTCTAAAAAGGCTCTCAGGGATGGATATAAACAAGATTACCTTGTGAAGACCGGACTGTCAATCCAGCATGAAGAACGCATATTCGACAGGTTCAGCGGAAGAGTGATGTTTCCTATACATTCCCTGTCAGGACAAGTTCTCGGTTTTGGAGGAAGGATCCTCAAAACAGATCCGAAGACCGCCAAATACCTTAATTCACCTGAATCAGAAATATATCATAAAAGCCGTATTCTCTATGGCATATACCAGGCAAGGAAATCAATTACAAACGAAGACAGATGTTACCTTGTTGAGGGCTATACCGATGTGTTGTCTCTTCATGAAGCGAATGTTGAAAATGTAGTCGCCTCATCTGGAACCTCCCTGACTCAGGAACAGGTCCGACTGATAAAAAGGTTCACACAGAATATTACAATATTATACGACGGCGATGCTGCCGGAATAAAAGCTTCTTTGCGCGGGATAGACCTGGTACTCGAGGAAGGAATGAATGTAAAGATCGTTCTTCTGCCCGATAATGAGGATCCCGATTCCTATTCGAAAAAAGTCAGCAATGAAGATTTCCTTAAATTCCTAAAGGAAAACGAAACAGATTTTATCCGTTTCAAGACGCAAATGCTTCTTTCAGAAACTGTAAACGATCCTATTAAAAGAGCAGATCTTATACGCGATATTGTCAAGTCCATTGCTGTGATCCCCGAAACAATCACCAGAACAGTATATATAAAGGAGTGCAGCACAGTTCTGGAAGTAAGTGAGCCAATCCTCTACCATGAAGTAAATAAGCTGAGGCAACAGAAGAGTTTCCAGGACAGGAATAAATATCCCGGTCCGGAAGATCTTCCTGTTCCTCCCCCGGTCATTATTAAGCCTATACAAAGGGATATTGTAACCTACTACTCGGAGAAAGAAGTTATCCGCCTGCTGCTCAAGTTCGGAAGTGTTGAATTTGAAAAATCTCCGGCTAAGGACGATGGTCAGGAAGAGGTGCTAACGGTATCAGATTACATTGTCAGGGAAATTACATCCGATGATCTCAAATTTGACGAAAGGGTCTGTGCAAAGATCTTTGACGATTTCAGGTTTCATGTCCAGCATGGACTTATAACCGGAGATAAGCAGTTTGTCAAGCATGAAGATCCCGAAATTTCAGCACTTTCAGCTGATCTTCTTGCTGATTCACACGAGCTTAGCAGGATCTGGAAAGACAAACAGACCTATGTTGAGACCGAAGAGATGAAAGTAAAGGAAATCGTCGGTGATGCAGTCCTTAAATTCAAAAGCGACAAGATCATCATGAAAAGAAAAGAAATAATGGCTCTTCTTGAAGATGCAGTAAAAGCGGGTGATACTGAAAAAGTACTTATTCTTCAGAAACGATATGCAAACCTCAGTGTGGCGCTGGGAGCTATTTCCAAAAAGCTGGGAGGAAGGATTTTATTGTGAGGGGAAAGAAGAGAGGGGGAGAGGGGAGAAGAGTGAGGGGGTGAATAGGAGAAGAGGAGAATGGAGAAGAGGAGAAGAGGAGAAGAGTGAGGGGGAGAAGAGGAGAATGGGAGAAGGGGAGAGAGGGAGAAGGGGAGAGAGGGAGAAGGGGAGAGAGGGAGAGAGGGAGAAGGGGAGAATGAGAGATTGGGAGATTGAAAATGATGTATTGCAGAACAGATTTCCATAATTCAGATTTATTCTTAATTTTGGTCATACTTTTAAACAAAAAATGAAAAGTCCGCTCTCCTGTCTGATAATTATACTGTTTCTATCTATATTTTCCTGCAAGCCACAGATAAAAGAAATGGACACTTTCGTTCCTGTGTTTACCACTTATAAAACAGATTCAACCGGACATGTACTGCCTGCTGCAAGAAATGAAATCTACTACGGCATCCTTACTCCTGTTGAGATATCGCGGATGTTCAACAGGCTTGGCGTTCCTTACAACAATGAAGCCTTAAACCCAGGCTCAAAAAAAGATTTGTATATCAGCAGTTCCAAAACAGCCATCAATACTGGTATATACGGTGTCGATTTCGGATATATCAAGATATTCGGTATCGGTCAGGAAATGATTGGATACATGATGACTATTAGAGATATGTGCAACAAACTGGGAATTCCCGACAGTTACATAACAGATCCGATCAAAAAAGTTCAGAACGAATCAGCTGATCCTGACTCAGTTATGGCGCTCATGAATACTGCTTATAAAAAAATGGAGGATCATCTCAGGGAATCAGGGAGGGAGAGTACAGCCGGCCTTATTGTTACAGGCGGATGGGTTGAAGCAATGTACTTAGCAACACAGCTGCTTTATGATCCTGCAAATCCGGATCCGGAAGTAGTCCAGAAAATAGCTGAACAAAAATATACCCTGACAACCCTCCTGAGCTTCATGAAAAATTATTATGATGATCCGGTTGTTGTTTATTATACAAAAAAACTGAAGTACCTCAAGAACTACTTCGATACATTCGATATCTATTTCAAGCAGGGAGACCTGGAGATAGATAAATCAAAAATGGTATTCCGTGCCTCAGGCAGCGAAATGACAATAACTGTTGAAACCCTTAATAACATACGTGATTATGTAGCAAAGTTAAGGACCGAGATGGTTACACCATAACCTCACCCAGCACCCCTGACGCTCCTTCGTCGGTCAGGGCAGGCCAACACCAAGCCCAATCCTCTGTCTCACGCCTCCACTCCTTATTTGATATTTATTTGTACATTAGATTCTATAATCCGATCTTTCGCTTTGAATTAACTTACCTGAATATGAATCCTTCAAAACTCATTCAGTCACTTCTTATTTTATTATTCATAATCTCGTGCGGTCCGCGTGAAGATAAGCTGGTCAACCCCCTGAAGGCAAGGAGAAATCAATCTGTTCCGGCCGACTTACCACTCGATAAAGGTTTCAGCAAATACATAGCCGGTTTTACATCGGGCATTATTCCTGCAAACACACCTATTGAGATAAGATTAACTCCTGAATTTGCAGCCAAAGCTGACAGATCAGCTTCAGGTCTTTTCTTCTTCGAACCATCCATCAAGGGGAAAACAGAATGGAAAGATGAAACAACTATTGCCTTTACACCCTCACGACCACTTGAAGAGGGAACTATCTATTCAGGAGGATTAAATCTCACACGGTTATCAGAAGTTGAGGAAAGGCTGAAAGTGTTTCCAATAAGAATCCAGACACTTAAAAAGGATTTCCGTGTATCACTTGGAGCCCTTGTCTGTGAGAATGATCAGGGAAATTCATATAATCTTAACGGAGAAATAATTACTTCAGATTTTATTCCTTCATCAGAAGTTGAGAGCTACTTAGCCGTAAAGAACGGCAGAAAAAAACCGGATATTATATGGGAGCATTCCGAAAGGCTTGTTCACAGATTCAGTATTCAGGGAATAAAAAGAAATGATAATGGTTCTGATCTTGTCCTCTCCTGGGATGGTAATTCAGCCGGAGTGAACCAGAAAGGTTCATCTTCCGTGAGAATTCCTGGTGCCGGGGAATTCAGTGTTCTTGATGTTATTTCAATTCCGGGCGAAGGCCAGAGAGTTGACGTGGTTTTTTCAGATCCTCTGGATGGATCACAGGAACTTATTGGCTTAATACATTTTTCACCCGGAAAGGAAACCACTGTCAGCATCAATATGAATGTAGTCAGCCTTTTTCCTGTTACAGGATTTACTGAAAGCACAGAGCTGAATATCGAAGCCTCATTAAAGAATAATAAAGGAATAACTCTTCCTTCAGCATTCCGTAAGCAACTTGACTTCACCCCTGTTCCCCCTTCAATTTCCCTCGCAGGAAACGGAATAATACTGCCTTCTTCCCAGAATCTTATATTTCCTTTTAAAGCTGCAAACCTGAAAGCTGTTGACCTGAAGATAGTCAGGATCTTTGAAGACAACCTTCCATACTTTCTCCAGGAAAGCGATCTGAACGGCGGATATTCATTGAAACGATTCGGAATACCTGTCTATTCCGGAAGAGTTGATCTGGTACCGGGTTCGGGAGTTAATACCGGTTCATGGAACCTTTATACAATAGACCTTTCTGATTATATTGATGTGGAGCCCGGTATATTATATAAGGTATACCTGGGAATGAGAAAATCATATTCCCTTTTTCCATGCGCCTCTGAAGAAGAAAGCAAGTATGAGGAAATGCTTGATCAGGCAGACAGTCAGGCACGGGAAGGATGGGACGATCCGGATAATTATTATGATGAAAACGCTGATGCACTGTACTATTCTTTCAATTTCGACTGGAGAGACAGCGATGACCCTTGCAAGGAGGCATATTATGGTCCGGATAAAAGGATTTCAAGAAATGTATTTGCCTCCAACCTGGGCCTGATTGCCAAAAAAGGCAATGATAATATCCTTCATGTCATTGTAAATGATCTTATTTCAGCATTGCCCTCGAATGAGGTATCAATCGGTGTTTATGATTACCAGATGCAGCTTGTTATCTCAGGAAAAACGGATCAGAAAGGATCTGTTGAATTATCGTGTGAGAGAAAACCATTTCTGATTATTGCTTCAAAGGATAAAGACCGGAATTATCTTAAAACCAATGATGGATCATCTCTCTCATTAAGCTCATTCGATGTGGATGGAAGCAAACCGGAAAATGGCATCAAGGCATTCATTTATGGTGAAAGGGATGTCTGGAGACCCGGCGATTCAATCTATTTGTCGGTGTTAATAAAAGATATGCTTAAAGAGCTTCCGGCCGGACACCCTGTTCAGTTCGAGATGATCAATCCTCTTGAACAAAGGGTCGATAACCAGATCAGGAAGCCCGAAGGCAGCAATTTGCTGGTATTTAAGACCCTGACTGCACATGACGCGATCACCGGAAACTATAAAGCAATAATACGGATCGGGGGTGCAACTTTCGAAAAAAGAATCCGGGTTGAAACAATAAAGCCCAACAGGCTCAAAATCAATCTGACCTTTCCCGGTGAGATCCTCGGCGGATCTGATCCCGTCGCAAGGGGGACAATGAATGTTAAATGGATGAACGGATCTGTTGCAAGGAACATGAGATCTTCTGTCGATTATATCCTGAAGCACTCCAAAACTGAATTCGCCGGATTCAGCCAGTACGTTTTCGACGATCCGGCAACCCGGTTTTTATCTGAAACAGTAAATATTTTTAATTCACCGGTAGATGGTAATGGAAATGCCGGCATAGTGTTCGATGCAGGTAAAGTGTCCAACGCACCGGGAATGCTGAACGCCATCTTTACCGCAAAGTCAATGGAGCCCGGAGGTGATGAAAGTATTATTCAGACTACATACAAGTATGCTCCCTATCCGGTTTTTGCAGGAATAAATGTTCCTGCTCTGAAAGGAAAAAGCAGGATGCTTTTCACAGATAACGATAATGAAGTTAAGATTGTTACAATAGATAAGAATGGAACTCCGGTAAATTCAGAAGTTGAAATCTCCGTATATAAAATTTCATACCGCTGGTGGTGGGAATCAGACCAGGAGGATCTTGCTTATTATATTTCAAATGATATTTATAAGCCTGTCATTGTTAAAACAATTTCAACTTCAAAAGGAGAGGGCTCCTTCAGATTCAAAATAGCCAAAGAGGAATGGGGTCGGTACCTGATCAGAGCGACAACGCCCGAAGGGCACTCCACGGGAAAGATCCTTCTGATTGACTGGCCATGGGAATATGGAATGAAAGGAAATGCTGAGGCAGCTACCATGCTCACCATCAGTACTGATAAGGAAAAATACAATTCTGGCGATGAGGTAAGCTTAACCTTTCCATCGCCCGAAAAAGCACATGCAATAATTACTCTGGAAAATTCAACAGGCGTACTTGAACAATTACGTGTCAACACTGAAAAAGGAAATACCAAAGTTACATTCAGGGCAAAACCTTTAATGGCACCCAATATTTACGCATATGTAACCATAATTCAGCCTCATGCACAGACTATAAATGATATGCCGGTTAGGCTTTACGGGGTTATTCCCATTATGGTGGAAGATCCTCAGACAAAACTCCTGCCGGTTATTAATATGTCAGGTGAGGTAAGATCACAGAAGCCCTTCAGGATAACTGTAAGTGAGGAAAATAAAAAAGCCATGACATATACCCTGGCTGTCGTTGATGAAGGCTTGCTCGACATTACCGGATTCAAAACACCTGATCCATGGAACTATTTTTATGCCCGCGAAGCCCTAAGTGTGCAAACATGGGATCTCTATGACCTGGTGCTTGGAGCCTTCGGTGGAACGCTTGAAAGGATCTTTGCCATAGGGGGAGATGAACAGTTGATGGATAAAACGGCAAACAAAGCTCAGCGGTTCAAACCTGTTGTTAAATTCCTGGGCCCATTCACTCTTGAATCGGGTAAAACCAATACTCACACCATTACGCTTCCTCAATATACGGGATCTGTCAGAACTATGGTTATTGCAGGAAATGACAGATCTTTTGGGATTGCTGAAAAACCTGTATTTGTAAGGGATCCTCTCATGGTGCTTGTTACAGCTCCAAGGGTGATCAGCCCGCGTGAAAAAGCGGCACTCCCGGTTACACTCTTTGTTCAGAAAAATGACATAAAGGAAATCAGAATCAAAGCAAGCAGTAATAGTCTGATATCATTTGAAGATAGTGTAAGAACAATAAATGCCTCAGCTACAGGAGAAATCGATACAGAGCTTTCATTCATTACAGGAGATAAAACAGGGATAGCCAGGATAAACATTACTGCTTCAGGAGGCGGAGAGACAACAACATATGATATGGAGCTTGAGGTAAGAAGTCCGAATCCTCCTGAATCACGATCGGAATTGAAGATTTTAGGTCAGGGTGAAAAATGGATAACCAATTTTACTCCTTTTGGAATAGAGGGTTCCAACTCAGCCGTACTTGAAGCTTCCTATATTCCTTCAATAAATCTTGAAAAAAGGCTTCAGTATCTTATTGAATATCCCCATGGCTGTTCGGAACAGATTATTTCAGCAGCTTTCCCACAGATCTGGATTAATGATCTCAAAGGTACAAACCCTGATGCTGCAAAGAAGGTGTCAATGAATATCACAGAAGCGGTGAGCCTGATGATGTCCAGGCAAATGGCAAGCGGCGGCATAGCTTTATGGCCGGGCTCATCTCAGCCCGATAACTGGGTGACTTCATATGCAGGTCATTTTATGATTGAAGCAGAGAGAAAGGGCTACAATATTCCGGCAGTTTTTATGCAGAAATGGCTGTCGTATCAGAAGAAAACTGCACAGGACTGGAGATATGATACGAAATACAGACATACGGCAAATGATCAGGCATATCGTCTCTTTACCCTGGCTCTTGCTGGTTATCCTGAAAAAGGAGCAATGAACAGGCTCCGTGAAACACCTGAAATTCCTCAGCTGTCCGCATGGCTTCTTGCGGGAGCATTTGCAACAGCTGGACGTCCCGAAGTGGCAGGGAAAATTCTGGATATAAGAAACACTGAAACCGAACAGGAATACTCCGGTTATTATTACGGAAGCGAAATAAGGGATAAGGCCATAATATTATACACTCTGACTCTCCTTGGAAATCAGG
This sequence comes from Bacteroidales bacterium, assembly GCA_038325595.1. Classification (GTDB taxonomy): domain Bacteria; phylum Bacteroidota; class Bacteroidia; order Bacteroidales; family VadinHA17; genus LD21. Next base: position 39,635 of record JBBQJD010000012.1, on the reverse strand, counting down.
AACTGGCCCTCCCGGTACTGAAAGAGATAAGTGATAATTTCAATAATGATACATGGTACAGCACTCAGTCTGTTGCCTGGGGATTGTTTTCTTACATGAAATGGATGGAACTGATGCCTGAAAACACGAGACAGACATCCTCCATAGGTATTTTACTGAATGGAGAGAAAACAACCGAGATAGTACAACACAATAAAGTATATTCCGGGGAATTAAAATTATTAAGCAGGAATAATTCACTAACCGTCGGGAACACCTCAGATAAACCAATATATATAACTCTCACCAGAAAGGGAATTCCCCTCACTTCAGAACGGACAACTGAGGAAAAGGGACTCTCAATGAAAATCAGCTACCTGAATATGGAATTGAAGCCTGTTGATCAGAGTGATCTGCCTCAGGGATCGGATTTCCTGATGGTTGTCAATGTTACCAACAAGACACTATCGGCAGTTGATAATATAGCTCTTACACAGATGGTTCCATCAGGATGGGAAATACAGAACACAAGGTTATTTGAAGCTGATTTTGGAGTAAAGGACAGTCCATATGATTACCGCGATATCAGGGATGACCGTGTAAACACTTATTTCTCTTTAACCCGCGGGCAGACAAAAACCTTTGTGCTTGTTCTTAATGCTGCATATAAGGGAGACTTTTATCAGCCATCTGTCTGGTGCGAGGCAATGTATTCAGCAGGATATTATTCGAGGTTTCCGGGAAACACCGTTAAAGTAACCGGGGAAAAATTTGAATAAGAAAATAAAAATATTTCTTGTTGCGGCAGCCATTTTCACTGCTATGATTTTGTTTTCACCAATGCCGCGGTTCAATTCTCCTCTTTCAACAATAGTAGAAGCAAATGACGGCAGTCTGCTGGGAGCACGTATTGCAGATGATGATCAGTGGCGATTCCCGGGATTGAAGAATATACCTGATAAATTCGAAAAGTCGCTTCTGACATTTGAGGACCGCTATTTTTATTATCATCCGGGCATAAACGCACTATCTATAATACGTGCCCTCGTAAGCAATATTCGATCAGGCCATATTGTGAGCGGAGGAAGTACGATCACGATGCAGGTCGCCCGGTTATCCGGAGGAAATTTCAGGCGTACATATCTGAATAAACTGATTGAGGTTTTTTCTGCATTGAAGCTTGAGATATTCAGGTCTAAAAAGACAATTCTCCTGATGTATGCCGCCAATGCTCCGTTTGGTGGAAATATTGTGGGACTTGAAGCGGCATCATGGCGATATACAGGTAAGCCGGCTGCAGATATTACATGGGCAGAAGCAGCCGCCCTTTCCATTCTTCCCAATTCTCCCTCACTTGTATATCCGGGAAGGAATCAGGACGTACTTAAGCTAAAGCGCGATAAATTGCTGAATCGCCTTCATAAGAGAGGATACATCGATTCGCTGACACTCGTCCTCTCAGTTGAAGAACCTCTTCCGGGTGTTCCCGGACCGCTGCCACTAAAAGCACCACATCTTACAGATTATTTCTTCCTGAAAAAAAAAGGCGAAATGATCAGAACAACAATCGATCCGGTTATTCAGGAAAGAGCTTCCCAAATAATAAATGATCATCAGAAAATTCTTGCAGAAAATTACATTTTCAATTCAGCCTGCATAATTGTTGAAGTAGGAACCGGAAACGTTTTAGCTTACGTGGGAAACAGCACAAATGAGAGCGCCATGCTGCATGGTGGGTCAGTTGATATCATACAATCATTGCGAAGCACAGGAAGCATACTGAAACCATTTCTTTATGCAGCTATGCAGCAATCGGGTGATCTTTTACCAAACACTATCATAGCAGATATACCTACAAGATTCCCCGGATTTTCACCAAAGAACTTCGATAACACTTATAATGGAGCTGTATCAGCAGGTTCTGCACTTTCTCAGTCCCTTAATGTGCCTGCAGTTAAAATGCTGCAGAAATATAATCCTGAAAAGTTTCTCAGCTTTATTCATAATACAGGATTTACAACATTCAATAAACCAGCTGATTATTATGGATTATCAATCATCCTGGGCGGTGGAGAAACATCACTGTGGGAACTGACAGGTGCTTATGCTTCTCTTTCAAGGGTACTGAATACCTATCTGACTGAAAAGAAATATTATACAGATGATTACCATCCGCCGGTAATTATCAAAACTGATTCATTGTCAGAAAAGTCAGGGAAAAACCTTGATCCTCCATTAAGCGCCTCATCTATATGGCTGACCTATGAAGCTCTTCAGAAGGTTAACAGGCCGGTAAGCGAAGCCGGCTGGCAATATTTCTCGTCATCCTCCGGTCTTGCCTGGAAAACCGGAACAAGCTTCGGATTCAGAGATGCCTGGGCAGTAGGAACAACACCCGGCTATGTTATTGGTGTCTGGGCAGGGAACGGCAGCGGAGAAGGAAGGCCCGGACTGACAGGAGTATCTGCTGCAGCACCAATCCTTTTCGATCTGGCCGGTATAATGCCTCAGGGAGACTGGTTCGATACTCCCGACGAGGACCTCATATATATAAATACGTGTAAAACAAGTGGTTTCAGGGCAGGTCCTGATTGTCCCGAAACAATCGAAATTCCTGCATCCATCAATGGATTAAGAAGTGAATCGTGTATTTATCATCAGCTGATTCACCTTGATAAATCAGGGGAATACCAGGTTACATCTGACTGTTACCCGGGTGATAAAATCAAAAATGTGCCGTGGTTTGTTCTTCCTCCTGCAATGGAATATTTTTACAAGCGCAAACATCCGGAATACAAATCACTGCCTCCGGTCGCTGCAGGCTGTTCTTCCGGAAAAAGCATTCAGACCATGGAGTTTATATATCCGACACCATCAATAAAAATTTTCATTCCCCGCGATCAGTCCGGGTCATTAACCAGGATAATTCCGGAAATAGCTCACCGGATTCCTTCCGGAAAGATCTTCTGGCATCTTGATGAAATCTATATCGGAACTACCAGGAATATTCATCAGATCGAATTACTGGCAGAGGCCGGAAACCATGTGCTTACTGCAGTGGATGAAGATGGAAATATGATAAAATGCCAGTTTTCAATTATAGGAAAATAATTAAATCCTTTCCCCGCAGCTGCCCACAACCCTGTGGCCGCCAGCTTAAGGAAGTTTATTTAATCAGTTCCCCGGTGGGAAGTTTTCCCTTAAGTTTCACACTTTTTTCACTAATTTTGCAAACATGAAAGCCGATCCAGAAGAAATATTCCCCATCGTTGATGAAGATGGCAACACCATTGGCGAAGCAGCGCGGAATATCTGCCATGATGGCAAAAGCTTTCTCCTCCATCCTGTTGTTCATCTTCATGTTTTTAACAGCAAAGAAGAATTATTTCTTCAGAAAAGGTCGATGAACAAAGATATTCAGCCAGGAAAGTGGGACACATCTGTTGGTGGACACTTAAGTCCCGGGGAACCTGTCGGAGAAGCTCTGCAGAGGGAGGCATTTGAAGAGCTTGGTTTAAAGAATTTTATTCCTGAATTTCTTGGAAAATACGTGTGGAGATCTTCACGTGAGAGAGAACTGATCAATTCATATTCAACCATTTATGATGAAGCTATGGTTATTGATCAGGATGAAATTACAGAAGGCAGATTCTGGAATATTCAGGATATAAAAAACAATATCGGGGAGAATATCTTTACTCCGAATTTCGAACATGAATTTGAAACGTTATTAATTAAATATTTAAACCACAAAAAGCTTTGAGGTATATCTTACCTGATTTCTATTCTATGTGATCCTGCCCCGCTTCGCGTGGGGAGGGATGGCTTAAAAAATATAGAAAAAAGACACTGTCTGAAGACCATAAAGAGTTTTTTTCGCTGGAAGTGGCCTCAAGAGTTAAAAGGTAGATGTTCCTGAATTTTTATTAATAGAGTAGTTACCTTTGCAGTTAATGGATTTCATTAAAACTAAAAACAATGAGCAATCCCGTTAATATCCTCACCTTTCACAATCAGATCGAAGCAATACTTCTTTCTGATCTTCTGACAGAAAAGAAAATTCCCCATATTATACGCTCCTATAACGATTCTGCCTATGATGGATTATGGCAGACCAAAACTTCGTGGGGACATATCGAAGCCCCTGATGAATTCAGGGAAGAGATCCAGACTATCTATAACGGAATGTCAGAAAATTCATAATTATTTTCTTTTTCAGTAAAGTTTTTATCTTTGTTTGCACTCAACCGGCTGGCCGTGCATGAGTATAATACTTATTCTGGATTTAAATGAACTGGAAAAATTTAGGAAATAAAGTCACTTCAATCAATTTATCCCAATCCGTTTACTGGCTGCTGAAAAGCAAGTATCTGTATATTGCTATTCTGTCATTTATCACCGGAGCTGCTCTTAATATTGCTTCACAGACCTACCTGCATAATCATTTAAGCGAGGGAGGGAAGCTGCCAATGCTTTCTGATCTTATTCTTGATAATCTGCCTGCCCTTAATGTAGCTCTGTACTATGATCTTTTCGCTCTGATACCAATAATACTGGTATTCATTTATATTGTTCATAAGAATCAGTTCAACAGAGTACCTTTTATTCTTATGATGAGCGCTATTTTTTACATTGTAAGAGGGATCTTCATTGTACTCACTCCTTTTGGAAATCCTCCCATGTTCAGTGGTTCTGATCCGCTGTTCAACGGATTTTCAAGATTTGACCTTGGAGTATACCCCTCCGGACATGCAGGAAATGTGTTTCTCCTTTTCCTCCTCGTCCATGACAAACTTTATAAATGGCTTATATTCATATGCCTGATCCTGGTGATCATTACACTTTTCCTTGCTCATGGACATTACAGTATCGATATTTTTTCCGGACTTTTCTTTGCTTATGCTATATGCTCTTTTGGAGAGAAAAAACTTATGATGTTCGATCTGGATTATCAGTGATCCTGATAATACATAAATGCACAGGTGATCTCCGTGAGTTTACTTTTTATCAGTTCTGAGTTTTATTCCTGCGCTCTATACGACTGATTACGTAATAGTTCACCATTCCCGTTATTATCATAGCTAAAATGAACAGAGGATAGGTGAATTTCCAGTTGGAAGGTCCGGTCATCATTGAATATTCCGACATTCCGCCAATACTTGCTATCAGTGTCAGGGGCATGAATATTGTTGCAATCATTGTAAGCCTTCTCACTGAAGTATTGGTTTCATTCGACATCTTTGTCATGCGATTATTCAGAAGGGATGAATATAGCTCCATAAGGCTTGTTTCTATTTCCCTGTATGTCTCTGTCAGCTCAAAAAATTTATTTAGATGATCGTAAATATCACGGTAATGAGCAACCAGCTTTTTATTAATAAAGGGCTCGTCACCTCTTGATATTTTAACAAGTATTTCCCTCTCGTGAAAGAGACTTTTTCTGAGGGACATCAGTTTTCTTCTGATCTGAATAAGAAGAACCGGCTCGAAGCTCTCAACATCATTGATCAGGGATTCTTCTGTCTCCATCAGCTCATCTTCCATTTCATCAAATGCCTTGTATTTTTCATCAACAATAAAATCAATAATCATATGCATTAATTGATCAGGACCGGCATTAACTTTTGGTTGTCCCTTGGAAATGATCCCGGCCAGATCGTTGAGGGGTCTTCTTGTGTCTGAATTATGACCGCTGACTGTTATCAGAAAATTCATACCTAAAAATAGATCTATTTCATCGATAAAAAGTTCTCTCCGGATATAACTGAAAGAATTGATGATGATAAACATATTATTATTGAAATACTCAATCTTCGGCACCTGGTTTTCGTCAAGGCAGTCTTCAACTGATAATGGGTGAATTCCTATTTTGTCCGTAAGAATAAGCAGATCTTCCTTTACCGGTTTATAATAATCAATCCAGATAAATCCCTTTTCTTTTAAACTGACCAATGCTTCATCAAGGGTGTTCAGTTTTTGAAATGATCCTCTTTCAGAAAAATGATAAAAATTTGTTTCCTGCATGTTATAGTTAGATTGGAAAAGTAACGGAACACAGTTAAAACGTAAATTTAACAGATTTCCGGCATAGATGAACATTTACAATATGAGTATGTTTACATAGTGATTGATTTATTTAAGAAAAATCAGGAAATCCATGGAAGGTTCACAGAGAAACACGAAAATCCTGTGTGCATCTGTGGCTTTTGTTTATCATGTCTGCTAAAAGGAAAAAAATATAAATGAATAATGCAATATATAATTTCAGGGAACCAAAAAATGAACCGGTCTTATCGTATGGACCAGGAAGCCCTGAACGTAAATTGCTCGAAGAAGAACTGAAGGCTCAGAAAAATCAGGTTGTCGATATACCTTTGATCATAGGGGGTAAAGAGATCCGTACCGGTAAAACAGGGAAGATAGTAATGCCTTCTGATCATAAGCATGTACTTGCAACATATCATATGGCATCAGAGAAGGAAGCATCCCTTGCTATTGAAGCCGCTCTTGAGGCAAAATGTGAATGGATGACTCTGTCGTGGATGGAAAGGGCAGCAGTTATGGCCAAGGCAGCTGAACTCATCTCCAAAAAGTACAGGTACAGGATCAATGCAGCCACAATGCTGGGACAGGGTAAAAATGTAATGCAGGCTGAAATTGATGCAGCCTGTGAAGTTATTGATTATCTGCGATTTAATAATTACTTTGCTTCACTCATATACCGCGAACAGCCAATTTCCGAGAGTGAGAATATTAACAGGCTTGAATACAGGCCGCTTGAAGGTTTTATTTTTACTGTAACCCCATTCAACTTTACGGCAATTGCTTCCAATCTCAGCACTAGCGTTGCTTTAATGGGCAATACAACGGTATGGAAGCCAGCCACAACATCATTGCTTTCCAACTATTACCTGATGAAGGTATTTGAAGACGCCGGAGTTCCTCCGGGAGTTATTAATTTTGTGCCGGGCCCGGGTTCTAAGATAGCCAATACGGTTTTAAAGCATCCATACATGGCCGGACTCCATTTCACAGGTTCGAATTCAACATTCAATACTCTGTGGAAACAGATTTCCGATAACCTGGAAGTATATAAATCATATCCGAAAATTGTCGGCGAAACCGGAGGAAAAGACTTCATTTTCGCCCATCACTCAGCTAGTCCTGCCGAACTTGCGACAGCAATAGTAAGAGGTGCTTTCGAATACCAGGGTCAGAAATGCTCGGCAGCTTCAAGAGCATATATTCCTCAATCGATCTGGGAAAAAAGTAAAAAATATATGCTTGAGATGATATCAGAGATAAAGATCGGGGATGTCAGCGATTTTAAAAATTCAGTAAATGCCGTTATCGATGAACCTGCATTTGATAAAATAATGTCCTATATAGAAAAAGTCAGATCATCACCTGATGCAAAAATCATAATAGGCGGCTATGGCGATAAATCGTATGGATATTTCATAGAACCTACAGTGATTGTGACCACGGATCCTCATTTCTTCACCATGGAAGAGGAAATCTTCGGACCGGTAATGACAATTTATGTTTATGAAGATGAAAAGTTTGAGGAAACACTCACATTATGCGATGAAACTTCACCATTCGGACTGACAGGATCAATCTTCAGCAAAGACAAGTATGCAATGATTAAGGCATGCAGGGCTTTACGTTATTCCGCTGGTAATTTTTATATTAACGACAAACCGACAGGAGCAATGGTAGGACAGCAACCTTTCGGAGGATCAAGAGCTTCAGGCACTAACGACAAAGCAGGAAGTCACCTTAATCTTATACGCTGGGTGAGCCCCAGGACTATCAAGGAAACACTTATTCCGCCGGTAGGATTTAAGTTCCCGTTCATGGAATAACCTTCTTCTCAATACTTATAACATCTTCTTACTTTGACATATCAGATTGTAGAAATCTTGATTAGATTTGGAAGATGAAAGATTGTGTACCGGAAAATAATAAAGCCCTCTTCATTCTGAATCCGCATTCCGGAGTTCCTCCTGTTAATTTTTTGATTTCCAAAGATCTGATCCGAAGAAAAAATGAGTTGACGAGTTGTAAATCATTTACCAAAGATGATACAAAGACCCTTATCAGGGAGAATTTTGACAAGCATGAGATCTTTGTTGCCGCAGGGGGAGATGGAACAGTTCATTCCGTAGCCTCCGAACTGGTAGGCAGCAACAAGATTCTGGGTGTCCTTCCACTTGGTTCCGGTAATGGCTTTGCAAAGGAATTCGGGTTTAAAATGAATGTGCGCTCGTTGCTTTGTGATATAAAAAAAGCCGACAGTGTTAACATTGATGTGATAGAGATTAATGATAATCTATGCCTCAATGTTGCCGGTATAGGACTCGACAGCTTTGTTGCACATTCGTTCAGCAATCTTAAGTTACGTGGCTTCCTTCCTTATGTCTGGCTGACATTCAAAACCTTTTTGCAGCTGCGGCCATTTCATGTAAGGATAAAATGTGCCGGAGAAGAGATTGTTTCTGAAAAATTATTCGTCCTCACTATCGCCAACACCCGGCAATTCGGCAATAACGCATTTATTGCTCCGGAAGCTCATCCCAACGACGGGAAATTTGATCTTGTTCTGATCAAGCCTTTTCCCAAGATCCTTGGACCTGTTTTTGTACTGCGCCTGTTTACAAAAAGAATAAACAACTCAAAATATGTTACTCATATACAGACTGATAGAGAGGTAATTATACAAACAGATGAAACGAGGTTTCATATTGATGGCGAACCCCTGGAGATATCCGGGGAAGTTGTTGTAAGAGTAAAAGCCGGGCCTCTGAAGGTCTTAAGGACAAGAAGGAATAAGATGTAAGAGATATTTTATGAACTCTCCCCTCTTCCATTTTAGAATCAACCTTCACTTAAACTTCGTTGATTTTTTTACTAATTTGGCAATAACTTAATTTAAATATCATACCCCATGAAAAGTATAGTACTTACATCCTGCTTAACTGCACTGATTTTGTTTTCATCATGCAACCAGGAACCGAACAAACTCAGCTCAAAAGAAACTAAAGAAGGCTGGATTCTTTTATTTAACGGAACGGATTTTTCAGGATGGAGACAATGCAATGGCACGGAAATGCCGAAAAACTGGATCATTGAAGACGCATCGATGAAGGTATTTACAGGTGAAGAAAAAAAGCCGGGACAGGGAGCCCAGGGTGATATTATTTATGGAAATAAGAAATTCAGGAATTTTGAGCTTTCAATTGACTGGAAAGCCAGTAAAATGGCCAACTCAGGTATATTTATAAATGTGAGGGAAGTTCCGGGACAGCCAATTTATTACGCAGCTCCTGAGATCCAGATTCTTGATAACGTTGATGCTACAGACAACAAGATCCCAAGCCATCTGGCAGGCTCACTGTATGATATGATGGCAGCAGATCCTTCAACCGTGAATCCTGCCGGCCAATGGAACAGGATTGTGATCAGGGTTGAAGACGGCAAGGTAACCCATACACAAAACGGTGTTAAGGTTGTACGATATGAATTATGGAGTCCGATGTGGGATGAAATGGTAGCCAACAGCAAATTCAGTGTTTTTCCCGGTTTCACGGAAGGTATTGCAAAAGAAGGCTACATAGGTCTCCAGGATCATGGATACCCTCTATGGTTCAGGAATATAAAAATTAGGGAGTTATAAAGAGCTCTTTTCCTTTAAGAAGTTAATTATGAAACATAATCATCCACCGGATAAGAATCGTCATGACCGTCGTTCTTTTCTGAAAACAAATGCCGCTTTAGGACTTGGAGTCCTGGCAACAGGAGCTGTCTTTACTCCCGGGTGTTCTTCTTCACCAGGTGATACCTCTGAATCTGGCACACCGGAGACACTATTGCAAAAGTATCAGGAATGTCTTGGCGGACCATTTCCTGATCCGTGTCCACTACAGGTTAAGGTAACTGAAACTATTCAGAAAGATGGTTACAGGATTGAATCACTGACATACGAAGCCCGGCCCGGGGACAGGATCCCTGCATTGCTGCTGATACCTGATAATGTAACAGCGGAGAAGCCTGTGCCTGCAATAGCTGTCTGGCATCAGCATGCAGGTGAATACCACCTCGGAAAATCAGAACCTGCCGGCCTTGCCGGAAATCCGATGCATCACACCGGAGCAGCGCTGGCCCGTGAGGGGTATGTTGTTCTGTGCCCCGATGCTCTCTGTTTTGAAGAGCGACAGGATCCCACCGGAAAATTAAAAAATACCGATTATGAAAGGTATGAGTTTCTGAAAGAAGTGGTTCTGGGACGGAGCATGGCCTGGAGAAATATCCTGGAAATGAAAAGGGCGATCGATCTGCTCTGTGAACGTCCGGAGGTACAAAAAGATAAAATAGGCTGTTATGGCCATTCCATGGGATCAACACATACATGGCTGGTGGGACCTTTGGAACCGAGACTGAAATGTCTTGTCGGAAACTGCTGCCTTCCAACCTATGAGGCAATTGAGGAAGAACATATTCTCCACTGCTTTCCTAATTTTGTGCCGGGATGGAGTAAATATGGCGATACCCCGGAGATAGCATCACTAATAGCTCCTCGTGCACTTCATCTGAATTTTGGTGAGAAAGACACGGGCAGCCCTATTGAATCTGTACGCCGTGGCCTCGCCCGCATTTCAGATGTATACCTGAAGGCGGATGTACAGGGGAATTTTACATACTTCATTGAACCCGAAGCAGACCATGTTCTTTCAGAATCAATGTGGCATAAAACGAAAGAGTTTTTTGAAAAGCACCTGAAAGTCAGCTGACCGTGATTAATCAGAAAAGCAGCACTGGAATATATAATTCATTATGAGCAGATTAACAGAACAAATACAAAAAGGCAGAATTCTTATTTCGGATGGGGCATGGGGAACATTTCTGCATAAAAAGGGCCTGAAACCAGGCGAATGTCCTGAACTGTGGAATGTTGAACGATCAGGTGATATATTTGATATAGCCCGTAGTTATGTCGATGCAGGAGCTGACATGATCGAAACAAACAGTTTTGGCGGAAACCGGTTTAAGCTCGCTAACTACGGACTTGAAAACAAGGTATATGAATTGAATAAAAGTGCTGCCGAAATAAGCAGAAGAGCAGCCGGATCAGAGATCTTTGTTTTGGGTTCGGTTGGACCAACAGGAAAAATGCTTATCACGGAAGAAGTCACAACAGATGAATTATACGAAGCATTTAAGGAACAGTCTATGGCACTTGAAGCCGGAGGAGCTGATACAATCGTAATAGAAACCATGACTGATCTGGAGGAAGCCAGGATAGCAGTTAAAGCTGCAACTGAAAACACCTCATGTGAGGTCATTTGCACTATGACTTTTGACAAAGATCCCGGCAACGGGTTTCATACAATGATGGGTGTTTCTCCGGCAGAAATGACTCAGACTCTCGTAGAAGCAGGGGCTTCGGTTATCGGGGCGAATTGCGGTAATGGAATTGCCGACATGATTGACATAGTTAAAGAAATCAGGCAGTTCAATCAGGATATTCCTGTGCTGATCCATGCAAATGCCGGGGCCCCGGTTTATTCCGACGGAGTTACCTCATTTCCCGAAAGTCCGGAATTTATGGCTGGCAGGGTTAAAGAAATTATTGAAGCCGGAACCAATATCATCGGAGGCTGTTGTGGAACGACTCCTGAACACATCTCAGAAATAAGAAGAGTTGTAAGATCATTGTAAATATAAACGAAAGCCCGCCTTCGCATAAAGCTTCGGAGGGCGAAGTACATTGTGGGCAGCGCCCGCCGTAGCACGCCGAAGGATCAGATAAACGAAAGCCCGCCTTCCCATAAAGCTTCGGCTTAAAATTTAATATAAATGCCTTTTAGAGAATGCCCTGCCAGATCCGCTTTTAAGATATTTTTCAAAATTAAAAGCCAGATACTTGTTTGTAAAACAAATATAGGTGGAAATTTCCACAGGTAAATAATTCCTTGTCGAAAGGACTTCACCCCTGGAATGCCTATCTAGTCTGTCTTCCAAATTATTGGTACAACCGGTATATATTTTACCATTATTACATTTCAGGATATATACAAACCAAACTTCTTTAGATATCTGTTTTTCCATACCTCGGGAATTAATTAAAGTAAATTATAAAAAGAGGGCAGCGCCCGCCGTAGCACGCCGAAGGAAAGATGAAACATGAAAAATAATGAGAATTTTGGAATAAATAAAATGCCCGCCTTCCCATAAAGCTTCGGCGGGCGAAGTACATTGTGGGCAGCGCCCGCCGTAGCACGCCGAAGGATCAGATAAACGAAAGCCCGACTTCGCATAAAGCTTCGGCGGGCGAAGGTGGGTTGTACTGGAGTCGAACCAGTGACCCCTACCCTGTCAAGGTAATGCTCTAAACCAACTGAGCTAACAACCCGTAATCGCGGCAAATATAGTACAAAAAAATCTGGCCCAGCCAAGATGAATTAGAAATTCGCAATATGACTATTGAAGAAAATAAATTTCATGTGACCATGTGAGTGCATGGTTTCAGGATTGAATGGTTGTTTGTTCCTGATCAATATAAAAGTTGTCATATTTCAATTTTAGTCTTGACTTCTTCGGAGATTCATTTCCAAAAATTCAGATCAGCCTGATGTATTTTTGCATAAAAAATCATTCAGGCGTTTAAAGCAGACCACCCTGAAGAAATTACAGTGATTAATGATCACATCAACTATATAATTAAAGACGAAAAAATAATTTTATCCAACTGATCCGGCCAGAAATTTTTTAACGGAATTAAACAATGGATTTCTGTTAATTGTTTAACGCCGTGAGGTTAAACCAGAAACCAAAATAATTATGAAAAGCTTACTTAGGTTAACGATACCTTTAATGATTCTTATAGCAGTCAGTATTCCTGTAAATGCACAGGAAAAGAACACTGAAAATAATATGATCACCGAGCTCCAGAGTATTTACTCGTTCAGCGAAACAGTAGAACTTCTGACATCGGAAGCAAAACAGAGAGCATGGAATATACCGGTTGTACATGATCTTCAAAAGTCGCTTGCCAAATCCGGCAGGGAAGTAAAACCTGTCACGGTGATCGAGATTTGTAAACCTGAATATTCAGGAAAACTACTTGAGCTTAATTCTGAAAGGATAATATCGGTATTTATGCCATGCAGGATATCAATATACGAAAAAAACGACGGAAAAATATATGTGGCTTTGATGAATGGCGAGGCTCTCGCAACAGACCAGCCTGTAAATGTTGCAGCTGTAATGAAAGCTGCTTCTGATGAAATTTTTGATATTGTGAAAAGAGTAATCAAGTAAAGCTTTGTTTTATGAGAAAAGATTTCATTGCAGGAAAAAATACAATAAACCCAGGATTAAGCGATCAATTTTAAAAGAAACTGTCTATGCTTAACAAGGACCTTTATCCCCTTCGTCCTATCTCAGCCAGCTTATCATAGTCAATGATTGTTATATCTTTTTCATGCAGTTCTATCAGCCCGTCTTTTTCGAAGCTTTTCAGTAGCTTGACTCCACTTTCCATAGAAATACCAGCAAACTCGGCAAGTTCCCGCCTCGACAGAAGCTGAAATATCGCGGGATATTCCTTTTTAAAACCACTAATATATAAAAGGATCTCGGCCATTCTTCCATTCATTTGATGGAAGAGGACATTATTAAGGGAGTTGAACAGGCTGTCATTCAGCTCGCAATATCTCTTAATTATGTTGAACCCAAAGTTTCCGTTTTGTTTTACGAGTGTTGCTATTGCCTGCGTTTCTATCAGAAATGCCCTGCAATCTGTCAGTGCCACGGAAGTATAATTGAAGGTATTACCGGAAAATACTACAGATAATCCCACGAATTCACCTGGTTTGATGATTCTCAGGTTAAAGTCCCGCTGATTTTCCCCTTCAAGATACTGTTTTACATAACCTGTCACAATAAACAGTACGTAGGAAGCAAAAGTACCCTGTTTCGTTAGACTGTCTCCTTTTCTGAAAAGAACCTGGGTTCTGCCTGACTGAACAAGCTTTACCTCTTCCGGGAGTAATTCCTGGAAACATGGCGCCTGTATGTCGCAAAAATATTCACTGTCATTTTCATATACTGTTTTCATGGTGCAGGTAATTGCCGGCAAATTTAATATAAATCAATAATAAAGTTGTCCTTATTCAATTTGGTTATTGTCTGGCAACAGGTCATTTTCAACCTTTGTCCTGATAATCTGACGTAATTTTCTAAAAGTTAATTTTTAAAAACCAACAATCATGTTTTACACAAATTTAAATCACATCGAAAAAACTAAAGATCATGGTACTGCTCTGAAATGAGGATTGGCAGCAGGAAGAGCAACAAATGACTTCAGGAAGTGAATTATGCAGAAGGGATGATGTAGAATTTTCAGTTGGTTAGTTCAGCAGTAATGATTTCAATGTTATAATCTGGATGATAAGACAATATAACTTTTTAATGAAATGATGTAACGCTGCTAAACCTTCATAGCACTAACTTGCAAAACAGATAATGAACGGGAATGTGATGTTTAATTTAAAAGGAAATGTTATGAAAAAAATGTTAATGAGTATTTTAATTGCAGCAGGAATTCTGAGTCTGACATACGGACAGCAGAGTTCACAGTCGAAAGATACAGGATGGGAAAAAATCGGTCAGACAACCCTCAATCTCACTGAAGATTACGGAATCTTTGACTGGGACAGGGACCGTGAAGAAACTGTTAATGCAAATGAGAGATATGCTGCCATCAAATTCAAGGCAAAGGATGCGAAAGTTAATCTAAGCAGCATTGAAGTACAGTATGATAACGGCAAAAAGGAGAATCTTAAGCTTAAAAGTTCAATTGATGCTAATTCTGAAAGTAAACAGCTGAAACTGGACACAAGACAGGACCTTGATAAGGTTACTTTCAATTTCCTTAAGGGTGAGAATCCCTCGGCCGATAATGCGATCATTGAAGTATGGGGTCTTAAAGCAGGCTCCTCCGGAATGGGACAGGGAACCGGCATAGATGTTGATGTGGATGTGGATGTTGATACAACCAACAGGAGAAAGTAAAAATTTATTCAGGTTTTAAAAGGGTGTCTGAACAAGATGCCCTTTTTTATTTAAAATCAGCTGTTATATCATTCCTGAAACCCTCAGTAAAATGAGTATGGCCAGGTAAGCCATAAAAGCGGTTACCAATAATCTTATAACGCTTTCCCATCCATTAAAAAATATCCTTTCCATCTTAATGCGTTTTAAATGTTGATATTTCTTTTTATAATTCACGAACTCACGGGAGATTGTTAATTTTGGGTTTATTATTAAACTATTAAAACCCTGCAAATGATCTCACACGAAATTGATTATAAGATTCTCGGAGACGATATCCAGTTTGTGGAAGTCGAACTCGATCCCAATGAAACCGTAATCGCTGAAGCCGGGACAATGGTTTACATGGATGATGGCATCTCCTTCGAAACAAGGATGGGCGACGGATCACAGGCCGACCATAGTGTGATGGGTAAATTGTTCCAGGCCGGAAGCAGGCTGCTTACCGGGGAATCTCTCTTTATAACTCATTTCACAAACAGGGGGCATGGCAAGAAGAAGATTGCATTTGCCGCACCTTACCCCGGAACAATCATTCCTGTTGATCTCAAATCTTTCCGCAACTCACTCATTGTCCAGAAAGACGGGTTCCTATGCGCAGCATTCGGAACAAGGCTTTCCATATCCCTGAACAGGAAGCTGGGGGCAGGTATTTTAGGAGGTGAAGGATTCATCCTCCAGAAGCTGGAGGGCGACGGAAAAGCATTCATCCACGCAGGCGGAACAGTAATCGAACGTCAGCTCAACAACGAGCTTCTGCGGATCGATACCGGCTGTATAGTCGCCTATGAGCCCTCTCTCGATTTTGACATAGAAACATCAGGAAACCTGAAATCGATGGTTTTTGGCGGCGAGGGACTTTTTCTTGCAACAATGCGGGGAACAGGGAAGGTATGGTTGCAGTCAATGCCGATCCGAAAGCTGGTTAGGGCTCTGTCTCCGTTCGGAAGAAACAGGGGAAAAGAATCCGGATCGCTTCTTGGAGGATTGTTTGAATGATCTGACATAAATCCACTTCGGGTACCACACCACACTCCTCATAAACATTTACCATATCCACACACCGTATACCGCACGCCATACCTTACGCCGTACACCGCAGGGAGTCGTGCGGGCAGGTTATTACAGAAACAGCTGGGAACTGGTAAGGGAGATTTGGAGAAAGGGAGAAAGGGTGAAGGGGAGAAAGGGAGAAGGGGAGAAATGGTGAAAGGGAGAAAGGGAGAAGGGGAGAATTGGTGAGTGGTGAAGGTGAAAAAGAGTGGCTTTTCATGAACATAAGGGTCAGATTCGTGTTTATTCATATATATAATAGATTCAACAAATGCCTTTTAACTTCTGTTGTAAAAAAACAGCTTGTTTAATATATCTTACTGCTGTATTTTTATTTTTATCCGCTTCAATCGTCCAGGCTCAGAATGATCTTATAATTGAAAATCAGACATTTACAAATTCTGATGAAACATGGCTCGGAGTTAATGTTCCAAGATCAGAGCCAACTTCCTTCATCTTCAGAAATAACACATTAACCTCCTCAAATGCTTTTGGATATCTGCTGCTGGCCGGAGATGAAACAGCTAATGGAAATAATAACAATCTCGACGGAGCTCTGATAACAGGCAATAAATTTATCTGGAAAGGTAATGACATGAAAAGCATAACGCATGCTGTATTCACAGGTCATAACAGCGATGTCACAATAAAATATAATTATCTCGATCAGGCACCTATGGGCATTATCCGTAAATCAATCAGCAACATGAGTAATTCCGGTGGCGGTGTTGCCTATAATATTGTGAAAGGAGGTGCTGTTGGTGTTGTGGTCAAAGGCATGAGCAATGTAAATATCTATAATAATACTTTTTATGGTGACAGGACCACCAGCCAAACCTGGAGGCCTTTAGTCCATATTTATACCAATTTGGATGACGGTGGATATTCTGTTTCTCACGGAACAAAAATTTTCAATAATATCTTTTATACAAAGAATCAGACATTTTCAATTACAATAGATGATCTTGAAAGTCTGAATGGGTTTCAAAGCGACTATAATGTATACTGGTGTGAAACAGGGGAACCCCGCTTTGTTGTCAATGGGGATGTAAAAACATTCACCCAATGGCAGGCAATGGGATTCGACAGGCATTCACATGTCTTTAATCCCAAATTTAAAGATCTGATCAATTTTGTTCCGGCTGCAAGGCTTGATTTTGGAAGAGATCTTGGGCCTGAATGGTCGGATGGACTTGCTGTAAACGCGCGGTGGGGATCAGGCGATCCAGCCCTGGCAACACAGGATGATCAGTGGCAGGTGGGTGCAGTTCTTTACGGGGAACATACCGGTAATGAAATTAATAAAATATTCATCTCTCCCAATCCCGCGAGGAAACATATAAATATTTTTAACCTGGATTATTCTTCCGGATTGCATATTATCCGGATATATGATCTGGCCGGAAGACTATGTTTTGAAAGTGATTTGAATCCCGGAGATATTAATCAGATCCAGATTGACCTTGCTTCAGGCATATATATATTTCAGATCCTCTATAAATCCGCTTCCATATTTGCCGAACGCCTTATAGTTGTTGAATAACCGGGTTTTTAAGAAAAATCAAAACCGGAAATGTAGGCAGGTGCATCATAAAAATTCTCCTTTTCCTCTTCAGTCAGATTAATGAATTTTGTATATACCAGTCCCGGTTTGGCATTCAATATCCTGTTCAATGCACCCATTCTTACAATTGTCCTCATCTTATCATAAAGATCGCTCCTGTCATCCAGCCAGGTAAGTCCGGTATTATATCCTTCAGCAGAACATGCTGATTCAAAAAGAGCTGCAAGCAGATCTTCTCTTCCTTTTTTGCAATATACAGCATCAAAAACAAGGTATCTGAATTCACCCGGTCTGAAGAGGCGACGGAAATACGGAACTTTAGGAAGAACCTTCATCATTACCCATCCCCAGACTCCGGGAACATCAAACACTTTATATACCGAAGGTATTACATTTACACCTGCGATTACCTCATTAC
Source organism: Bacteroidales bacterium (assembly GCA_038325595.1). GTDB lineage: Bacteria > Bacteroidota > Bacteroidia > Bacteroidales > VadinHA17 > LD21. Next base: position 21,504 of record JBBQJD010000012.1, on the reverse strand, counting down.
CTTCCTTCAACACATAATATCTGTCCTCAAAAAATGAATATTCAGTTGTGAAAAAAGAATAATCCCTGTAATAGTCAAGAAGAAGCAGTTTCATTTTCTCTTTTTCCTGATCGCTTATTTTTTTTACTCTCTTATCAGGTTTTGGATTAAACCTGCTGAAGGCTAGCGTCAGGAATGATCTTATATATTCGTAACCGGCAGCATGAACAAGATTTTTCGATCTTTCATTCATGCTTTCAACAAAAGCATACATAACATGCTTGTCGCCTTCAAATACATTCTTTAAATCGAGTAGATGTGGCTTGCTGAATATTTCGAGCGTTTTTTGCTTGAAAGTGTCATCCTTCTCCGGCCTGATAAGTGTTTCTGTTTTCTTTCGCCAGTTAATGTCCGACTGGTATGTTGACTGAAAAGCAAGGTACCTGAGATATGAGGTAGGAAAACAAAGTTTCCCCTGTCCTGAAATACGGAAACAGGAACCGACTGTACCTGTAATCTGATTCTTTTTATAGAGTGAAACAAACCTTATCTGATCTTTATATGCTGCAATCCTTGGAGCAATATTCTGCAACGAAAATCTCATCCCTCCCTCAGAGCCCTGAACGGCATGATTGAGAATATCAATTATACCTTCATTTGCATAATCTGATACCTTAACCTCGAGTCCGTTGATATTGAATATTGTCCTTTCCAGCATCTTGTGTTTCAGCCTTATTTTGTTTGATTATCAAGACTTCCGAATACTCGCTGGAGAATAGGAGTAATCCTGGCAGAAACATCCTTTCTTATTTTCAGTTCTTCAAGCTGAACTTTCACAAACATTCCATTCAGGGCCTTGTTTGTAAGATAATCATCGAGATCGGTGGTTACAGGCTTAAGGCTGGCTAATCTTCCTGCTACTGAGTTTGCAAGAGAGTTCCATTTGCCGGTAAGTGCCTGCCATGAATCCTGTGTAGATATGTTACCAACTATCTTCTTTTCAGTAGATGCCCGGATCTTGGGCTTGTATAATGCATACAATTCATTGTATGTAGTTCCCCGCAGATATTCTGTTGCAGCATTATCAGCCCCTTTAAGAATACCCCATGCATCCTTGATTGTCATTTGCCTTACACTGTTTGCAAAGATAGGCGCGGCTTCTTTTGCAGCATCTTCTGCAGCCCTGTTTATGCTCAGAACTACATCCTGAACAAGCTTGTCGCCACCCGGAATACGTGAGATATTATCAACGATTACACGTGCCTCATCAGGAAGAAGTATCTTAATTGCCGCATCTCCGAAATAGCCATCCACGGCTGAAAGCCTTTGTGCCGAATTTTTTGCTCCGGTAATAAGTGCTTCTTTTAATCCGCTCACAACATCTGCTTCGGTAAGTGGTACCGTGCTCACAGTTTGAACCATATTAAGAACTTCAGCACACCCTGTCAAAATAAATATTGTTGCTATGAATAATACAGATTTTGATTTCATAATTTTTTGCTTAGAAAATTTACTCAAGATACTAATTATCATAATGAAATAACTTACCAGAAGAGCAAGCAAAATGAATGCCACAAATCAGGAGATTGTTGACAGGAGGGCTGAGGAAATCAGAAGGTCTGTCGGATTTGTTATTTTGATATTCTCAAGATTACCGTCAATGAGATTGATCTTTAAACCTGTCTTTTCCAATACTGTGGCATCGTCGGTGAACTCATTGCTGTAATTTTGTGAATAAGCATCTTTAATTAACCGGGCATCAAATACCTGCGGAGTTTGTATCTGTTTTACAGATAAACGGTTAACAGGCTCATTGCCATTTTCTGTTAGAATCCTCAAGGATTCTGCAGGTGAAACAACCGGCACTGCATTCCCAAGTTCTTCAGCCGTTTTAAAACATCTCCTTATAGTATCTATGCTCACAAATGGCCTCACTCCGTCATGAATAGCAACCAGCGAGGGCGCAGTTACAAATTTAAGCCCGTTTCTTACCGAAAAGAATCTCGCCGAACCGCCTTTCACAATTGTCTGCGGAATATTAAAAGAATATTTTTCCTGGAGCTCAATCCAGTGCCTGAGCTGATTATCAGGAAGAACAGTTATAATTTCAATTGATTCATCAAATGCCTTGAATCTCTCAATAGTATGCATCAGTACGGGCCTTCCCGCCAGTTCAAGGAACTGCTTGGGGATTTCAGCTCCCATCCGTGTACCGCTCCCGCCTGCAACTATTACAACATATAACTGCATATATATTTTCTTTAATGCTCCTTGTCTTTACTCTTTTGTATACAGAAATCTTTTTATACTCCTCTTAGGTGTTTTTGCAAATTCTTCAGTATGAATCCTTAATTTGCTTACAGCCATAAAATCAGGAAGCCTGTTATTTACTTCTTTCTTTGTCTCGTCCAGTATAGCTAAAAACTGTTCATCGCTGATATTGTCCCTCTTAAGCATCTCATAATCAGGAAATACAAGAGCAATAAGCTTATTGTCTTCTGAAATGACAAGCGATTCTGTTATATAGTTTTTATTATTGATAACTGATTCAACCTCTTCAGGATAGATATTTTTACCCGAAGGTCCGAGTATCATACTTTTGCTTCTTCCCTTTATAAAGATATTGCCATCCTTATCAATTAAACCCAGGTCACCGGTGTGCATCCAGCCTTCATCATCAATCATCTCCCTTGTTGCTTTTTCATTCTTGTAATAACCTAGCATTACATTTTCGCCTCTCAGAATGATCTCACCAACGATAGTTTGCGGATCTTCAGAATCAATTGTGACTTCCAGTGTATCAACAGCCCTCCCCGATGCTCCAAGCTTTGTTGTGTTCCATGATGCATAGCTTATGAGCGGTCCGCATTCGGTCATACCATAGCCAACTGTAAATCTGAAGCCTATTTTCTTGAAGAATTTTTCAGCATCAGCATTAAATGCAGCACCACCAATTACAACTTCTTTGAATTTTCCTCCAAAAGTATCGGTAAGCTTTTCCCTGATCTTTTTTAGAAGTAAAATATTAATGCCGGGAATTGAGAGGAGCATCTTCATGTGAGGCTTGCTTATAACAGGAAGCAGCTGTTTCTTGAAGATCTTTTCTATAACAAGGGGAACCGATAGGATGAGTCGCGGCTTAATCTCTTTAAAAGCCTGGACTAGTATCTGTGGTGAAGGGGTTTTGGTTAGAATTGTTATATGACATCCATATGTAAAAGGAAACAGAAATTCAAAAGCACATCCATATGTATGTGCAAGTGGAAGAAAGGAAACCAGCGGATCGCCCGGTTTTAAGGGCATGTTCTTCTGAGCATATCTTACATTGGCTGCCAGGCTGTTATGTGTAATCATTACCCCTTTTGAGAAACCTGTTGTCCCTGAAGTATAGCTGATAACTGCCAGTGCATCATTAGAAATACCTGAGAATTTAATGTCTGCCGGTTTAAGGTCAGGAAAGGCTTTCAAAAATTTATCTTCCATGGAAGAAAAAGCATCTCTTACTGCAGTTTTGCCTGCGGATATCATCCTGAAATCATCCATGGAAAATACGCCTGTAATTTCAGCCATTTTTATCAGGTCGAGTGTTTCAAATATTTTATCATCGACAAAAAGCAGCTTTGAATCGGAATGATTGATAATATTGGTCAGATCTTCTGGTTTGAAGTCCGGAAGAACCGGAACGATTACAGCACCATAAGTGACGGTTGCCAGATAAGTAATGCACCAGTTGGCCGAATTCCTTCCGACAAGTGCGATTTTGTCTCCTTCCTTTATGCCTGATTCATTGAACAGAATATGAAGCTTAAGGATCTTTATTGCTATATCTTTATATGAATAGCCGGGTTCCTTGTAATTCGATAAGGCTTCAATATTCCAGTTCTGGCTGATACTCTGTTCAATATACCCTATTAATCGTTCCTTTATCATATACGATAGTTTTTAATGAAAGCTTATTTATGTCTGTTTTTGAAGGTCTGAAGCATTAAAGCAGTAGCAGTCTAAAAAGATAAAATTACATCTTTTTGTCGAAAAAGTCGATTATGGTAATATTTTGGTAAAAAGTAAGCCCCGGCAAGGTTGATTTCTTTATTTTCAACCCCCCAACCCCTTGCCGTTAACATAAGGAAATTTCATATTGATATCTGAGCCAATATTGCTTGTAAGACACAGATATACAATCATATAAATTTCCCCCCGCTTTTGCGGGGCAGGCTCCCGCTGATGCGGGAGCCTGCCCCGCCTTAAATCGGGGGGTGGCCGGGACAATTAATTATCTGTTTTTTACAAGATTCATTCCCCGGCCGGGGTGGTTGATTTGTTTACCTTTGCGACCTCTGCGGTTAATGGATTTAACTTTTGAGAGGGTTGATCTCAAGGTTCAGATAAAATACATTAACAGTATCAGTCCCAAAGAAAATACATTAACTGCTGAAAAGAAATAATTATATCCATCTCTTTTTTTGCTGAATTGACCAAGCTTACGGGCGAAGATCCCGATGGTAGGTACAAAAAGAACAACAAGAAAAGCAAAGAATTCAACTCCATAGAATATTTTTTCCAATCCTCCGTTCACAAGGGCAGAAAAATATATAACTATAAGTAGTACTAACAGATAAAGGAGATAACTGGATTTAAGAAGAAGCGTTGAGACAAGTCTGATTTTATGCAGTTGATGCGGTTTAAGATATGCATAGGCAAGGGAAAAAACAATTACAATGAATATGACACCCAGAATATGATTAAGTATCTCATTGAAGTTTGCCATATATACCTTTAAATTATTTGACCTCCTCCTTAATTGACCAGACAAGGGAGCTCGCACCAAGCACTGCTGCATTCTGAGTACTCAGCTCTGAGGCAAGAAGTTTTACTTTACCTTTATATATACTGAGAAGATTTTCTTCCATGTATTGCTTGGCAGGTTCAAAAATCAGGTCCTTGGCTAGAGCCAGGCCCCCGAAAAGAAATATTGCTTCAGGATTAGTATGTGCCACAACATCTGCAAGCTTGAATCCAAGCATTCTCCCTGTATGTGTAAAAGCTCTTTTTGCAATATAATCTCCTCTTACTGCTGCAGCATGGATCATCTCAGCGTCAAGCTCATCAAAGCTGTACTTTCTCAATTCGCTTGGCTGCATGCTGTCAGCCATTATTTTCAGAAGAGATCTTTTTAATCCTGTTGCTGATACATATGTTTCAAGACAGCCTTTTCGCCCGCATCCGCAATCGCGGTTCGAATCACCCGGACGAATGGCAGTATGACCTATTTCTCCTGCAAAGCCATCATGCCCATAGACCAGTTTGCCATCTATGACGAATCCGCTGCCGAGCCCTGTGCCTAAAGTTATAACCACGAAGTTTTTCATCTCCTTCGCCCCGCCGTATACCATTTCACCGACAGCTGCTGCGTTTGCATCATTTGTTACAATTACGGGAAGATCTGTGTGTTTATTAAAGATCTCGGCCAGAGGTACAATGCCTTTCCAGGGAAGCCCTGCTGCATGTTCAATGGTTCCTTTATTGATGTTCCCCATGGGAGCTCCGATTCCAAAACCTATAACTTCAAAGCCATCTCCCACCTTTTCTCCGGTAATCTGGATTTTTTCATACAATGCCGCTACAAAAACTTCAATCTCATCATACTGGCTTGTTTTAATGCGGTCCTCACCAAGAATGTTACCCTGTCTGTCTACAAAACCAAAAACAGTATTGGTACCTCCCAGATCTATTCCTACTGCCACTTGTTGCTTTACCATGATTTAATAACTTGTATTATATGTAAATATACCAATTTGTAAGGGCTTATTAAATTATTTTTGTGTAATTCTTACTTCACATCCTTACTTCTGATCTCTGCCAGTGCCAGCAACCTTGTTACTGTAGTTCTTTCAAAAAAAGAACATAGTACCTGAAATTATTACTCCGCGATATATTCGTTCCCGACCTTACGTGCCCTGGTTGGCTTATCGAGATTAATTCCAAGTGAAATACCTGTTTCCACAAGAATATTCCAACCTGCTGTAAGCTGTACATATTCGGAATACTGACCTCCATCCGGAATGATTATGGTCGGGAAGATTGTTTTAGCAGTCGATACTGCGATTATACTCATCCCCACTCCTTTTACAAGGCATTCATTAAACTTCTCCAGTTCCTCAGCAAATGGATCGATCCATATTAACACTTCACTTTTATCCATAACCTCTTCAATGCCATGAACAGCGAAAGTTCCTTCAAGGTATGCGGATTTCTTTCTTGTAATTTCATTGGTTTTGAGAGCAAGCTCCTCGGCGACACCATTATTCCGTCCGGCAAAATATATGATGCTTGCCTTCTTTATTATCTCAGTTATTTCCGGATCAATTGTTAAGGTTAAAGCCTGCCGGGTCATTTCAGCCAGTTCTGTCAAACCATCCATCTTTTCTCCGCCAAGAGTCCTGAGCAGTGAATCATAGAAAAGTCCCTGTTCAACAACAGATTTTGTTGCAGCTACTGCATCTTCCTTTCCGCAGGTAAGAATATGAGTGCCTGAAGCGATCTCCTCAAGCTTGGTTTTCTTATTCGCCGTCAATCCGAAAACAGCATTGTGCTTTTGCTTTTTCAGAGCTGTCACAAGGCGGATAACTTCTTTTGTCTGCCCTGAATTTGAAGCAGCAAAAACAGCATAATCACTAAGGTTATATTCCTCAGCCTGGGTGCTGCCTTCAGTCAATACCGGTAAAGCGGATTTCTTTTTAAGCGATGATGTAATTGCTCTTTTTGCAGGAAAGATCCTGCTGCTTCCTTCACCTGTAAGAAAAAGACCTTTTTTGGATTTTACTGCTGCTGCAAATTTTGCACCGGCCGCAGGATCAAAGGCTTTGATAATTTCCGGGGTCTCCATCATCTCTCTCACGAGAGCATACTTACTGTATTTTACATCTTTTAAGTTCATGACTATGCTTTTTTATTGATAAGAAATTCTGAAAGATCATTTTGAACCTGTGGCTCTTTCTGGAATCCGCCTCCAAGATGCTGCCAGTAAACTTCAGCATACTCAACACCTGCGTTTTTGCCATAATTACGGTTTCCTTCAAGTACAAAGCCGAAAAAATCATCTATCTTGTGCATGTGCTTCATCAGATCGATCTGAGATACATGATACTCGAGCATCTTTCTCTTTGTTTCAATCACTGAGGTAACATCAACATAGAAGTGTGGCGGAACTATCTGAGAGCCAAGTGGATCGGATAATGTCAAAGGAGATGTGTGATAAAGCAGGGGCGTTATAGGCACCGGCTTTTCTTTTACCGGAACAGTATCTAATGATGAAACCATGGCAGCTGCTTCCACTATATTGGCAGTAGTCCTGTGATCAGAATGATAATCTGTTGCCAGGTGGGTGAAAATCACCCCTGCGCCAACCTTCCTGATAAGCGAAATTACTTTCAGACGGAACTCTTTTGAATCAAACAGGAATCCGTCTACCCCACCCAGGGTGTAGTATTCAGCATCGAGTACCGCTGCAGCTTTCTTTGCTTCTTCAAATCGCACTTTTGCAGTTTCTTCCATGTCCATATTACAACCTCCCAGATCGCCTCCGGTCATGGTTGCAATAACAATTTTGTATCCCTTGTTTTTCAAAAGCTTCAAAGCTCCGGCATTCCATGCTTCAGCATCATCGGGATGGGCATTGATTGACAAAGCAACTTTATTAAATCTTTTATCCATGGCTTGTATTGTTAATTAGAGTTTTACAAAATCCTTTTCCAGTCTTACAAACTCCGGAAGCTCTCCGGCAAGTGGTTTCATGTAATCAATAAACAAGGGAGATACATAATTGCCTTCTGTGTTGAAATATTCCAGAGGCATCGGTTTGGCTGACACTGCAACTTCTTTCAGCAATACTTTCCCATATTCAATTTTATATGGATTGTCAGAAATCCTTTTTATGCTTACCATTACTCCCGAATCTCCCTTTTCTGCCAGTTTCACTGCCTCAACTCCACACTGAAAAGCCTCTTCAAGGTCGATGGATGAAGATCTTACAAAATCACTCATAATAAGTGATTCCGGAATCTGAAATTCGCCACGGTAGCCGAACTCATCGGTAATTATTTTATGAAGACTGGTTGCAACACTTGCGCCTCCCATGGCACCAAACTCGGTATTGTTGAATTTGTCTTTGGTGGTAGCCGCACTTACAGGTGTTCCGTCAGGATACTTTAATCCTTCACCGCATACAACGGAAACCCACCCATATTTCTTTATGCAGCTGTCAACATCCTTTATGAATTTTTCTCTGGTAAAGGTAAACTCGGGTGCATAAATAAGATGCGGGGCATCATCTTCATTTTTCTTTGCCATAGCTGTTGAAGCTGCAAGCCATCCTGCATCCCTTCCTATAGTCTGAAATATGACAAACCTGTCTACCTTCTGCATATCCCGGGCAAGTATTCCTGCCTGCATCACATTGAGTATGTTTGATCGTGCGGCGGATGCAAATCCGGGTGTGTGGTCAGTTCCAAAGAGGTCATTGTCAACCGTTTTGGGAATTCCAATGCCTGTGAGCTCATATTTCTGGGTTCTGCAATATTCCTCAACACGATGAATTGTGTCCATTGTATCATTTCCACCAATCAGGAAGAAAAACCTTATGTTAAACTTTTTCAGCAGATCAAGAATAATGGGAAGATCACTTTCCTGTACTTTATGCCGCGATGAGCCCAGCGCAGATGAAGGAGTGGTCCTCAAGCCCTTGATAACATTTTTTGGCTGCTTCCCAAGATCATACAGTTGTCCCTGCATAAATCCTTCAATGCCAAAACTCATACCGTAAATATTCTGGATGAATGATGATGATAAAGCTGTTTCGATCACACCTGCCAGACTTGAATTGATCACAGATGTCGGACCGCCTGACTGTCCTATTAATGCATTTCCTTTAATCATGTTAGTTTCCTGTTATGCTTGTATTATTTTGACATTAGTTCTTTTGCACTCAATCCCTCTTGCCCCCCAACCCCCCTTTTGTTCTTATACTTTTTTTGCCCCCCAACACTTTTGTACCTATCCTTGTTTTTGCCCCCCAACCCCCCTGAAGGGGGGCTAATTCACTGTTTATTAATTATTTATACACTATTCTAAATTCTTTCTTCTTCATTTCAGCCCCCTTCAGGGGGTTGGGGGCATCACTTTCAGGGCCTCCCTCCCTTTTTTCAGCCCTCTTCAGGGGGTTGGGGGCATCCATTCCTTCAGGGGGTTGGGGGCATCCATTCACTTCAGGGGGTCGGGGGGCCTCATTTTCTCTCCCTTACACAAACTTCAGCGTTCCAAAGTATTCCGGCTGATGGTAATCGGGATTTTCTGTTCCGACCGGGTTCCAGGTAACATAGTGTGGAACTGACAGCATATCACCACATTTATAGAAATTCGCCCTGAATGTTTTGCCTTTGAGGTCCTTAATCTTATGATGGAAAAATACTTCAAAAGGAACCGCAACAGTTAATGTCCATTCAAAGTTTCCGGTTCTTTCCTTTACCGGGTTATTTCCAACCGATGATTGTCTTCTTATCTTTGAGATTAGTTCAGGATTGGCTCTTTTGCTGTTTTCCCTTCCGGTACCTGTGCCAAGCAGAACGGTGCCGATCCCATTGAATTCCAGATTGTAATATAACCCGTCATCTTCAGGGGAAACAAAGAATTCAACACATGAATCTTCGCAAACCATCTGATTGGTCTCGGTTTTTTCAGCTTTGAAATAATTCTCCTTTATATAATACTTTAAAAAGATTTCATGATCGCTGTAAGAGACAGCCAGTGTAACTTCCGGTTTGTATTTGTAGCCTTCCCAGTTAAGGGTGTCTATTCTGAGCTTTTCCTGCTTATCAAGTATTTTTGAAACATCATCCAGGTCTGGATAGGCTGTTTTCAGATCTGCCTTCTTAATCTCTGCAACTTTCATATAATGAATTCTTTTTTGCTTTTTTATTTAAGGAACCAAAATTACAAAAATTCCGGCTATTTCTAAACCTGACCCTGTTTAATAAGATCTTTCCATACCAGAGCTGCTGCACCAAGGACTGCCGCATTGCTTTCCGGAATTTCGGAGGGTAAGATCTTAACACTTCCTTTAAAAATAGGCATTACATTGTTTTCGACATAATTCCTTACCGGTTCAAAGAGCACATCTCCTGCCTGTGCCAGTCCGCCAAACAGAAAGACAGCTTCCGGACTGGAAAAAACGATTGCGTTTACAATTCCTGCCGCCAGCATTTCAGCTGTGTAATTCATTGCCTCTACAGCTATCGGATCTTTCTTCCTGGCAGCTTCCGCAATTCTTTTGGATGTTAATTCAGAGGGAGGAATGTCTCTTAACGAGCTCTCGTCCCTCATCTGGCTTAACAGATGTATGGCAGTCCGTACCAGTCCGGTTGCAGAGGCATATGTCTCATAGCATCCTTTTCTTCCGCAGCCGCAAACCCTTCCCCCTGGTACAACAGTTGAATGGCCAAGTTCTCCTGCAAATCCTGTATATCCGTAAAGAACTTCACCATTTGAAACAATCCCGCTTCCAAGGCCCGTACCCAAAGTAAGAATAATAAAATCTTTCATGTTTTTTGCTCCACCAAAGATCATTTCACCAACAGCGGCAGCATTTGCATCATTTGTAACAACAACAGGAAGGTTGATTTTCTCCTTAATAAGCTCTGCCAGCGGAACAATTCCTTTCCATGCAAGGTTGGGAGCCAGTTCGATTGTACCCTTGTGATAATTTGCATTTGGTGCACCAATGCCGATCCCTACCAGGTTAAGATCAGAATTTCCCTTAACAAGATCATTAATACCGGACAAAAGAATTGAAACAAAATCTTTAATCAGGGGAAAATCTGTAGTTATCATACTACCGTCAGATAGAATATTTCCATTTATATCAACCAATCCGAATACAGAATTGGTACCTCCGATATCAACACCTGCAACAACATTTTTCATTTCTTTAATGTTTTGGTTATATCCTGATTAAAAATATTTTTCTGTTATACTTCTGCTGTCATTTCTTTTTCAGCCTCAGCTTCGGCTCCTTGTAATTTTCTTTCAGCTCCCAGTCCAGCTCATGGTCAAACCCGGGTTTAATATCTATCTCACGGGGAAAAAACGATACAGGTTCCGGCTGCCTCTCTTCTTCAAAATCGCCTGTGGTCCATTTGCCATCGCCGTTAAGATCATAAATTGCACGTATGCGGTAAACTGCCGGATCCAGAAGTTGAAATTCTACTTTCCCCTGGTCTCTGTGATAAACCTCATAAAGTATTTTTTCTGTATTATTAAGAAGCTGAATAATAAGTGGCCCTTCATTGTTCAGGATATTCAGGGTCAGCTTGTTGTATGATTCAGAATCTTTAATTGAAAATTTTATCCCTGCCGAATCGGCTGATTCACCATAAATATTGCCAAATGCGGCAGAATCAGCCAGAAAAAAATACTGCTTTTTCCCCTGTATGCCGGCATCCAAAATGTAACTTCCGGTATTTATACTATCCTTTATTAAGGTATAATCCAACTTCCTTCGTGTCGAATCAATGATCTCATATAATCTTATTAGAGTTGTATCAGGCTGACGGAAAGGTGTTTGTGAAATGATTGTAATTCTCTGACCGGGTTTCAGCGAACCTCTCATTATATTATAATCAACATTGTAGGTTGATTTAACAATTTTTGTTCCTCTTGTCGGGCGGGCTTCAATAAATCTCATCAGAATTGTATCCTGATAATAAACAATATTCCCGATTGAATCAGTGAAAGGATAAGTAACAAGAGTCGTAATCTGTGACTGATTGTACAGCGTGCTGTCGGTAAGCCAGACCTTAATTGTATCCCTTTCACTGTTCTTTTCCAGAAAATAAGCATCCTCGGAGGCATCTGGTATTGATAAATCAAAATTCAGACTGTCAGGAGGCAGGGCAAGAGTATACACCAGCTGGTATTTTAAAGGCCTGCCGGATGATGTAAGATAGTGAGCTTTCTTCAGGGCTGCAAAGAGAATCAGCTTATGTTCACCTGTTTTGATAATTGTATCAGGCTGAACCAGGGTGTTCCCCAAATCTGTCCTGCCCTGTCGGGGTTTGCCCGGGACCTGTTTTAGTTCATGATTAAATCTTGCGGTATCCTCAATAACAGGAATATAATTATTTTCCGCTGTAATTGACAATATAGAATCAGCAAAAGCAAACTCCTCGTCCCTGAGGTTGAAATTCTTACTGTTATCGGCATCCTTCAGGGCATAAAGCCTGTATTGTCCTTCGCGGACATTTTCAATGCGGAAATACCCTTTTGCATCTACCATTGAAATATAATCGGGAAGCTGTTTCATTACCGCAGAATCCTGAAGATTCCTGTAAAGGAGAACAATGGTCTTTTCAGGAGCTTCCATTGTGAATGAATTGTAGACATTACCGGTTACAGAAAGTGAGTCGACAAATGCACCTGTTGAAAATACAAACTGGTAGTTCTCAAGAATATTCCCTTCGTTAAGGTCTTTGATTGAATTCTGGAAATAAAAAGTATACGTTGTACTGTCCTTCAGCTCCTCATCAAATTCAGCAACCACACTTTTTTTTCTTACCTGTATCTGTGACCTGTTCTTTAAAGGAGGTGACACCATCAGATTTTCATTTATATTGTCAAGAACCACAAACTCATCGAACTTGATTTCAATTTTGTCGTCATTAAAGTAAACTGACCTGTTCCCGGGACTGCTTTCAACTACAACCGGAGGGATTCTGTCTCTTCTGCCACCCGAAGGCATGTTGACCTTTGCACAGGACCAGATTAATGAAATTATAACCGGCAAAATATATAAACTTTCAGGTATGCGCTTGTTCATAAAAAAGAATCCTGTTTTTTTTTGAAATACAAACTTACCACATTTTTTAAAGATTCATTTCTATTAATAAGTAAAACCCTTGTGAACGGGAAGTTTTGATTATGAAGAATAAAATTCTTTACCTTTGACATTCAAATTAACCGCTATTATGCATTTATTTATCATTCCCTGGGATGTTGACCCCGAAATTTTCCGCATCGGCAGTTTTGCAGTAAGATGGTATGGATTGTTGTTCGCCTCTTCATTTTTTGTTGGTTACATAATAATGAGCAAAATCTTCAAAAATGAAAATCTGAATGAAGAAGTACTCGACCGTCTCACAATTTACATGGCCATAGGCGTTATAGGAGGTGCCCGCCTTGGACATTGCCTTTTTTATGAACCATCTTATTACCTGCGACATCCACTGGAAATACTTGCAATTTGGCATGGAGGACTCGCCAGCCATGGAGCCGCCATAGGCATCCTTCTGGCTATATGGTTTTTCACGAAAAAATACAGGAAAGATTATTTCTGGGTGCTCGATCGCGTTGCCATTGTTGTTGCTCTTTCAGGATTTTTTATCAGGATGGGAAATCTTATGAATTCTGAAATATATGGTGTTGAAACAACTCTGCCGTGGGGATTTGTATTCCTGAGGAATAATGAAGTCGCTCCGAAACATCCCACACAGATATATGAAGGACTTGTATATCTTGCGATCTTCGTACTGCTTTACAGGATCTACTGGTCAAAGAAAGGACAGCATATCCAGGGATTGCTCATAAGCCTCATCTGTATACTGATTTTCACTGCACGGTTCTTTATCGAATTCCTGAAAGAAGACCAGGTGGCCTTTGAAGCAGGTATGAAACTGAATATGGGCCAATGGCTAAGCATACCATTTGTTTTACTGGGATTTGCCGGATTGTACTGGAGTGTGAAGAGGAATAAACGGGCAGTAATAAAAAGATAGTTTCTATTTTTTTACTATGCCGTAAAACAGAACGTCAAGTATAGCATTCAGCCTGCCTTCAATATCAACCTCTTTCTTTTTCCAGAAAAGAGGAACTTCCAGCCCTTTAAGGGTTGTCTGTACAGCCATTGCAGTGTACTCGCTGCTTTTAACGTTGAAGATATTCTTTCTTGCACCATCGTAAATTATCAGTCTTAATATTGCAAGTTCTTCACGATCATACTTTTCCCGGATATGCTCAATAAAATCAAAATGATCAAGGTTCTTATCAAAAATGGCGTTATAATAATTCGAAAGTTTTTCGAACGTTTTCATTCTCACAAAAACATATTTCTTCATTTTATCTATTGGAGACTGAACTGACTTGATAGCTGTAGTGAGCTCATTTCTAAGAATATTGGCTTCATAAAGAACAACAGCTTCAAAAATCTGCTCCTTGCTTTCATAATAGTAATAAATGGAGCTTTTAGCCATTTTCAGGGCTTTGGCTATTTCCTCCATTGTTGTTTTCTTGAATCCGTATCGGCTGAAAATCTGTCCGGCTGAAACTATAATTTTCTGCCTATATTCCTCTTTATTAATCATATACTAATCAAAGTATGAATAATCAACTTAAACAAAGATAACATTATAATAAAAACAGACCAAAATATTTCGAATGATCTGGTCGATTATTCGAAACAGGCAACTCTAAGAATATGAACATCAGCATGTTCTTCTCATACAATATAATCCTTTACTTTTTCGTATTTTTGAAGATGAATTCCACTGATTAAAAATCATAAAATGAGGATAGGCGGGAAAAATTATCAGAGCATCTGGCTTGACGAATCCGACCATTCCATCGTCAGGATTATCGACCAGCAAAAATTACCTTTCCTTTTTGAAATAAAGGAGCTCAGGTCGGTTGAAGATGTTTACAATGCAATTGAAGACATGACAATCAGGGGTGCTCCATCGATAGGGGCGGCCGGCGCCTTTGGCTTATACCTTGCAACACTCGAGATTAATCCTCTTACAAATATCAGGGAGCATCTTTTAAATGCTGCCCATTACCTTATATCATGCCGCCCCACTGCTGTTAACCTGTCGTGGGCTGTTAATCATGCACTCGAAAAGATAAAGGATCAAAATTCCATTGACAACTTATCTGCAATTGCTCTCAGCGCAGCTCTTGAGATTTGTGAGATCGAGAAGGAGAACTGCCGGCAGATAGGATTAAATGGGGTGAAGCTTATTGAAGAGATCAGCAGGAAAAAAAACGGAGCTCCGGTAAATATTCTTACTCATTGTAATGCGGGTTGGCTAGCATGCATTGATTATGGAACAGCAACAGCACCGGTATTTCTTGCCCACGACAATGGTATTCCGGTTCATGTATGGGTTGATGAAACAAGGCCCCGTAACCAGGGTTCAAAACTTACTGCCTGGGAATTAAAACAGCATGGAGTACCACATACGCTTATCGTTGATAATACCGGAGGTCATCTGATGCAGCACAAAAAGGTAGATATTGTAATAACAGGAAGTGACCGTACCACCAGGACCGGTGACGTGGCGAACAAAATCGGTACTTATCTAAAGGCACTGGCAGCCTTCGACAATAATGTCCCCTTCTACTGCGCACTGCCATCTACTACAATCGATTTCAGTATAAGCTCCGGGCTGGAAGAAATACCTGTGGAAGAACGTAGTCCTGAGGAAGTTACAAGCATTGATGGTTTGGCTGACGGAAAAATTCAATCTGTTCGCATATGCCCTGAAGATACTCAGGCTGCCAACTACGGTTTTGATGTCACACCGGCAAGGCTTATCACCGGACTGATAACAGAAAAAGGTATCTGCAAGGCAACTGAAGAGAGCATTGCAGAAATGTTCTCATAGTATATTTTTCTCACGCCGCTTCATCATCCAGATAACAAACTTATACTCTTACGCCATGGACGGTCACATACCATCCCTCCTTCAAAGGTAAATAACAGGGCAAACATTTATGCGCTGAAATTCAGAAAACCAGCCCGGTCAGCCATCCCCAGATCACATAACGTAAAAATTTTCCTGCCAGCATGGCAATGGCGGTGATCAGGATATTGGCTCGCAAAAGGCCAAGCCCTACTGCAAAGATATCCCCTACTGCAGGAAGCCAGCAAAAAAATGCAAAAATTGCTCCTCTTTTATAAAGACGATTATGCCACTTTTCAATCTTTTCACGTTTTATACGAAGATATTTTTCAATCCACTCCCATTTGCCCAGATAACCGATAGCATAGCTGCTCATCCCGCCAAGCCAGTTTCCGGCTGTGGCTACCAGAACCGCAGTATAGGCATCAGTTCCATTGATTATCAGGAAAGTAAGCAAGGCTTCAGAACTGAAAGGCACGATCGTAGCTGCCAGAAAACTGGCCAGGAATAATCCCCAGAGGCTATAATCAAAAAGTCCTTCCATTAATTTTCCAGGTTAATAATCTGCGAACTTAGATAAATTAGACTTCAATTTATAATGTTTAACTTTATAGAGTAAAGGATAATTGATAACAGGTAAAGTCTGTTTTCAGAAATAACAGAACAGGAAAAGTTATGAAACGACGGGAATTTTTGAATAAAACTATATTTGCAACAATTGCTGTGAACGTGAATTTTTCTATTACAGAAAAATTGAAAACCATCCCTATCAGTGATTCATTTTTCGATAAAAGAGAAGATACAATAGTTACCTGGCTCGGAATGGCAGGAGCTCTGATCAACTGCAGAGGTACAATTATCTTCATCGATCCCCTGATCAGTTATGGTGCCAGTAATAAAGAATGTGAGACAGGAAACCGACTGCTTGTTCCACTGCCGGTTACAGCTGATTCTGTTCCAAAGGCAGATGTTATCTGCTATACGCATGCAGACAGCGATCATTATGCTGAAAAAACTGCCAAAATCCTTAATTCCCGGCTGTCTCCGACATTCATAAGTCCCGCCCCGGTTTTCGAAAGCCTGAATAAAATTGGCATTGAAAAAAATCGCTCAGTTAAAATTAAAGATTTTGCGACCTATTCTTTCGGAGATGCAGAGATTATAATAACTCCGGCTCTGCATGACTGGCAGGAAGTTAATCCCTGGAAAAGGGAAGATTGCTGCGGTTACCTGATTAAAACGCCCGATGGAACAATCTGGCATCCGGGAGATACACGCCTCATCCCTGAACTTGAAGAAATAAAAAATGTTGACATTCTTTTTTTTGATGTAGCTGCGGTCGATTCTCACCTGGGGCCGAAAGGTTCCGCCCGGCTGGCTGAGACTTCAGGTGCAAAAGCAATGATTGCATATCACTATGGCACATTCGATCTGCCGGCAGGATCTTATGGAGGCTGTGATCCTGATGACGCTTTGCCATACATTAAAGATTTAAAGGCAGTATTTCTGAAGCCCGATCCGGGAGAGATCATAACGCTTCCATATTAATAAATTATTAATCAAAATTAACTTTCCCGAAACTGGTCAGATCAAGAGCTTTTCTTCGGTAAGCCCTTTGATTATGCCTGTCATTTTTAAATCCTCTTATCCGGCTCAATCCAAACCAGGCATAAGCAGCATACTGTTCGCCGTAACTGCTGTATTCTGATATGCTTTCTATTCCTGCTAAGTACTCTTGCTCAGCCTTGCTCATGTCGTGATACTTTTTCTCGTTAAGAATACCCCTGAGAATTGTAAGCTGTGCCTGGTAATACCTGTTATTTGACTTACCGGAATTAATGAGCTTTTCGGCTTCGTCATATTTTCCTGTTAGCAGCTGATCTTCGATACAGTTAATCCTGTATACTGTATTGAGAGGATATTCATTAAAGATGGTTCTGCTGAAATAAGATGCATTCCCAAAATCGTTCTCAAAATACTTATAATTGGAAGAAAGAAAAGTTGATGCTTCTGCCTTCAGGAATATTGATTCTTTAAATGCAGTACGAAGTTCATTCATGCCTTTCACCCTGTTCCCCCGGGGAAAAACTGCGAATAATGGTTTATATGCAGGATGCGCATCAGGATATGCTTCACGGTAATAGTTGTACAACCCGGAAAAAAAATAGAAATCAGGAAATGATCCGGTGAATTTGAATGAACGCCTGAGATGCTTGTAGGTGGTTCTTCCTAAAGAGAATGCTTTTGAATTAAGGTTATTGCCTGAATAAAATGCCAACAGGCTTCCCCTTGCACAAAGGTTTGCAAGTAAAATCTCTGCCTCATTTTCAGGTTCGAAATCTTCACATTTTTCTATGCAGATGTGCATCTGGTCTTCAAAACCGCGGCCCGCGCCTGATCCTGACAGGAGAGGATAATTTTCCCAGTATATTATCATTCCCCTGAGCAGAAAAACAACCGGGTGTTCCGGATATTTTTCCCCGATTTTATTGCATGTCTCACCGGCATCGCTGAAGCGCATATTATACATCTGATCAACGGTCTCTTTTACAAGCTCTAGCGCGGCTGCATCTTTTAATACCTGAGCCTCAAGCTGAATTACCCCGGTTAATAAGTATATGCCAAGAGAAAAAGCCACCAGAGCTCGCCTTGCACCCTGATCTATGTTCTGATTCATAACTATAACATATTCACCCGATAAAAGTTTCAGTATAATAAACGTTCAGGCCCGTGTACAATTATTGGCTCACTCACGATCAATTATAATTTCCCCTTTGGCAGAAAAGCAGAAATAATATCAAGAGGTACGGGGAAAATGATAGTAGAGCTCTGCTCAGAAGCTACTTCTGTTAAGGTTTGCAGGAAGCGAAGCTGTAAAGCTGCAGGATTTGCACTTATTATCACGGCTGCATCTGCTAACC
Source organism: Bacteroidales bacterium (assembly GCA_038325595.1). Classification (GTDB taxonomy): domain Bacteria; phylum Bacteroidota; class Bacteroidia; order Bacteroidales; family VadinHA17; genus LD21. The sequence goes on along the minus strand of JBBQJD010000012.1, from coordinate 2,879 downwards.
GCTGGCTTGCCTGGAATTCACCCTCTGCATGTATTACTTTTGCGCGACGTTCTCTTTCAGCCTCAGCTTGTTTTGCCATAGCACGCTGCATCTCCTGTGGCAGATCCACATGCTTTACCTCAACGTTTGATACTTTGACTCCCCACGGTTCTGTCTGCTGATCAATTATTACTGCAAGCTCGCGATTGATTTTGTCACGCTGAGAGAGTAATTCGTCCAGTTCCGATTGTCCCAATATACTCCGTAATGTTGTTTGTGACAACTGTGAAGTGGCAACAAGGAAATTTTCCACTTCGACGATAGCTTTATCAGGCTGCATAACCCGGAAATAAACCACGGCGTTTACCTTAATGGAAACATTGTCCTTTGTAATTACATCCTGTGTAGGAACATCCATTACAACAGTTCTCAAACTTACTTTTACCATCCTGTCAATCAGAGGGATGAGTAATATCAGGCCGGGTCCTTTAACGGCAATCAATCTCCCCAGCCGGAAAACTACGCCACGGTCATATTCCCGTAAAATCCGTATTGCACTTGCCAGGATAATTAACAGGAAAATAATTCCCGTTAAATACAATGTGTAGGATATTTGTTCCATAATGCGCTCCTTTCGATTTAATTATGTCATTTTACGAACCTTTAATTTAAGATTTGAAATCTGAGCAACTTTAACTTTTGTTCCCTGGCTGATAAAACCATCGAGACTTTCTGCATTCCAAAGCTCGCCATGCACCCTGATCTGTCCGGCAGGTTCTAAGTTGCTGATTGTCTCTCCTATTTCACCGATAATCCCTTCAACTCCGGTTGTAGGTTTCCGGCTTTGTGCCTTAATTCCGAATCCTATTGCAAACATGAAGAAAGCTGTTGTGATCAGGACAATCACTAAAATTACCTTCCAGGAAATTTTGAATACTTCCAATGTTGACTCTGTATCTATTAACATTATTGATCCAAGGATTAATGAAATAACTCCGCCAACCGTTAAAAGTCCATAGCTGACTACCTTTATTTCGGCTATGAATAAAATTACGGCAAAAATAATTAATGCCAAACCGGCATAATTTACCGGCAAAGTATGCAACGAGTAGAAAGCCAGAATTAAGCTTATTCCCCCGATTACGCCGGGGAATATAGCCCCGGGATTGTAAAGCTCAAACATAATTCCGTATAAACCAATCATAAATAATATATATGCTATATTAGGGTCGGAGAGCAGGCTAAGGATTTTTTGTTTAAAATTCATGTCGATATTAATTACCTCGGCATTTTTAGTATCCAGTACTTTTTCACCTGAAGCTAAGCTGATCTCTTTCCCATGTATTTTTTCCAGCAGATCCTGAATTGAAATTGCGATCGTATCAATGACTCTTTCTTTCAGCGCCTCAGTTTCTGTAATGGATAGACTTTTCCGGACTGCATCCTCGGCCCATTCAACGTTTCTGTTTCGCTTTTCGCTTATTGTTCTTATGAATGCTGCAGCATCGTTCGTAGCTTTTTCGTTCATAATGGAATCCTGTTCTCCCTGCATTGATACAGGATGGGCTGCACCGATGTTGGTGCCTGGCGCCATTGCCGCAATATGGCCGGCAAGGGTGATGAAAACACCGGCTGATGCCGCCTGAGATCCGCCCGGGTAAACAAACACAACCACAGGAATTTCAGAGTCGAGTATATCAGTCACTATTACGCGGGTAGATTTTAATAATCCTCCCGGGGTATTCAGTTTAATGATCAGACACTCTGCATTTAATTCACGAGCACGGTTAATACCTGAATTGACGTATTCTGCACTCGATGGATTGATTGAAGCATCAACCGAAATCACAACAGCTTTTTTTGAGATAGTGTCTGTCACAGTTTGCGGTACTGATCCAAAGCTCAATGTTACTATCCCAATGATTGCAATATGTAATATCAGATTTTTCATTATTGCATGAAAAAGATTATCTGTTAAACATCTCTGTCAGGCAGGCAAGAATTTAACATCAAATTTATGTCAATTGTTTAATTTTTCATAATTTTTAACAGAGCTTCGGTTCTAAAAACAAATAATATAAGGAACAGCCTGAGGATCATTCTCCCAGGTATGCACAAACAAGTTTGTTATCATTCCTTACAAAGACATGGCGGTTTGCGAATGCCGGATGACTCCATGCAACTCCGGTACCGTTACGGTTCAATTGGCCTGTGGTGGGATCGATCAATTTAGCACGGCTGATTATTTTTATTCCTTGCGGTGAAAGTTCGGTAATAAGTAGTTCTCCGTGTTCATTGAACATCCAGGTTTGATCTCCATGCCCTACAAAATGGATATTTGCCCACCGGTTTTTGGTAACTGCGGAAAGATCTTCCCATAACCGGTCACCGGTTTCCATTCTGAGACAACGCAATTCTCCGTAACTGTCAACACCGTAAATGCAGTCATCTTTAATGACCGGAGTATTAATGACACAATGAAGGGCATCGGTCTTATTTTCACTTTCTCCCACACGTAACCAGACTTTTTCAGCTCTGGTGTTTAGCCGGTCTAGTTTTACCAGCAGGGAGCCGCTGTAGAAGCAGCTGACAAACAGGTAGTCTTTGTAATGAACAGGCGTGGAAACGCCCATTCCCATTCTCACTGAGAAAGGAGCGGTTAGCTTCGCGCTTCATTCACTTCGTCACTACTCACTACTCAGTAATCAAATCCCGTTCACGAGGAACTTCCTGAGATTAATATGTTCAACTCCTTCTACTGTATTCCTGTATTGCGTATCTGTGGAGATGACAAACTTAGGATAATTATCTTCTATGCTTAGGAGATTGCCAAACTCACGGGCAACGGCAGCATCATTGTCCAGCGTCAGTGTTGCCTGGATATAATTTGTCTCGTTATC
>JBBQJD010000011.1:0-58086 GCA_038325595.1 Bacteroidales bacterium | reverse complement strand
ACCGCAGGTAAAATACAAACTGGTGGCGTAAGAGCAAAAAAACTCACTGCCGATTACGTGTTGGTTTACAAAGGCATTAAACTGGCAGTAATAGAAGCCAAAAGCAATGATTTATACGTTGGCGAAGGTGTGGCACAAGCCAAGCAATATGCCGAAAAACTTCAATTAGAAACCACTTACAGCACCAACGGTAAAGAGATTTACAGCATCTGTATGAAAACAGGCGTTGAAGAGATCCCGTAGATGAGCAGGAATTGCCTAGTCATGATGAAATTATCAAGCTAGCAAAGTCCAGATAGATGGGCAGGAGTTGTCAGGTCAAGAAAAGTTGTCCAAGTGGTTAAGTCCCGGTAGATGGGCAGGATTTGTCACGGCCTAGGAAATTTTCTAAAAGGCTCATTGTCCCACAACTCTTTCATTTCTTTTCTTATAATCGAAATCACCCACAATACCTCCCCGGATCCATACTCCGGGCTGGATAAGACCTCCATAGTCATAATACGTGGAATTAAAAATATTGGAAGCTTCAACATAAAATGTATAATGATTTTCTTTCCAGTATAACTTTGAATCAGTTAACCAGAAAGGCTTATAGGAAACTACCTGTCCTTTAACATCCTGATAGACACTGTTTCGGTCATGATAAGTAATCCTGGTTGAATTATAAAGTTTCGCTGCTATTCTGAAATCGATGCCGGCATTAATCTGGTGACTTAAGTAATCGAGTGCATATTTTGAAAGCAAATTGGTGTGCACTGAATAGGCATGCAAAAAAGCCCAGGAAACCGTTACAGACCGGATTCTTCCAAATGCGTTTTCTACCGGAGGGGTTAAGGTTAATGAACATTCAATTCCGGAGAAATTTATTTTCGCGTGGTTCATACTTCTCCATATTATACTGTCGGGGGAAAGGCTCTTTACCCAGTCAATCAAATTGTAACCCTGGCGCCGGAATGCGCTTATATAACCTTTGAGAAATGTGTTACTGTATTTAAGTCCTCCTTCGACAGTAAAAGCTTCCTCGGGTTTTAAATGCGGGTCACCCCGCTGAACGGGACTTTTATAAAACATATCGGTAAAGGTGGGCATTCGTAGGGTTTTATTAGCCGAGGAGAATAATTTGAAATGATCATTTAACCTGTAGCTTACATCCATGCCGGGATAAATTCCGAATCCAGTAATATCTGAATTATGATGTGCCATAACTCCAAGGGTAACCATCAGCATTTTCCATGAAACCGAATGTTCGGCGTAGATACTTGTGTTAATCCTGTTGTAAAATTTTGAATAAAAAACATTCTCAAAACCGGGGACTCCGATAGGTCCACTTAACATATTCCCCAGAACATTGCTCAGAATATGTTCGTTGCGAAAATCAATTCCCAAACTTGTCCTTCCGAAACGATGAATCGTCCAGACGTTCAGGTTTAATCCCGCTGTTCTGGTCTGATGGTGATTAAACGGAATTGAATCATTATTGCGTTTGAGTTCGAACCGGTCAAGATTCCGGCGCAGGTATAAGGTAGGGGCAAATTTTATTGTGGAATTGCTCTGGTATTTTAAACTCACAAATTCTGTTTTTATCGATTCAAACTGGTTAGGATATTTTAATGAATAAAAGCCATTTGCTCCTAAATCCTTTATGCTGTATCCTGTTTGAAAATCAATTATTCCGGCTTTCAAATTGTATTTTGCCTGGTAAAAGATACTGGTATTTGAAAAATCAGTATTTAATATATAACCGTCTGATGACATCCGGCTAATACTTATGAACTGTTCGAAATTGCCTGTTGTATTTGATATATTGGTTGATGTCTTTAACAAACCATATTGTCCCGCTATTAATGATGACCGGATATGATTGGGGTTGCTGTTTCCGGTAATGATGTTAATAACTCCGTTAAAGGCGTTTGGACCAAAAGATTTAGCTGCAGGACCCTGTAGTATTTCAATACGTTCTATGCTTTCAATATCTATCGGAAGGTTCAGGTTATTGTGCCCGGTTTGCGGATCAGTTACATTAACCCCGTTCAGGAGGATTAAGGTCTGGTCGAAGGTTCCCCCGCGAATTGAAATGTCTGCCTGTGCTCCCAGCGGACCCCTCTGGCGAATATCCACACCTGCAAAATACCGTAGCAGATCATTAAGGTTCTGAACAGGCGCCCTCGCAATATCGGATTTGGTAATGGTTGTAACAATCCTTGTAGCATGTTGTGCCTCAACAGGGGTTCGCGATGCTGTAACCACAACACTGCCAAGTTCATAACTTTTGATCTTCAGACTGTCGTTACTATTCTGGGCAAGAACATTTCCGGGCAAAGCTATAATATTGTATACCAGGCATAAAGTGCAAATCTTTATAACTTTATTGAGGCTGTTGAATACCGCATACTCTTTCCGGCTCCAACAACGAAAGATCATTATTGATATACCTGTTCTTGTATTTTGTTTAATCAAAAGAATTGAATTGAATTTTTAACGAGTCAAATATAGCCTGTTTTTAATATGTTAAGGGATCTTCAGTATAATTGCCTTATTGGTTGTCTCGTAATACGAAGTTTGTTAATATGAAAAATCCCAGGATGTTTGGAGAGATTGTCTCGGTAAAAGACCCTGCTTTTATCTGTTATGGTTAGTTTTTTTAGGAGTTGTCTAATGTACACAGGGTCATGGAATCGAGTAGGTAAAGGGGAGTTTCACCCCTAAACCTCTCACGGAACCGTACGTGATAGTCTCCCATCATACGGCTCTTCAGTTAGTACTCTACCAGGTCGAATCCTCCCGTTTCTTGCGGTTGTTCTATTTAGCAGTATACTAAACTGCTACCCCCTTCGCTCCACTCCCATTACAGGAGCTTCATCACTACTATGACTGAGTCCGATTTCATACAAATCATCGGTATTTGGCCTCACAGATGTTTGCCCTGATTGTGTCTCAAAACCCATTGGTCGCTTATGCCGGAGGAAGATGCGGTTAATGGACTTTTTAACAATTTTTCTTATGATTCTATTTTTTTGATATCTTTCCATTTCGTTTCAAAATCTATTAATACTAAATACGCCTCCAACCATGAAAAAATTTCTGTCAATAGCACTAACTCTTTTCATTTCCTGTGCTCTTACGGCTCAGACAGGTAAAGTTGCCGATAATCTCTCAATGCCAAGCAAAATATTGAAGATGGAACGAAAATATGCGATATATTTTCCGCCCGATTATGAGTCATCAAATCGCAGTTATCCCGTTCTTTATCTGTTACATGGAGCCACTGACGATCAGACGGGATGGGTGCAATTCGGTGAAGTTTTGCATATAGCGGATAAAACTATAAATTCAGGAGAAGCCACACCAATGATAATAGTTATGCCTGATGCCAATACAGGTCGTATGGGATATGTAAATGATATTAAAGGTGAATGGCTGTATGAGGATTTTTTCTTCCAGGAATTCATTCCATATATTGAAAAAACATACCGTATCAAAGCTGATAAACACTACAGGGCAATTGCAGGTTTATCAATGGGCGGTGAAGGCTCCTTCGTTTACGCCCTGCATCATCCGGAATTGTTCTGCGCTGCATGTCCACTTAGTGCCGCTACAGGTCCGAAGGATGCTGATGACTTAAAAAAATACAGGCTATGGCCGGGCACTGAAAACATTAAAGAATCTGATAAAATTGCATATTTTAACCGATACAGCGTGTTGCGGCTCATAGAAAATATGCCCGATGATCAGAAGAAATCCGTCAAATGGTATATCGACTGCGGTGATGATGATTTTCTTTATGAAGGCAATGCGCTTGTACATATTGCCATGCGAAAAAAAGAGATACCTCACGAATTCAGGGTACGCGATGGCATTCACAGCTGGACATACTGGCGGGCATCATTGCCTGAAGTTCTGAAATTTGTTTCTGGTCCCTTTCACCAGTAGGAAATTATTGAATATGCAGGAAAACCTAAAAGATCTTCTTTCGCTTTCCTGTCATCAGGAACATAATCCTCATTAAAAACCTGATCATCTGGTAGGAAAACCAGTCTGTCAGCTGGAATAGCCATGTTTTCGTAGCTGTATAATCTTTGAAAATTATCTGCCTGCAATCTTTTTCAATTATACCAAGGAGGACTTTTTCAAACTGACCTGCAAAACGTGCATTGAGTACATTAACATTCAGTTCAATGCTTCCATAATCACTCAAATGGTTCATGTTGTAGCTTCCGATTGTGCTCCATATGCCATCTACAGTTGCCACCTTGGCATGAAGGTTCGAAGGAAGATATTCATAGATTTTGATATTGTTCCTGAGAATGAAATCATACAGGAATTTTGTCGCTCTCTTAAATACAGGTGCATCAGAATCTGCCGACAGGACAATCGTTATATCAACTCCCCTGCGGGAAGCATTCCTCAGGATTTTTCTTTCATTTCGACCTGGCAGAAAATAGCTTGCGAAAATTATTATCCTATTCCGGGAATGTTTAAGCGCTGAACGATAACTCTTAAGGATCTCAATCTTGTTCCTGGACCAGTTGTTCTGAATGACTTTAACTCTTACATCGCTCCGGAAACGTGCAGGATGTGCAACAGTCTCACGTGCCCTCTCATGTTTCGAAATAAATGTCTTATTCCAGATTTTTTTCAGAATGAGCAAAACATGGGCACTTTCCGGACCCTTCATTAGTAACGCAAAATCGAGCCATTCTTTCATCCCGGGCTTACCTCTGTACCTGTCTGCAACATTGATTCCGCCAATAATAGCAACAAGCCCGTCGGCAAGCAGAACTTTATGATGAAGCCTCAGACTAAGCTGGAAACCTTTCGTAACCCATGCAGGCGAGAATTTTCTGAAAAGAATTCCGGCATCTTCAACTTTGGAGATCATATCTTTGGGAAAGCTCGTGCCTCCATACGCATCAAGCAGAAAATAAATCCTGACTCCTCTTTCTGCAGCACGTATCAATGCATTTACTATCCGTCTTCCGGTTTCATCGTTATCTACAATATAGGTTTGGAAATGAATAAAATACCTTGCTTCATCAATCACTTTCTCACATGCCGCAAAGTAACTTTCGCCGCTACGAAGAAGTTTAACGAGATGTCCGCTTTTATAAACGGGTCTGGAAGAAATTGCCATATGTTTAATCCCTTATCACAAAGATAGAACTTAAACAATCAGATTGCCATATCATGAATTATTCATTGCTTTACTCTGGTGAAAACAGGCAAATTGAAAACCTTTGGATTGAATCCGTCTTCGAATCTTAAAAGAACAAATAGGTGAGGGCATAACATAACTGGAACCAGGCATGATACTGAAACCAAAATATTGATAACTTTGTGAAGAACATTCCATCTGACTTTTAAATATTTTATTCCGTGAAAAAATAATATGAACAGAAGAAAAATGATAGGAAATATGGCAGGGGCAGCAGTTGTTACGGCAGCATCCCCATTAAACAGCGTATTTGGCGCAACAGAAAGCAATACGCCCCTCAAAGGCAATATTCACCATTCTGTAAGCCAGTGGTGCTATGGTGACATTTCACTTGACGCTCTTATCAAAGCCTGCAAGGAAATTGGGATAGAATCTATTGAGCTGCTAGGTGAAAAGGACTGGGAAGCGGTCAATAAGGCAGGGTTAAAATGCGCTGTAGGTTATGCAACTGACTGGGGTATCCCGAAAGGTTTCAACAGGATAGAAAATCATGAAAAACTTATTTCTGACTTTGAGACGATGATCCCTAAAGCAGCTGCAGCAGGAATACCTAACCTGATTTGTTTTTCAGGCAACCGCGAAGGGCAGAATGATAATGAAGGACTGATAAACTGCGCAGTCGGCCTTCGGAAAATAATGCCTGTTGCTGAAAAGCATGGTGTAACAATATTAATGGAACTTCTGAACAGTTATGGACATAAAGACTACCAATGCGATAAAACTACATGGGGATCTGCACTTTGTGAAATGGTAGGATCAGAAAAATTCAAGCTTCTTTATGATATTTACCATATGCAGATCATGGAAGGCAACATCATTGAGAATATCAATAAATTTCATAAGTATATCGGACATTATCATACCGGTGGGGTACCCGGAAGACATGAGCTTGATGAAACGCAGGAACTCTATTATCCTGCAATTATGAATACCATTGTTAAAACAGGATACAAGGGATTTGTGGGGCAGGAATTTGTTCCGGCGCAAAAAGACAAGCTGGAATCATTACGGAAATGCATCCGGATTTGCGATGTCTAGAAAAAGAATTCATTTTATAGCAATTGGCGGGGCTGTTATGCATAATCTTGCCATTGCACTTCATAAAAAAGGATATATCGTAACCGGTTCGGATGATGAGATCTTCGAACCCTCCGTAACCCATCTGGCCTCCCATAACCTGCTTCCTCAAAAGTACGGATGGGACCCTCTGCGCATTACCACTGATATTGATACTGTCATACTGGGAATGCATGCTAAAGCTGATAATCCGGAACTGGTCAGGGCAGGTGAGCTGGGTTTAAAAATTATGTCTTTCCCCGAATACCTTTATGAACAGACAAAAAATAAGAAAAGGATTGTTGTTGCAGGAAGTCACGGCAAAACAACTGTTACTGCAATTATTATGCATGTTTTCAAATACCTGGGAATAAAGTTTGATTTTATGGTTGGCTCATCGATTGATGGCTTTGAAACAATGGTTGGACTTTCTGATGAAGCGCAAATAGCTGTTTTTGAGGGAGATGAATATCTGACATCTGCTCTTGACAGAAGGCCAAAATTCCATCTTTACATGCCTGATATTGCAGTTCTCAATGGGATTTCCTGGGATCACATGAATGTATTTCCAACTTTTGAAAATTATATTGAACAGTTCAAGATCTTCCTTGAAAAGATTTCTGAGGGAGGTACTCTTCTTTATTTTGATGATGATGAAGAGGTAAAAAAATTGGCTTTATCAGCAAAAGGGAATATAAAGAAGGTCCCTTACAGAGTTCATGGATATTTTCAGAATAAAACAGGCTTTTATGCTGCTACCCTTAGCCGGGTGGTTCCTGTTAAAATATTCGGGGAGCATAATATGCAGAATCTTTCTGCAGCAAAGGAGGCCTGTATGGCTGCAGGAATAACCGAAGATGATTTCTACACTTCTGTTCAGAGTTTTGAGGGAACGTCAAAAAGGCTGCAGAAGCTTAAGGAAAATGAGAAAGGGATCGTCTATCTCGATTTTGCACATTCTCCTTCTAAGGTAAAAGCCACGGTAGAAGCGGTCGCCTCAAGGTACCCGGGAAGACCTGTTATTGCATGTCTCGAGTTGCATACCTATTCAAGCCTGAGCAATGATTTTCTCCCTTTATACAAGGATACGCTTGCGGATGCAACAGACGGATATATTTATTTTAATCCACATGCTATTGAATTAAAGAAGCTTAAGGCTCTTCCGAAAGCACTCGTAAAAGAGTCTTTTGGAAAAGGGAATATAGAAGTCTATGATGACTCGGAAGAATTATTCAAATCTGTTTCAGAACGAAAATACAAGGATCCGGTTTACCTTTTTATGAGCTCAGGAAATTTTAACGGATTTAACCTGATCAGTCTTGTGGAATAAAATAACCTTTTGAATGAAGTATTTTTAATTAAAAATATTTTGCAGATCAAAAAAAACATCCTTTCTTTGCAACCGCATTTTAAAGTTCTTTGCATGGTCCATTCGTCTAGTGGTTAGGACGTCAGGTTTTCATCCTGGTAACAGGGGTTCGATTCCCCTATGGACTACAACATTTAAGAAATTGAAGATAACCTAGTTACAATTATGGCAAATCACAAGTCGTCAGAAAAAAGGATCAGGCAGATCGAAGTACGAAATGAAAAAAACAAGTATTATGCAAAGACAACGCGTAATGCTGTTAAGGCTCTTCGTGGAACAACCAGTAAGGAAGAAGCCGGAGTTTTGCTTCCAAAACTTGCATCAATGCTTGATAAGCTTGCCAAGAAGAATATCATTCACAAGAAAAAAGCTTCCAACCTGAAGTCATCGCTTGTAAAGCATGTAAATAGCTTATAAGAAATATCTGCATAAAACAGAAGGCTGTACCATTGGTATGGCTTTTTTTTATTCTCCCCCCATTCTCTTTTCTGTCTCCCTTTCTCCCACTCTCCCACTCTCCCCTTCTCCCTTTCCCCCACTCTCCCATTCTCCCACTCTCCCATTCTCCCACTCCCACACTCTCCCTATCAACTTTTATTTGACTTGTCCCCGCCATTACTTATATTGCATTTGCATTTCTAATTTTTTCGTGTATGTCTCTGAAAATTACTGACTGGGCTGTTGAAGACCGTCCCAGGGAAAAGCTGCTCCGGAATGGAATTTCCAGCCTGAGCGATGCAGAATTGCTTGCAATCCTCATAAGTTCAGGAACAAAAGATAAATCTGCTGTCGATCTCGGACGTGAATTGCTCTCGGTTGTCAACAATAACCTGAATACCCTAGGCAAACTGACGATTGCTGACTTTAAAAAGCTGCATGGCATTGGCAATGCCCGGGCTGTGACGATAGCTGCAGCCCTCGAGTTGGGCAGGCGCCGGAAAATGACAGAGTTACCGGATATAATACAGATCAAGTGTTCAAAGGATGTCGCTGAGATCTTTCAGCCTCTTCTTTCCGACCTTGTACATGAGGAATTCTGGATCCTGTTCCTGAACCGGTCTAACAAGGTTATTGACAGGATGAAGATCAGCCAGGGAGGGGTTAGCGGAACAGTAACCGACGTTCGCATAGTTATGAAGAAGGCAATTGAGCACCTGGCATCAGGCATTATTGTCTGCCATAATCATCCCTCAGGAAATCTGAATCCCAGTGAGTCCGATACTAAAATAACACAGAAGATTAAAGAGGCAGGGAACCTTATGGATATTCAACTCCTTGATCACCTGATCATTTCAGATAAAGAGTATTATAGTTTTGCAGATAACGGATTATTATAGAAACAGTGGGTCCCTGATAAAATTCAGGATCCATTAATCCCCCATCCCAGCCTTCCCCCAAGTGGGAAGGAGTGCATGTGATAATATTTTCAGAAATGTTCTTTTTTTCAGAAGTGTTCTTAGCCTTTCCCCTTTGGGGGAAACGGGAAAGGGGGTTTATAGACTCAAAAGGTCTGATATTCACAAAAGAGGTTTACGCGTTAAGGTAATTACACTATGTTACTTTATCTTCTCGATCTTACTCTCGTCTTTACATTCATCCAGCAATCTTGCAAATGACTTTCCAAATACAGGATGTATCTCCTCCCCCGCTATTTCACACATCGGCTCCAGCACAAACCTCCGTTCATGCATCCTCGGATGCGGAATCTTCAGCTGCTGCTCATTTACTATCTTCTCCCCATAAAGCAGAATATCAATATCTATCACCCGCGATGTATACTGCTTTTCACTTCTTTTTCTGCCAAGGAAGAACTCAACATTTAATATCTCCTGCAGCAGATCCCCGGGATTAAGTCCGGTATCAATCCTCACAACCATATTAATAAATTGTTCTTCTGATTCAAAACCCCATGGTTCAGTTTCATATAATGATGAAGACTCTGTTACCGGACCTATAGTTTCTTTAATCCGGGCTAAAGCCTTCATAAGGTTATCTTCCCTGTTGCCAAGGTTGGTTCCAAGTCCCAGAAATACTTTATTCATAAGGAATCCAATTTTATCAAAAGTATTAAATACATATCTAACTTAATCAAATTCATTTTGTTTTTATATATTTAGAATCCTTTTAAAAATGATGAAAAAAGATGAAAAACTTTCTTAAATACGTCCTTGCGACCATAACAGGCATATTGATTACATCAATTATTTTCTTCATAATTATGCTTGCGGCTCTAAGTGCCATGGTCGCTTCAGGCAGCAAAAGCGCGCCAATAAGTGAAAACTCCATTCTTGTTCTCAAAGCCGGAGCTCCAATTCCTGACCGTGGCAACGACAGTCCGCTTGCAGGAATAGATTTTATCAATATGACTTTTACACCTACCCCGGGATTAAATGAAATACTGAAAAATATTGAGAAAGCTGAAGATGACAGCAAAATCAAAGGGATTTTAATTGAAAATGGTCTTGTTCCTTCAGGCTGGGCAACAACCGGCGAGATCAGGGAAGCTCTTGAGAAATTCAGGACCAGTGGCAAATTTGTTATATCATACTCTGATTATGTGCTAACCCAGGAATGCTATTACCTTTCCACTTCTGCCGACAAAATCTATATCAATCCCGGATCGATGATCAACTTTAAGGGGCTTAGCAGCGAGGTTATGTTCTACAAAAATGCTTTGGAGAAATTGGGGATCGAAGTACAGGTGACCCGACACGGTAAGTTTAAAGGAGCTGTTGAGCCATTTATTCTCGACAAGCTGAGCGAAGAGAATAAAGCACAGATAAAAGATTATGTTGGATCGATATGGAACCATGTAATTGAAAGTATTTCCAAATCAAGGAATATTCCTGCCGAAAAGCTGAATCTTATAGCTGATGACCTTTCCGGTAATATTGCCAGCACTGCTCTTGAGAATAAACTGATAGACGGCCTGATGTACCGCGATGTATTGATTGATACTCTGAAATCACTTACAGGAATAAAAAAAGATAAGAATCTTAATCTGGTTTCAATGACCAGATATAGCAAGATTCCTGAAGGTAAAAAAATTGTTCCCTCCAAAACAAAGATTGCAGTTGTATATGCTTCCGGAAACATCGTAATGGGCAAGGGAAATGACAACAATATTGGTGGAAATGCCTATGCTGAAATAATAAGAAAGCAGAGAATTGATTCAAATGTAAAAGCCATTGTACTTAGGGTAAATTCACCCGGAGGCAATGCAATTGCTTCCGATATAATATGGAGAGAGATCGAACTTTCGGCTAAAGTCAAACCTGTAGTAGTTTCAATGGGAAATTATGCAGCTTCAGGAGGATATTTTATTTCTGCACCCGCTACAAAAATATATGCCAGCCCTGCAACTATTTCAGGATCAATAGGAGTATTTGGCCTCGTTCCCAATGCCGGCAAACTTATGGAACAGAAACTTGGAATCTCAATTGAAACTGTCAATACAAATAAAAATTCCGATTTTCCTTCAGTATTCAGACCCATGAATAATTATGAGAAGGAGATCATGCAGGCCAGCGTTGAGGAGGTATATAGTGATTTTGTTTCGAAAGTTGCATTGGGCAGAGAGATGACAGCCGAATCAGTTGACAGTATAGGACAAGGCCGCGTATGGAGCGGTAAAAGCGCCATAAAAATCGGGCTTGTTGATGAAATAGGTGGCTTGAAGGCAGCGATAGAGGCTGCTGCCGGTCTCGCAGCTATTGAAGACTGGTCGTTGAGAGAGCTTCCTGTAATTGAAGATCCGTATTCAAGACTTCTCTCTCAGCTCTCAGGAGGTGTAAAGATGAATATTTTAAAACGTGAACTGGGGGAATCAGTTAAATATTATAATTTATTACAGGAAATTAAAAACCTTTCAGGAATACAAGCCAGATTGCCTTACTTTCTTGATATTCGCTAATCCTGATGGGAGACAGTAAAAATATTCTTTTATATCCGCCTTCCGTTGTTTATGGATTAATTACAGGAATAAGGAACTTTCTGTATAATAACAATGTCCTTCCTTCAGAGGAGTTCTCTCTTCCGGTTATCTGTGTCGGAAACATTGCAGTGGGAGGAACCGGCAAAACACCTCATACAGAGTATCTTATAGAGCTCCTAAGGGACAAGTACAAAGTTGCTACACTTAGCAGGGGATATAAAAGAGCAACCCGCGATTTCAAAATTGCTTCATTTGCTTCTTCAGTCAGGGAGATAGGGGATGAGCCTTTACAGATATGCCGGAAATTTCCTGAGATCCTGGTTACGGTTGACAGGAACAGGGTAAGTGGAGTTAAGAATATTCTGCAGCTGAAACCTGAAACAGATGTCATAATTCTTGATGATGGATTTCAACACAGAAGAATTACACCCGGGTTTTCCATACTGCTTACTGACTTTGAAAAACTTCTATCAACAGATCACCTGATGCCATACGGAAGCCTTCGCGAGGATAAATCCAATATGAGCAGGGCTGACGTTATCCTCATTACCAAATCTCCTGAAAATATAACACCGATTGAAAGAAGGCTGATATTAAAACAAATTGATAAGGCACCTTACCAGAATCTCTATTTCACATCACTTACCTATAAAGATCCTGTCCCTGTATTTGAAAACAGTGTCGGACCTGTTCCGTCATTGTCAGTATGTAAAGGTAGCAGCATCATTCTGGTTACCGGAATTGCCAATCCGGTACCATTTAAAGAACATCTTGAGAAGAGCTTTGGTGAAATAGTTCACCTTTCATTTCCTGATCATCATAATTTTAAGGAAATGGATATCAAAAAAATCTCAAAGGCATTTGAAGATCTGAAATCGCAGGAAAAATACATAGTTACTACTGAGAAAGATGCAGTAAGGATACGTGAATTCACTAATATTGCAGATTCCTTAAAATCGTCGTTTTACTATTTTCCGGTTGGAATTAAATTTCTGAATAACGACAAGGAAAAATTTGATAATCTGATAGTTGAATATGTTCGAAAAAATACACGAAACAACAGAGTTTTTGAAGTCTGCAGGGATAATTAATCCTGATGCGGGTATAATACTTGGTACGGGTCTTGGCGGACTGGCTTTAAAAATCGAAAACCCTATTGAAATAAATTATGAAGACATCCCTAATTTTCCTGTTTCGACAGTTAAAGGCCATGAGGGAAAACTGATCTTTGGTGATTTTGGGAATAAGAAAATAGTTGCCATGAAGGGCAGGCTTCATTACTACGAAGGCTACGGTCATGACCAGGTTACCCTGCCTGTAAGGGTTCTGAAATATCTTGGTATTAAGTCGTTGTTCCTTTCCAATGCTGCAGGAGGAGTTAATCCTTTATATCAGATTGGAGATATAATGATCATAACAGATCATATAAACCTTCTTCCAAATCCCCTGATAGGTCACAATGATGACCGTATAGGACCAAGGTTCCCTGATATGGGATTGGCATATGACAGGGAGCTGATAGAAAAAGCAGTAACCATAGCCGGAAAACATAACATCCTGATTCACAGAGGAATTTATCTTTCAACCACCGGCCCCACATTTGAAACACCGGCCGAATACAGGTATTTCAGGATCATCGGAGCTGATGCTGTGGGTATGTCGACAACTCCCGAGGTAATAATTGCACGCCACATGAACCTGCCATGCTTTGCTGTTAGCGTAATTACCGATCTCGGTGTCGAGGGGAAGATTGAATTTACCACTCATGACTCTGTGCTTTACGAGGCTGCAAAAGCCGAAGCCCGTATGACAACCATCATGACAGACCTGATTTCATCGTTATAGAATCTGAAATTATCTTATTACCGTACAGACTTTTTTCCAACTTTTAATTTTGCCTGTATCATCGTACAGGCTGATCAGTATAATGTATATTCCGTTTTTTACAGGAGAACCGTCTGCTGCAGTGCCATCCCATATTAATGACCCTTCCGCTCCCATCAACATATTTGATGCTATTTTTCTGACATAACTGCCAGTCTCATCAAAAACAGAAAGAGAGATGACATTTCCATTCCCTGTCAGATTGAACTGAATAGCCAGAACATCTTCATTCCCGTCATTGTCAGGGGTAATCCTGGATGATGATAATACAACTCTGTCCTCTGTAACCGGAAGTTCATTATAAACAGAATTTGGGGCTCCCGGTGTGCCCCAGCCTGAAATCTCAGAAGCAGAATGCCAGTTGACTTTATCTTCGGATTTATTGTGAGGTCCGGTTTTCTCAAGAGCTATTCCCTCATCATCCGGTAAAAGTGAATAATGCATACTTTTATTATAGACTACTTCATCTATCAGGTCAAGCTCCTTGTTATAAAGTATCAGATGACCTTCATCATCAGACATCGACGGAAACGATGAAGTTTCATAAAGAAATTCCGGATCTGCTGAAAAGTATCTGTCGGATATCCGTAAGCGATCTGAGGTGATGGCATAATATGAACCGGGCAGAATACATAAAGGCTCATCAGACAAAACAAAAACCTCCGAAGTATCGGAAGACTTACTGAGCGAAACAACCTGCAGCCGTGATGCATCCAGAATTGATTCAGAATTGTTGAACAATTCCAGATAATCAGGATCTCCCGGAAATGGATTGAAAAGGAGCTCATTGAATAGCAAATCTCCCTGCATAGATGCCTCCGGCAATCCAAAACGGAAATTTCCTTTTACCATTTTGTTCCCTGCAAAATCCAAAACATCACCAGTGATCTCAATATTATATATCTCACGACTCCGGAGTGGGAAACCAGTCTTTAAACAATATTCCTTAAAAAGAAGATCAGTTGGAAAAAGGTTCTGGATATCATTACCTGTGATTTTAATGCTGTTCTTCTTTTCCTGAAGACAGAAGACAGATTCAGTAAACTTTATTATTATGTTACTGCTGTCAGTTGGGAAGACATGCTGTATCCCGTAAAATGAAAGGTCAGGATTGTTTCCTGAAACAGAATTTTCCGAACCGGGTGTTCCTCCGGTCCTTGACAAGGATGCCTTCCAGTTCCCTTCAGTATAAAAAGGAGAATTTATATCTATCATCTCAAGCGACCATCCGCCTCCGGCTTTCAATTCATCATAGTACCAATCGGAGGAATATTCAAGGCCATGAACAAGATTTAAGAGGCTGTCAGTCAAACAAATAGTGCCTTTACCATCAGCAAGCACCGGGAACGGTTTCAGGCCTGCTGTTTTCCCGAATTTTTTAAAAATTGAAGTATCACTGATTGAACACAAAATAAGCCTTTCTGATGCTCCTATTGAGATATCAGGAAAACGAGTACTCTGACCTCCATATCGGAGCAGCCAGTTTTTCATCGTAAAAGAGAATTCAGTTCTGTTTACAATTTCTATATATTCATGTCCGGGAAGAGAAATCGCTGGAACCGGATCAGCCATGATCTCTGATATTATAACATCTCCCCTTTCCGGCCATAAAGGCATAAAGGGAATTTCCAGGTTCGTGATACAGTTATTTCTCATATCACAAACCTTATTTATCAGAATATGATTTAGTGATTTATTTGTCAGTTGACCGGAAAACTGTACATCATACACAAATTCATTCTTCCTGGTTATTGCAATTGCCTTATTTTCAGCTGTATTCAATGAAATATCGGGCAGCAAATTTTCGTCATCCGGCACCTCATTAAATGTGAGTTCAACTGAATTCTGCCCTGACACTTTCAATGCAGTTACAGCCGGAGCCTCATTATCTTCATAGAATACACCTTCAATGAGCAGATCGTCAAACCATAAAAGGCGGTCTTTTGCGGACGAGTACCTGTAAAATATTCCAAACCATGAGAAAGGAAAAAGTTCTTCATCTGTGCCCGAATCAGATGATAATGATTCATCGTTCATTTTACATACATCAACATTCCATATTCCTTCCGGTGATCTTTCAACAGTAATTCTGACCGGTTCAATAATTCCGGCTGATGACTGCCATTTCAGCCCGCAGGTTACTAAAGTTGTTACCCTGCTTTCCTTAAATTTATAGAGTCGCAGGGTATCATCATAGCCTGTAAGGTTAACACCAATAGCAAAGCCGCTGGTGTTTCCGTCTGTCATCATCTGTGCAGGGTTTGAGTCGGAAATAAGAAAAACACACCAGTTATTCGATGATGAAGGATCATATTCGTACTTCACTGAGAAAGACCAGCGTGTAATGCCCTCCGAAGGATGAAGATTTTTCAGCTCTATACCGGCCTGGTCAGTACCGGCCACCGGATTATCAAAAATATGGTGAAACGAAAAAACTCCTGATAAACTGGCTGTTGTGTCAGCTTTCCAGTGTCCTTCCGTACTTTGGATCCAGTTATCAGCACTTCCGGATTCAAAATCTTCAACAACCTGGCCGAATGAAATATATGGAATCAGCAAGGTCAGTAAAATAACTTTTTTCATGCAGCGAGAATGAAAAAATAAGTTAATTTTGACCGTTTTTACATGTCTAAGTAAATTTAATAATAAATATAAATTATTCCAAACAAAAACTATGAAAACAGCTGTTGTAGGAGCAACCGGCATGGTTGGCCGGACAATGATTAAAGTACTTGAAGAGAGGAACTTCCCCATTACTGAATTAATACCTGTCGCATCGGAAAGATCGGTTGGTAAGGAAATTATGTTCAAGGGAAAGGCTGTTAAGGTAGTTAGTGTAATGGATGCTGTTGAAGCCAGGCCTGAGTTTGCAATCTTCTCGGCAGGTGCATCAACTTCAAGAGACTGGGCACCGATTTTTGCAAAGAACGGAACTGTTGTAATTGATAACTCATCATTCTGGCGCATGGACAAAAATGTGCCGCTGGTTGTACCGGAGATCAACAGTCATGTTATCAAAAAAGGTGACCGGATCATAGCAAATCCAAATTGCTCCACAATACAGATGGTGATGGCACTGGCTCCGCTTCACAGAAAATATAAAATCAAACGGCTTGTTGTTGCTACATACCAGTCTGTGACAGGCACAGGCGTTAAAGCTGTTGCCCAGATGGAGAACGAGAGAGCTGGAATAAAGGGCGAAATGGCTTATGCACATCCGATTGACAGGAACTGTTTTCCTCATGGAGGATCGTTCCAGGCCGATGGTTATACTACTGAAGAGCAAAAGCTCATTGATGAAACACGTAAAATTCTTGAAGATCAGTCAATTATGGTAACAGCAACTGTTGTGCGGATACCTGTGGTAGGCGGACATTCGGAAGCTGTGAATATTGAGTTTGAAAAGGATTTCGATATCGATGATGTAAAGAAACTTATAAGCAGTTTCCCCGGAGTTGTTATATATGATAATCCATCTGAAAATATCTATCCAATGCCTATCCATGCCCATAATAAAGATGAGGTTTTTGTCGGAAGGATCAGGCGTGACCTGTCAAAAGAAAATTGCCTTAATCTCTGGATCGTATCGGATAATATAAGGAAAGGCGCCGCAACCAACGCAGTTCAGATAGCCGAATATATGGCGGAGAAGAAACTGTACTAAAAGTCACATATCTTATTCAGACTTATACAGATAATCATTGTAAGGATACCTGTGCACATGTATCTTCCTTACCTCTTCATAAAGGATATTGCGAAGTTCATCAACGTTTTCTTTTGTCTTTGCAGAGATGAAAACCGTTTTATGGTGTTTGTCTGACGACATCCATGTTTTTTTAAGATCTTCGAGTGAATAATGACCTTTCAGCACTGGTGTAAGATCATCTTCATCCTTAATGGTGTACGAGAAAGCATCTGTCTTGTTGAAGACGATTATCAAAGGTTTCTCTGATGCACCAAGTTCACTAAGGGTTTCATTCACCACCGTTATCTGCTCATCAAAATTCTGATGAGATATATCAACAACATGTACAAGAAGATCAGATTCTCTGACTTCATCGAGGGTTGATTTAAATGATTCCACAAGATCATGAGGCAGCTTACGGATAAACCCGACAGTATCTGATAAGAGGAAGGGCAGATTACCGATTACCACCTTTCTTACTGTTGTATCGAGCGTTGCGAACAGTTTGTTTTCTGCAAAAACATCCGACTTACTCAGCAGATTCATTAATGTTGATTTACCGACATTGGTATAGCCGACAAGTGCCACCCTTACCATCTTCCCCCTGTTTTTCCTCTGAGTCGACATCTGGGTATCAATTTTCTTTAGCTGTTCTTTGAGAAGTGATATTCTGTCCCTGATGATCCTTCGGTCTGTTTCAATCTCAGTTTCACCGGGTCCTCTCAGCCCGATTCCTCCCCTCTGACGTTCAAGGTGTGTCCATAAACCTGTAAGTCTGGGTAGAAGATATTGATATTGAGCCAGTTCTACCTGGGTTCTTGCATGTGAGGTCCTGGCCCTTCCTGCAAAAATATCCAGTATAAGGTTTGTTCTGTCAATGACACGGCATTCAAGAGCCTTTTCAATATTTCTAAGCTGGCTTGGGGAAAGTTCATCGTCGAATATGGCGATATCAATTTTATTCTCACTGACATACAGAGATATCTCTTCTATTTTTCCTTTGCCAACAAATGTACGTGGGTTTGGAATATCAACTTTCTGGGTAAACCTTTTCAGAGGATTGGCTCCTGCTGTTTCAGCAAGAAAGGAGAGTTCTTCGAGATAGTCCTCAATTTCAGTGGCCTCCTGACCTGATGTGATTACCCCAATAAGAATTGCCCTCTCAGGAGGTTTTCCGGATTCAATCATATGATGTTTTCTTTATTAACCGGATATATTACAAAAGGTTCAACCAAATTCTGCCTGCTTTACTATACATTATAAGATAAACCTCCTGTCATTCTGAATTGCACCTCTGATTGCCATTTTCAGAGATTCAGCACATCTCATTACCATCTCCATATCACTTGGAAAGGGCACAACATTTGTTTTTGTCCTTTCAAGCTGAGTCGTATTCAGTGCCTGGATATCTCCAAGTGCCCGTGATGATATGTTTTCAAAATTTGATTGTGCTCCGACAGGATCTTTTTTAAGGATCTTATTCGGGTTCATCTGGACCACCTCAACATCTCCGTCGATTCTGCAGGCTTTAGTCTGAATTGTCTCAACCAGAGCACACTGTAATGTTTTATATTTTTTTTGTTTTATGTCATTCCCAAGTGTATCCCTCATTACATTACCCTTCTTGTCAAGAACATAGGTAAAGCCGTCTTCCACATCTCTTTTTATCACTGAGTCCCTCTGCATGGTTTGGTCGGGACCAATAGCAACACTTTTTACATTGACATTTACAAAATAATCATATTGTATATCGCCATTCAGATTCTGCGTGTGGTATTCAACCCATTCTGAGTTTAGACTTGGGAGATCGAGTGCGAGAAGGTCCTGTTCAAATTCAGGTGGAAACTTTAAAACCGAACTGTTTTGTATCGAAACAAGAACCCGGCTCATTCCCAGATATTTTGCATCCTGAATCTTATTGTCAATACCTTCGTAATCGCCGATATATTGTTTTGCGCGAATGAATTCTGCAAAAGCCTGTCTGTATGATTCCTTTATCCCGCTCTTCATTAATTCATTGCCGTGAGCATAGTAGAAATCAGCTGCTTTCCGTTTGGCATTTACCATTTCAGGCATGTAATCTACATATGGAAAATCAACTGATCTCCCATTCAGGTTAAGAGGTGTTACAGTTCTTACAAGCGACTGCCTGTTATTCAGCGACTGATAAACCATATATATCTCATCCCAGTTGTTAGCCCGGCCTTCCATCTTCAGGAATCGTACTCTTTCATTATCCTGATCGCATGCAACTCTGTAGGATCGGTCCAGAATCTCAATCTGTTTGGCATCTTTCGGATCTTTCCGAAGCTGTTTAACAGCTTTATCAATAGCGGCATCATAGTTGCCTCTCTGAAGCTGTTTCTTTGATGAACCACAACCGGAAAAGATAATTGTACATATGAGTAAAAAGGGTAAAAGTCTTTTCATACGCTAAAATTTTTTTTACATATATTCGGCTAAAGATAAGAAAACTGTTGAAAAAACAAATTTAGATTTTGCCATTTTGCTAAAGTGGTCTCAAATGAGGAAAGTGAGCCACATTGAATATCTGACACGCACAGGCTGGCCTCTCTGCAGACCGGGGCTCCACTTTGGTGATGCCTCGATAGCTTTTACCGCTTCATTGTCAATCAGCGGATCTACTCCTTTTACAACTGTTACATTCGTTACATACCCATCAGGTTCAACAATAAAAGTAATGAAAACCTTACCCTGGATCCTTTTTTCAATAGCTTCCTGGGGATAGTTGGTCCGTCTCATGACCCACTCACGGAATTTATTAAGATCCCCTCCTTTAAAAGCAGGCATTACTTCAACAAGAAAGAATGGTTCATCCGTGCCGATTCCGTCCATCCCGGTTAAAAAATCATCACCTGAACCTGTTCCTGTCCCTTCAATCTCCATCTGATCATCAAGCGGTTGCGAAAGCAATTCATCAGTTGTTGCCTGCTCAGGTTCAGCAGGAAGTATTGTATCAACTACCACAGGAGGAACATATTTTACTATTTCCTGCATCTTCGATTCCTCAGGAGGAGGAGGAGGAGGAGGTATAACTATTTTGTCAATGGGAGGCTCGAAATTTTGCATCTCAACATGAACAAACCCGCCGCCGCCACTAAGAACCTGTTCTGTGCGTGGTTTTATTACAAATGGCAGAATCACTGCCACGGATACCAGAATTGATGCTGTTAAAATACAGGCAACCAATACAGAATTATACCTCCTCCGAAGCTGATATGCCCCATAGTCCTTATTCCGCTTCTCAAAAAGCAGATCATCGAAACTTAGTACATCCCTGAGGTTATCGAACATTCTTCCGGGTATAATATTTCAAATATTTTAATCAGCATCTAATCCAGAACTATATTAGTCAATTATGATGCCATTCCAAAATAACTGTAACTGACTTTTTTTTTTCGCAAAATTACAAAATAGTGCGTTTCTGCCAAAATTACTTCAGCATGTACAAACAACAGGATACATTTATTAGTTTTTTTAAACTATTTTGCCAAATGTTTATTCTTCCATTAAATAAAATAATCAAATTTGACCCTTTAATTGTTATTTATCTGAAGTGAGTAACCTCTGCTTTTCACCAGGATCTTGAAAAGAGTTTTTTAATGATGCATGACCGACATTATACACTTATTGATAAACTCCGGCCCCGGAAGATAATATTACCTGTCTTGCTTGGGCTGGTTATTGTTGCCTGGTTTATCTTAAGAGAGATTAATACAGAAGTGCTCAGCTATCTTGCATTTACATGGAGATCTGCTTTCTGGCTCTTTATTGCCTGGCTGTTCATGGCAGGCAGGGATATCGGTTATATTATAAGGATCAGGATACTTACTGATAAGGATCTGGACTGGAAACAGGCCTTCAGGGTAATTATGCTTTGGGAGTTCACCTCGGCCATCACCCCCTCAACTGTTGGCGGCACTGCAGTTGCAGTTGTCTTCCTTCATAAAGAGGGCTTGTCGGTAGGAAAAAGCACTGCCGTTGTTCTTGCCACATCTTTCCTCGATGAACTTTATTTTGTTATAATGCTGCCTATAATTGTCCTCATTGTGGGAAAGGATGCACTGTTTGTTGCAAATCTTGAGGGTACCGGATTTTCGTTCTTAAATGAACTGGTTTTATTTACGCTCATGGGATATGGGGTAATTCTTCTCTGGGTACTTCTGATAGGATATGGCCTGTTTTTTAATCCATTGATGATCAGCAAGCTGATTGTTAAACTCTTCAGCCTGCCATTTATCAGGAAATGGAAAGGTTCAGCTATAAAGGCAGGAAATGACATTATAAGCAGTTCTCATGAATTGAAATCCAAAACTTTTTCATTCTGGTTAAAAGCCATAATAGCAACATTTCTTTCCTGGACATCCCGATATTGGATTGTCAATGCAATCATTGTAGCATTTTTTACTGTTAACGACCACTTTCTGATATTTGCCAGACAGCTGGTTACATGGATAATGATGATCTTAAGTCCTTCGCCCGGGGGTAGTGGCTTTGCAGAGCTGATCCTGGGTCGTTTCATTGCCGATCAGATCCCTGCCGAGGCAATAATCTCAGCCAGTATAGCACTTGCAATTGCCATAATATGGAGAATGATAAGTTATTATCCCTATCTTGTAATCGGTGCTTTGCTTGTTCCCGGGTGGATTAATAGTAAATTTGTTAAGCCAATCCTGACAAAGAAATAGTTTTTTATTAACTTGGCATAAGGAATGCGATCTGTTCGCATCAGTTATTTATGAGTGAGGAAATCCTGAAAGCATTAATGGAGCTTTTCGCCCTGATAATAAAACAGGACGGTGGGGTACTATTAAATGAACGTGAGTATGTATTAACCTTTTTAAATAAACAGCTCACAAGGGAAGCCGTTATGGAATACATGGCTTTGTTTGATGAGCATGCGGGTCCGATAAATGACCAGCCTCCTAAAAAAGGTACTTCTGCCCCTTCATTAAAGGATTCAGTAAAGATCCTCGGTATTTGTAAAAAGATAAACCGTACACTGAACCAGGAACAAAAAGTTGTTGTGCTGATGCGATTATATGAACTGGCCAATGCCGACAAGCAGTTCACTAATCAGAGAATGAAAATCATAAATACGGTTGCTGAAGTTTTCAGGATTTCACAGAATGAATTTGCTTCCATAGAAGAGTATGTAAAAAATGACAAACCCGATAATCTGAATAATCCAGCCATACTGGTCCTGTTTCCTGATATGGAAGAATGTGAGTTGTGCAGCAGGATGGCCACAGGATATGTTGATACTAAAATTTTTGTTTTAAGGGTTGCAAGTGTTGACCTGTACTTTGTAAAATATGTATCAAATGATCAGTTGTATATAAATGGTCTGCCGATCCGTTCAGGAATCGTATATACTTTTGCAAAAGGAAGTTCAATAAGATCTCAGCAGGGCCGTTCTATTTATTACAGCGATATCAGTTCCAGATTCCTTTCAGACACTATCATTCATAAAATTTCATTCACTGTAGAAAACCTTTCATTCAATTTCAGGGAAGGTCATGCAGCTATTAATAATATAAACTTTTCAGTTGAAGAAGGAAAGCTTCTTGGAATAATGGGAGCAAGTGGTTCCGGAAAGACAACTCTTTTAAGCCTTATAAGCGGTATTCAGAAACCTGCTTCGGGAAGCATAAAAATCAACGGGCTCGACGTAACAAGGGATAAAGCATCTCTCGAAGGAGTTTTTGGATTTGTTCCCCAGGATGACCTCCTGATTGAGGATCTGACGGTTTTTGAAAACCTGTATTTCGCAGCTTGTCAGTGCTTTAAGGACAAAACCAAAGAAGATATCACAAAAATTGTTCATCAGACACTCTCGAATCTTGGATTGCTTGAGAAGAGAGACCTCAAAGTTGGTAATCCTTTTAACAAGGTAATCAGTGGTGGACAAAGGAAAAGGCTGAATATTGCCCTGGAACTTATCAGAGAACCTTTGGTATTGTTTCTTGATGAGCCTACATCAGGCCTTTCTTCAAGGGATTCTGAAAATCTTATGGACCTTCTCCATGACCTTACCCTGAAAGGTAAGCTGGTATTTACGGTTATCCATCAGCCATCCTCCGAAATATTCAAGATGCTCGACAAGGTGATTATTCTGGATCATGGCGGTTGCATGGCTTACTTTGGCAACCCTGTTGAAGCGGCTATCTACTTTAAGACTCTTGATTCTCAGATAAATTCAAAGGCAGGAGAATGTCCCTCATGCGGAAATGTCAATTCGGAAACTATTTTTAATATAATTGAGACACAAATTGTTGATGAATTCGGAAGATACACCGATAAGCGCAAGGTCAAACCGGAAGAATGGGTAAGTATTTTCAATTCAAAGCATCCATTTGTTCCAATAAAGGAGGTAAAGGAGCCTCCTCATAAAAATATTCAGAAACCGGGAAAATTTAAGCAGTTCCTGATATATCTGACAAGAGATTTCAAGAGCAAAATCTCTAACAGACAATATGTTCTGCTCACTCTCCTCGAGGCTCCCATTCTTGGATTTGTACTTTCATTTATTATAAGGTATATCCCTAATCCTGATTCTGATGTCTACATATTTTCTGAAAATGAAAATATACCCATCTACATCTTTATGAGCCTTATTGTAGCCCTGTTCCTTGGATTGACAATCAGCGCGGAGGAGATCTTCAGAGATAGAAAAATACTTAAAAGGGAAGAGTTCCTCAATCTCAGCCGGTCAGGTTATCTCTTTTCCAAAATAGCCATTCTTATAATGATATCTGCCATACAGTGTTTTCTGTTCGTAATAATCGCAAATCCGATACTCGGAATAAAAGGCATGTACTTCAATTACTGGCTGGCCCTTTTCACAACTGCTTTCTGTGCCAATATGCTTGGACTTAACATTTCAGCCTCATTCAATTCAGCTATAACAATATATATAGTAATTCCGCTACTTATAATCCCGATGATGATTCTGAGCGGAGCAATGTTTCCTTTTGATAAGCTTAACAGGAAAATAGGCAACGTTGACAAAGTTCCGCTAATTGCTGAGCTGATGCCTACCAGATGGACATATGAAGCTCTTATCGTAACACAATTTAAAGATAATCGTTACAGCAAAATTGAATTCAACAAAAACAAGGAGACTTATTACGATCTCAGGAAGCTGATAAGTGAAGCCGAATTCAATAAAGTACATAAAATAAAAGCATTACGGGAAGCAATTGATATTTCGGTAGCTGAGTACAAAAGTAATCCTAAAAATGCAGGAAGACCCGATGATCTCCTGATCAGGAAATCATCCAGGCAATTCAGCAAGCTTCAGCTTATTAAAAATGAACTTACTAAGATGGCAGCAATGTATGATATAGAGAAGTTTAATTTTCCCGATGCTCTGACCCCTTCTGAATTCAATCCCGGCATTGCTGATTCTCTTGCAAGTTATCTTGACAGACTGGATAAGGTCTTCAGTAAAATCTCCAATTCAGCAAATGACAGAAGAGACAACTTTTATAATTTAAATACTCTCAGACTTAAAGAACTGGAAAATGATTATTATAATTACAAGCTCCTTGAAATTGTAACAAAACCGTATGAACGTAATAAAATCCTGGTTTATAATAATTCACTTGTTCAGAACACAGATCCCATATATATGGATCCCGATAAATTTGGACCATTAAATTTCCGAACTCACTTCTACGCACCTGCAAAATATATTTTTGGTATAAAAACAGATACTTTCGTTTTCGACATTTCCCTGGTCCTGTTAAGTACCATATTGCTTTATATTATATTATATTATGAGTTACTTGGAAAAATTGTCAGGTTTTTTGAAAACCTGCAATTCCGAAAGTAATTTATTAATATATTGGTAATCTGATTTTTTTGTTATTTTTGTTATAAATAACATATCATCCTGTATGAAAGCTAGAGTATTTTTGTTTCCATTAATCGCCGTATTAATATGCTTCTCATGCAGGAATTCTTCAAATGACAACCGTGAATTTGTATTCCCTGAAGTTGATTCAATTCCATTATCTGAAGCTGAAAAACTGAGTCCTGAGGCAATAGCTGATATTTCCAGGAACATTGCTTCTCCCGTTGAGATTGCCAATTTGCTTCAACTGCTGGATGTTCCGTTCTCACAGAAATATCTCGCATCATCAATAGATGCAAATAAGCAAAGCACGAATTTTAACAAGGCTCTCAAACTGGGGATACTTGGTGCTGATCTTGGATATCTTAATATGTATGAAAAAACTGCTTCCTCACTCGACATTCTTTCATCGATCAGGAGGCTCGCCGAAGATATAAACGTTGGTCAATTCTTTGATTTTGAGTCTATTAAAAAACTCTCTCAGAACAAATCAAATCTCGATTCACTTCTATTTATTTCAATAGATTCATATTCACAGATTGATGACTATCTCAGGAACAATGACCGTGGTCAGCTCTCAGCACTGATGGTAATTGGTGTATGGATAGAAGGCCAGTATCTTGCAACACAGGTAGTCAGTCAGTATCCCGATAAAATGCTCAGCGACAGAATTGGCGAACAGAAGATTATTCTGAATGATCTTCTGCTGCTTATAAGTCCATATTGCAACCGTGACACTGAATTCAAGGTGCTTTGCAGCAATCTTCAGGATATTAAAAATCTATACAGGGATGTAAGAATTACCTATACTCAGGGTGATCCTGTAAGCACCGAAAAGGATGGAGGACTTGTTATAGAACAAACCGAATCAAGTGTAGTTGAAATGACTGATAAACAACTTGAGGATATTATTGAAATCACAAAAAATATCAGGAACAGACTGATTTTAAACAATTAGTATGAAGAAATATATAATATCTTTTGGTCTTTTGATTTCACTTGGGTTTGCCAGTTTTGCTCAGACAAAGGATGCATCAGTAACCGATTGTGTTATGAATGCCGGTCCGAATGCCAAGTATCTGAAGGATTTCAGAATTCAGCTGGGAAAAGCTTCAACTCAGGCTGAATTCAGGTACAAGACAAATATGTCGCTCTGGAAGAACACAAAATACAGATTTACCATGTGCAATACACAGGAATCAAAAGGGCAGCTTATACTGAATATTAAAGATGATGCCAATAAAGTTATAATTTCATCACACGATCTGACATCGGGGAAGACATATCCATACATTGATTTTATCTGCAACAAAAGCGGAATTTACCAGCTCAGCTATGATTTTACCGGTGGCCAGCAGGGATCAGGGGTCAGCGTCGTTTCAATGCTGAAATAAAATGAGGGGGTTTCTTTGTGGAAGGGAGTGGTTAATTTCCAGCATGTTTACACTTTCCCCCGCTAAGGAGGAAACTTACCATATGGTTTTTGAAGCCCCCTTCAGGGCACTGGGGGAAAGATGGGGTTTTAAGGCAAGACTCTTTAAGTTGAAAAGCTTTTCAATGAAGGTACAATACCTGTATTAATAAGACAATAATAAAAAATACAGAAAACATTATCTCCGCTACCAGTTTCCTTCTTACAAACACATAATAATGTGAAAGAAAATAGCTTACAGGTATACCTGCAAGCCAAATAATTTCCACCGAAGCAGAAGGAACAGCAAAATATACTGTCAGTGTTATAAAAAATAACCAGAGAAGAAGTAGAAAAGTCTTCCTTGAGCTTATCTTTTTTGAATACATTACAGTGATCAGATAGAATATACTTACTGCTGTGCTTAAACCGGCGAATAATATTGCCACTATGGTTAAAGGTGTGAAAGCATAAACAGATGTTTTACCAAAAAGGTTATGAACAAAAACATTCAGCAATTCATTCCGATCTTTTCCCAATACATAATAAAATCCAAGAGTAAGGATGAAAGGAGTGACGAGACCTATGAAGGAAATGGCGATTTCCTTAAGATTTCCGGTTCGGAGCAGGGATATTCCAATTATTACCAGAAATCCAAACCAGATGAGATTTGCATAGAAAAGACTACCAATACCTATAAGAATCCCCGCATCGAAGAAACCATAAGCTGTCCCGGCAACACGGTAAGAATCCATTATCCTTTTGATTGCCAGCATAAGAAACATCGCAGCAAAGACAGCAGGATTCATTAATTGATATTGCGGAAACAAGCCGCTTAAGAGTATATATATTAAGGCAGGAAGAAAAGTCCTTTCATTTATAAAAACAAGGTTCGTATTCAGACCTACCATTAAAAAAGCCATGGTAGTCAGGAGGATTAAAGAAAAGAATATTCCGGGCAGCGGGTGTGTTCCTATAATGGATGATAAAAGACCGTACAGAGGCATTGGATCAAGATCAAAATATAAGGAAAATCGATCACGAAGACTGATAAACGCACTTGCCCATACTGCCAGGAGAGTAAGAATAATAAGTGAAATTGCTCCCGGACCTGTTCTTTTGAATAATTTTAAAAGCATTTGGTTATAGATCAAATCCTATATCGGTTCTGTAATACACCCCATCGAATTGCAATAGAGCAGCATTTTTATATGATGAGCTTAGTGCCTCATTCATTGTTTTTCCCCATGAACTGACTGCCAGAACTCGGCCTCCTGAAGTGGCCACTTTGCCATCTCTGGCCTTTGTGCCTGCATGAAAGACAATACTGTCGCTTACCTTGTCCAGACCGGTAATAATCTTATCTTTTTCATAATTACCGGGATAACCTCCGGAAACAAGCATCACCGTTGTAACAAATCTATCATCTATTTCAATTTTTCGTTCTGCCAGGTCACCTTTAGCCACACCCTCAATGAGCTCGAACAGATCAGATTTGATCCGCGGAATGACAACCTCGGTTTCTGGGTCACCCATCCTTGCATTATATTCAATGATGAAAGGGTCTCCATTAACATTTATAAGCCCGAAGAAGATAAAACCCTTGTAAACAATAGATTCCTCAGACAAGCCTTTCATTGTCGGATCAATAATCCGTCGTTTAACCTTTTCCATGAATTCCGGTCCGGCAAATGGCACCGGTGAAACAGCTCCCATCCCTCCTGTATTAAGTCCTGTATCTCCCTCTCCAATTCTCTTATAATCTTTAGCCTCAGGCAGTAATATGTAAGATTTCCCATCTGTAATTACAAATACCGATAGTTCGATACCTGACAGAAACTGTTCTATAATTACTTTTTCACCTGCTGAACCAAACTTGCCTTCAAGAATAGCCTCTACCTCCCTGAGTGCTTCCTGAAAGTCATTTATGATAAGCACACCTTTACCTGCTGCCAGACCATCAGCCTTAATAACATATGGCGGCCTCAGGGTTTTAAGAAATGAGCTTACATCGTTAAGTGTGGATTTATCAAAGCTCCTGTAAGCAGCAGTTGGTATTTTGTGACGCGAGAGGAAGGCTTTCGAAAAATCCTTGCTTCCCTCAAGCCGGGCAGCTGATTTATCTGGTCCAATAACAGGAATATTCTTCAGGAAATTATCAGCAAGAAAGAAATCATGAATTCCTTCTACAAGCGGCGCTTCGGGTCCGACTATCACAATATCTATCTTATATTCAATAACAGCATTCCTGACATCCTTAAAATTTAACGGATCTATTGCCAGATTTGTACCATGGGCAGATGTTCCTGCATTTCCGGGTCCGATATAAATCCTATCGACCTTTTTACTCGTGGCGAGTTTCCATGTCATGGCATGTTCCCTACCGCCAGATCCGAGAATAAGGATATTCATGTTCAAGGGGATAATTTATGATTTCAAAAGTAGTATTTCTTCTTTAAAAAAATCATTATGAAGAAATTCCTGAAAATATTTTATCAGAGTCTGTTATCAAACCGGTATCCTTTCTCCAGGGCATATGGTATGAACTCCTCTAAAATCTCAGTGGAGCTGCTGCCTGGACTGTCATGAAGCACTATTACCGATCCCGGACGTATTTTTATTTTAAGGATATGGAGCGATTTTTTACTCCCGAATTTCCTGTCAAAATCATAAGGCATTATATCCCAGAATATTATTTGATACTTCTGCCTCAACTTTCTGTATTGTCTGATTCCGAGATGCCCGTATGGCGGCCTGAAAAGATCCGGAGAAGTTGATTCATCAGCACTTTCTATATCATCAATGTACTTTTTCATCGGAGTTTTCCAACCATCCGGATGGTGCCATCCATGATTCCCAATGACATGACCTGCAGCTCTTATAATGCTGATCATATCAGGAAATTCTTCAGCCCTGGCACCACAGCAAAAAAAAATCGCGTTGATTTTATATTTATCAAGAATTCCAAGCAGCCTGGGCGTTGAAATCCTGTCCGGACCATCATCAAAGGTCAGAAATATTAATTTTTCAGTCGTCTTTATCCTGAAAATCGCCCCGGGATAAATCAGGCTGGCAATCAAACCTGGCCTGAAAAGCCTCATTATGCTTTACTTTGAATATAGTTTACTGTAGTATTTATTAATATCAGGTTCAACCGATGCTGTTATTGAATCAAGCTTAAGACTTAATGACAGGTTATATATATCAAGCAAAGCCTGCATATTGACTCCGGTTGTATACTCAAGTCCGTAACGCTCATCAGGCCTTATGTTGATAACATAATCGAGATACTTCTCAGAGTACTTAATAACCTCGTTTATTATTCTCTCACCTTCATCCCTGCGGCCTGCCATAATTAATACCTCTGCTATGCCGATCGAGAAGAAATCATTCGGAATCTTTTCAGTTGAGACAATCTGGAGTCCTCGATGTGCTACTTCTGTCGCTTTGGCAGTATCCCCCTGAGCAACCAGAGCTTTCCCCAGATTAGCAAAAAGTCTTCTGAAATTACTGAACATCCTCCGGTTATTCTCATCGAGATATACTGAAGGATCACCGGCATTTCCCCATGTAAATTTATTCATCAGGTTGTCGTACATTACAACAGGATCTATCATGCCGAACTCACCTTTCTCCGGGGTATCAATTTTAATGGGGACCACCCTGTAAGCCATTCCTTCCTGCACAAAATGCTTTTCCAATCCCTTATATTGTGATGAAGGTACGGTTGTAGAAAAATATATTGGTCTCTCCCATTTATTGGTTGAAAGAAGATCCATAATTGCCAGATCGCCCTTAAAGGCATCATTCTCAGTATATTCCCAGATCATAGGTGAAACAATCCTGTTCTTGAAATAATCTTTTACGGTTCCATTTGATAAAACTTTTGAAGAGTCAACCTCAATTATGAATTTATTAGCCGGAAGATAGTTCATGTAATCTCCCCTTCCTGTGAAATCCATTTTATACTTATTATCATCCAGGCCTGCAAACTGTACCACTTCCTTAAGATCGACAGGCTCTGTAACCCTGTTGTTTACAGGAAGCTGATCACGTATCCCATCCATATATTTCCCCGGTTCAAGTGACAGCGGCATAGGATCTGAATCAAAAGCTTTTTGCCTCATCATCTCTATATACCAGCCTGCCTGGATATAGCTCAGATTAGCAACCCGAACATCGGTTCTCACACCTTCCACATCCTGTACATACCAAACAGGGAAGGAATCATTATCGCCATATGTAAACAGGATGCTGTTAGGAGCACATGATCTCAGGTAGTTGGCACCTATGTCTCTGGCAGTATATCTGTCTGATCTGTCGTGATCATCCCAGTTCTGAACAGCCATGATTACCGGGCCTGCAAGTACCAGGAATACAAAAGTAACCGCAACTGCTATTCTATTGGCCAGAAACTTCTGAAGAGTTTCATATAATAACATGAAACCTATGCCTGTCCATATTGCGAATGCATAAAAAGATCCGGCATAAGCATAATCCCTTTCTCTGGGTTGATTTGGATATTGATTCAGGTAAAAAATTATTGCCAGGCCGGTCATGATAAAAAATGCCATAACAAGCCAGAATCCTTTCCTGTCTTTTTTGTATTGCCAGTACAATCCTGCCAAACCCATGAGGAGCGGAAGAAAATAGTATTTATTATTCCCTGGATTATTTTTCAGATCATCAGGAAGATTATCCTGGTCACCAAGTCTTGCTTCATCGAAAAATTTAATTCCGCTTATCCAGTTACCATTGATCGGATTTCCGTTTCCCTGCAGATCATTCTGCCTGCCTGCGAAATTCCACATAAAATATCTCAGATACATATACCCGACCTGGTAGCGGAAAAAGTACCTGAGGTTTTCCCCGAAAGTGGGCCGCACAATTGCCTCCGCATCCGGTCCTGAACCAACTGTATATTTTCTGCCGGAGATCTTTCCCCAGTATTTATAAGCATCAATATGGTCAGGGTCATTACTATACAAACGCGGGAAAATAGTCTCGAACTGGTCACTGTACTCATATTCCGGTCGAAAATACGGCTTATATCTCCCGTCTGCTTTATTATATCCTGCCACTACTCTCTTCACACCCGTAACAGGAGCACTGTAATAATTCCCATAGATCTTAGGGGATGTACCGTATTGCACCATATTAATATAATAGGAGAGCGCAAAAACATCCGAAGGGTTATTCTGATTCATCGGAGGCTTTGCCGAGGATCTTATCATGATCATGGCATACGATGAATAACCGATCATTATCACGGTTAACGATGTCAATATATAATTCAGGACTGTTTTCTTATTCTTCAGAGTATATCTGATGCCGAAAACAAGACCTGTGATCAGAATAATTACAAAAAATAACAGGCCACTATTGAAAGGAAGTCCAAAAACATTTACAAAGAGCAGCTCGAACCAGCCTGCAACTTTAGGGACACCCGGTATTAAAACAAATACCATCATCCCAAGCATAAGGCCGGAAATCAGAAGTGTTTTAATCACCCCATTAAGGCTCACTTCATGTTTCTTGAAATAAAATACAAAAACGAGAGCGGGTATTACCAGCAGATTGAGGCGGTGAATACCAAGCCCCAGCCCCATGATGTATGCTATAAGTATGATCCATCTTCCTGAATATGGCTTATCCTCTTCTTCTTCCCATTTAAGCATACCCCAGAAAACAACTGACGTGACCAGAGATGAGAGTGCATATAATTCACCTTCCACAGCTGAAAACCAGAAAGTATCAGAAAAAGTATAAACAAGGGAGCCGAGTATTCCGCTGCCTATAATCGCAGGTATATGTCTGGATTCTGGCATATCTCCCCTGGTAAATGCCCTGCGTACAAGATGTGTTATGGTCCAGTACAGGAACAATATGGCAAACGCACTGCATAAGGCTGAAAAAATATTTACCATCATAGCGGCTTTCGAACCGTCTCCTCCTGCAAAAAGTGTGGCAATTCTTCCAATCATCAAAAACAATGGTGCCCCTGGCGGGTGTCCTACCTGTAGTCTGTACGCTGATAAAATGAATTCACCTGTATCCCAGAAACTAACTGTAGGTTCGATCGTTAACAGGTAAACAATAGCTGAAAAGACAAAGAGAAACCAACCGGTAAGATTATTCCAGCGGCGGTAATTGTCCCATTTTAAATTCATAAACAATTGTATTGATCTATTATTCAGGCAAAGAACGGAAAAAAATGTTATATGCTCTCAATTACTATTCTTTTTAACATTAATTTACTTGAAAGAAAAGTGCTATTTTTGTTTAAATCATACGAACTGAATGAGATACCTGACATTATTCATCCTTTTACTTTTTCCAATCTCTCTGAATTTAAATGGCCAGGACAATGAAGAAAAAAATATTAATCCGGAAGAGCTTTCTCTCCGAATAAAATCAATCAGCTTTGTAAAGAACAATGAATATTTTAATCCTGTCAGTTCTTCAAAATTCAGACTTCCATCAAGCTGGCCGCTTTTTGTTGACAAATCAAAGTGGATTGAAGGCTATACACTAATCGGATTTTTTTTTCAGCCTGAACTTGTATATTCACCATCCTCCAGAATAATCATCCGTGCAGGAATTCATCTTCTGAAATATTCAGGAGCAGACAAGTTCTCGCAGACCAGGCCTGTTTTCTCCACAACATTGCTATTTTCAGAAAGAACATCACTCACACTTGGATCATTGTCGGGAGCTGACAGTCATGGTTTATTTGATCCTCACTTTAACAGCGAAAGGTTGTACAGCGCTTATGTGGAAGACGGATTCCGCTTTTTGAGCACGAATGATCACATTTTCAACGATACCTGGCTAAGCTGGGAAAACTATATTTTCAAGGGAACTTCTGAAAGGGAAGTATTCACATTCGGAGAGTCTTTCAGATATTCGTCCATGCCTTTTGCTGGTTTTCTCAGCTTTGAACTCCCTTTCCAATTCCAATTTAAACACTTTGGAGGACAAATAACCAATTACCCTGAACATGTTGAAACATTCTTTAATCTTGCCACAGGGTTAAGAGTTAATTTCGACCTTTCGGATAAGCGGTTTGGTCAGGCAGGAATTGAATATCTGTATTTCAGAAACAGTGTTATTCCGGACAGACCCTATACCATATTATCTGATGGTAATGCATCCTGGTTTGGATTTAATTACAGTTTCAAACCAATTACCTTCC
This sequence comes from Bacteroidales bacterium, assembly GCA_038325595.1. Classification (GTDB taxonomy): domain Bacteria; phylum Bacteroidota; class Bacteroidia; order Bacteroidales; family VadinHA17; genus LD21. The sequence goes on along the minus strand of JBBQJD010000011.1, from coordinate 24,461 downwards.
GGAGTGCTTACTGGAAAGGCCATGACTTTTATGCACCCAATGGAAATCCGATCTATGCCAGCATAATGGATTTCTATTCAGATTATATAGTTCATGAAAGACGTGTCTTATCCAATTCTCTCTTTCTTGAAATTTTCCCTGAGAGTTACCTTGAACTCCTTCTGGGAGTCGAAACCTATTACGATTTATGCCAGAAAAGAATGGATCATTCAATAACCTTACATCTCAATTTTGATAAACTGTTAAAGCTGGCAGCCCTGAACAGAAAATAACCAATAGATCAGAGAAAGAACCTCCAGGGCCGTGTCTTCCAGTATTCGCCTGAATATTCTATTCCTATTCTGTGACCCGTTTTGAAAACAGGATTTGCTCCGGTATCTTCGAACCATATTCTTTCAGAAATCACCAGATCTTCCCCATAAAATGACCTGTCTATACCTGTTGATTTTGTAAGTACCCCGGGACCTTTATAAATCCCGGCTCCTCTTATCAGAACAGCATGGGGAACCCTTTCAGGTCCGGCAACGACATTAAGCATCCAGTACATGCCATATATCAGATAAATATACAAATGCCCGCCTTCATGGAACATTATTTCAGTACGCGGAGTTCTTCCTTTTGATGCATGACATGCCTTATCCTCGTTTCCACGGTAAGCTTCAACATCATTGATCATTAATCTGACATATCCATCTTCCTTCAATCTGATAACCATCGATTTACCAATCAGTTCAGGAGCAACGGCAAGCACATCCCGGATGAAAAACTCCCTTGGTAACCTTTTCCCTTCCAACATTAATCAATAGGGTATTTTATTGAAATATTCATCCCATTTTCTGAAGATCTCCTTACCTCCGGCATCATCCATTTTAATAAACTTGATTTTTCTCGTTTCCGGATCAAGACCAATTTCTTCATATATCAGCTTGTCGCTGAATCCTGAATTTGCAGCATCATTCCGGTCCATCACATAAACAACTTTTTTAATTCCCGCCCAATAGATTGCACCAAAACACATAGGACAAGGTTCACAGGTTGTATAAAGAGTACAGTCGCTTAGATCATGAGACTGAAGGATTGAGGAAGCCTTTCTGATTGCCAGTATTTCAGCATGTGCAGTAGGGTCGTTTGTGAGAACAACCTTATTGGCGGCTTCTGAGATGACCGTATTATTTCTGGTAATAACAGCCCCAAAAGGTCCATTGCCTTCAGGAATCCCTTTTAAAGCAATCTCGACAGCCCTGAGAATATATTTTTTATCATTTTCCATTTTTCAGAGAATCATTTGTTACCGGAAAAGTTAAAATCTTAATCCCGTAACTGACTTTTTTATTTTCATGATAAAAATAAGCTAGTTTTGCATAACATAAATAAATTCTGTTGGATATTCTTTTTTTTTAGGAAATATATTGTATTTTTGCAGACCCTAAAATAAAGGTAACAAGGTTAAATAGAAGTGTATCAATTAAAAAATAAGTACAAGTGAATACCTTAAGCTATAAAACAGTATCAGCAAATAAGGCCACAGTAGATAAGGAGTGGGTAATTATCGATGCTGAAGGCAAGATTCTCGGAAGGCTTGCATCATTGGTTGCATCAATGCTCAGAGGAAAGCATAAAACCAATTTCACTCCGCATGTCGATTGTGGTGACAATGTAATTGTAATCAATGCTGAAAAAGTAGCCTTAACCGGTCAGAAAATGGCAGACAAGGTATATATAAGGCATACCGGATACCCTGGAGGTCAGAGGTTTACTTCAGCTGAAGCCATGCTGAAAAAAAATCCTATTGGTATGATTGAACATGCTGTTAAAGGCATGTTGCCAAAGAACAGGTTAGGAAGTGTAATGTATAAAAACATGCATGTTTATGCCGGTACAGAACATCCTCATGAAGCACAGAAACCAAAAAAAATTGAACTTTAAAAATATTTAAGCAAAAGATATGGAAACAATCAATGCTCTTGGAAGAAGGAAAGCAGCAGTAGCACGGGTATATTTAAGCGATGGCAAAGGAAAGATCACTGTAAATGGCAGGGATTATAAAGAATATTTCGGCGCTGAAACTCTACAATATGTTGTTACACAGCCTCTTGTTCTTTTAAATGTAAGCGATAAATATGATATCAACTGCAATCTCGATGGCGGTGGAGTAAAGGGACAAGCTGAAGCTCTTCGTCTGGGAATAACAAGAGCTCTTATCCTGATTGATGCTGAATCCAAGCCAGCACTAAAGGCCAGTGGATTTGTTACACGCGATCCAAGAGAGGTTGAAAGGAAAAAACCAGGTCAGCCAAAAGCCAGGAAGAGATTCCAGTTCAGCAAACGTTAGAGTTGTTACTCAGTCTCATAGATGCAAGTTTAGTATCTAAATTGCCAGGACTTCCTTTATTGGAGCTACCTGGTAATTGATTGAAAGAATGTAAACTTAAAAACCAAAAAAATGCCAAGAACAAATTTCAAAGAATTACTTGATGCCGGTGTACACTTCGGACACCTTAAAAGAAAATGGAATCCTGCAATGGCTCCCTACATTTTCATGGAGCGTAATGGTATTCACATCATCGATCTGACAAAAACAGTAGAAAAAATTGATGAAGCTGCTTCAGCAATGAAGCATATTGCAAAATCAGGAAAAAAAATCCTGTTCGTTGCAACTAAAAAACAGGCAAAAGAAATAGTAGCAGAAAAAGTAAAGGCAGTAAACATGCCTTATGTTACTGAGCGCTGGCCGGGCGGAATGCTGACAAACTTCCCTACAATCCGTAAAGCGGTAAAGAAAATGTCATCTATTGACAAGATGGCTACAGACGGTACTTTTATGAATCTTTCCAAACGTGAGAGACTTCAGATTACCAGGCAGAGGGCCAAACTTGAAAAAACCCTTGGAAGTATAATTGATCTTACCAGGCTGCCATCAGCTCTTTTCATAGTTGATGTTGCCAAAGAGCATATTGCCGTAAGGGAAGCAAAAAGACTTGGAATTCCGGTTTTTGCCATGGTCGATACCAATTCTGATCCTTCTGACATAGAATTTCCGATTCCTGCAAATGATGATGCTTCAAAGTCTATTTCCCTGATCATTGGCATTTTATGTCAGGCTATTGAGGAAGGCCTTAGCGAAAGAAAGCTTGAGAAAGACAAGGAACCTCAGCCAAAAGATAAAAAAGTTATCAGGAAAGAACTCGAAACAAAAGATATACCTGCTGCATTAATTGAAGCTAAAGTTGAAGAAGACGAGGAAGAAGAAGAGGAAGAAGTTGAAATTGATGAGCCTGTAGAAGAAGAAGAAGAAGAAGATATCAAAGTAACAGGGGAAACTGAAGAAGAATAAAATTATTTAAATACCAATTAAACAGAATATTTATGGCTGAAATAAGCGCTGCTGATGTTGCCAAATTAAGAAGAGTGACCCTGGCAGGGATGATGGACTGTAAAAAGGCTCTTGAAGAATCTGAAGGAAATTTTGAGAAAGCTATTGAAATAATCCGTAAAAAAGGTCAGGCTGTAGCCAACAAACGTGCTGACAAAGAGGCTTCTGAGGGAGTTGTACTTTCAAAGGTAACTTCTGACGGGAAAACCGGAGCAATGATTGTTCTAAATAGTGAAACCGATTTTGTTGCAAAAAACGCTGACTTTCTGGCTCTCGCAAATAAAATTCTTGATCTGGCTCTCGCAAATAAACCTGCAAGCCTTGAAGATTTGAAATCACTGCCGATGGATGACGGAAAAGTTGGTGGAAAAGTAACTGAATATGTAGGAATCATCGGTGAGAAACTTGATGTTTCATTTTATGCCAAAATTGAAGCTGCTCACGTTCAGGCTTACATACATCCCGGAAACAGGCTCGCTACGTTAGTCGGATTTACAAAAACCGGAGCTGATTCACAGGTTTATAAAGATGTTGCAATGCAAATCGCAGCTATGAATCCGGTTGCAGTTGATAAGGATTTTGTTCCGGAATCAGTTATTGCACAGGAAATAGAAATTGGAAAAGAGCAGGCAAGGCGTGATGGCAAACCTGAAGACATGCTTGAGAAGATAGCTCAGGGAAAACTTACCAAATTCTTTAAAGAAAGTACACTTTTAAACCAGGATTTTGTAAAGGATAATAAAATGACGATCAGGCAATACCTGCAATCTGCAAATAAGGAACTGACTATAACGGAATTCAAAAGGTTCACTCTCAATCTGTAATAACGTAAGTTCATAATTCAATACTGGTGGCGCTCTACGGCGCCACTTTTTTTTATGTATTTTTAACCGCAAAGTCCTCTTTTAGCTCCGGCGGGGGCAGGGATGGACTCTGCGAAATATCTTTGTAACCCTTGGTGTTAGTTAGTGGCTTTCAACTTTTCCTTATATTTACATTCCATCATATAAATTCAAAATGAAGTACTCAAGGATTCTATTAAAGCTCAGCGGTGAGTCATTGGCTGGTAAAATTAATCAGGGTATCGACCTTACCATACTTGATGAGTATGTCACACAGGTAATTGAGATTGCCGGTAAAGGCTGCGAAGTAGCCATAGTTATAGGTGGCGGAAATATATTCCGTGGTCTGAGCGGTGCAGGTAAGGGTTTTGACAGGGTAAAAGGCGATCAGATGGGCATGCTGGCAACCGTAATTAACAGTCTTGCTCTTGAAAGTGCAATCACGAGGCTTGGAGGAAAAGCAAAAACATTCACTTCGATCAGGATGGAACCTGTCGGAGAGCTTTACAACAGGGACAAAGTAGTTAATGAATTGAATAACAAAACTATATGCATCCTTTCTGGTGGTACTGGCAATCCGTTCTTTACAACTGATACGGCAGCTGCACTCAGAGCTGTGGAAATCGGAGCTGATGTACTGCTAAAAGGAACCAGGGTTGATGGTATTTACACTTCAGATCCTGAAAAAAATCAGTTAGCAACAAAATTTGATGAAATAACATTTGGAGATGCTCTGAAACGAGACCTTAAAGTAATGGATTCCACTGCTTTTGCTATGTGCAGGGAAAACAATATGCCGATAATTGTGTTTGATATGAATAAACGTGGAAACCTGAAAGTACTTATTGAAGGGGAAAGAATAGGAACCATCGTAAGCAATTAAAAGAATATGACTATCGGGAATCATATATAATTACTTTAATGTTTGAAAATCAATTATTTTGCCCCGACCCTAAAGGGAGTAATTGATTTTCAAGAACTGACGAAGCGCGAAGCGTAGGAGCTCGACGAAGTCAAAATCAATGAGGTCTTATGCATGATTGCCGATAGTCAATTAAAAGAATATTGCTTTTCCGGCTATTTTATTAATTTTGTTATCCGGTCTGAAAAACCAGAATTATAGCAGGCGTAAACAAATTTCAATATTATCTAACCTGAACCTCATGAACGAAGAAATTGAACTGATAACAGAAGAAACAAGGGACAGAATGGAAAAAGCCCTTGAACATCTGGAGCATGAACTTGCCAGACTTCGCGCAGGAAGATCAAATCCTGCTCTTCTTGATGGTATTACAGTTGATTATTATGGAGTTAATTCGCCTCTGACACAGGTATCCAATATAAATACGCCCGATGCAAAGACAATCCTGGTGCAGCCATGGGAAAAAAATATGCTTGGCACGATAGAAAAAGCAATCATGGCTGCGAATATCGGATTAACGCCCGTCAATAACGGTGAAGTAATACGCATGAATATACCTCCCCTTACCGAAGAGAGACGTCATCAACTTGTCAAACAGGTGCGTATGGAAGGTGAAACTGCAAAAATAAGCATCCGTAATGCACGAAAATGGGCAAATGATGAGCTCAAGCAACTTTTAAAAGACGGCCTTCCGGAAGATACTGAAAAAGAGGCGGTTGCAGAGATTCAGGAAATGACACATTCATTCACCGCCAAAATCGATAAAGTTATGGCTGTAAAAGAGAAAGACGTCATGACAGTTTAAACAGCACCAAATCCTTAAAATTCTTTATAATATAACGCCCGGATATCTGGCCGGGCTATTTCTTACCCGATTTAAGATTAAGTACATACTTAGCCGAAGCTTTAACTGCAGCTTCTGAAAATGCATCCTTGTAGAACTTACCTTTAAGATAATCTTCGGTCTGCGACAGATAAAATTCGCTGGCAGGCACTCCCGAAGCACCGGTAGGAATTATTGTATAGGATTCATCCCAGTCTGCAAGGTTGAAAATATGACGCTCTGAAGCTCCGTCAGTTACTTTAAATCCTTCTCCATAAGTATAGGGACATACAGTGTGATTACTCCCTCCTATCCCGTAAAGCTCTGAGTTCAGAGAAAAGATTTTATCCAGGATTTTTACCTTGCCCATCGGATGATCGAGTGATATCTTATGAATGCTACCCCATGTCCAGTCACTTACATCATCTCCATATGCATCCGAAAGCGTATTGATTGCATCTGAGAAACTCCTTTTAACTATATCATCCATACTCTCCCTCTGCGATGTACTTATATCATCAACCCATTCATCGGGTCCGGCCTTAAGTATCTTGTAAATATAGTTGTCGTTGATCGTGCCTGGCAATTGTGTAAACAGATCTCCGAGCTCGTCTCCCAGAAGGTTTTTGGAAAAGCTTCTCCTGAAAAATTCAAAAATTGCAGGAGCCACCAGCTCTGCCTTCATATCGTAATCCCAGTCTGTCAGAAGATTTAATGATTCTGCCTCAGAGGCACTCAGATCAGCCTTGTTATCTTTGATTTTCAGAATGTGAGGAGTAAGCATTGCAGCATATAATGAATGCTGATCTGTAATCATTCGTTTAAAATCATCTATTCCGACTTTTTCTTTTTCCCCGAGCATCTGCCGGATCCTTTCTATTCTGAACGGAGGATAAAATCTGAAAGAGATGTACCAGGGATATTCATCGCTGACAGTTTTATTGTTGGCAGAAGAAACATATCCGTTTTCAGGATTATAGCTTGTAGGAAGATTTTCAAAAGACACATAACCTTTCCAGTCAAACTTATCGGTTTCACCATTACGGATAATTGAACCAAAACCCTCCCTGACAGGGATTCCTCCACCTGTATTGAGACCTATGTTGCCTTCGACATCAGCATAGGCAAAATTCTGACTTACAGATCTGAAAGAACTAAGTGCAGATCTGAAGTCCTCCCAGTTCGATGCCCTGTTCAGCAAATAAACTGCCCTTAACTCATCACTCTCATCGTAGCCCGACCATCTCATGGTCAGAACCGCATCGTTAATATCCCTGAAACCTGAAATGACGGGTCCCCTGTGGGTAAAGGAAAGTGAAAGAGTATCTTCCCTCCCGCCCTTTACTTTAATTATCTCTTCCCTGACAACAATATCCTTCCATTCATTATTAAAAAAATACTGATTCCCATTTTCAGGATTAATCTTTTCTGAAAAAAGGTCTATGTCGTCAACCATCAGATTGGTCATTCCCCAGGCAATCTTCTCATTATGCCCGGCAACAATGAAAGGTTCACCGGGTACAACAACACCGGTAACATTTAACTTTCCGGGGATTACCTGATGCACCTGTATCCATATACCGGGTGAACTTAATCCCAGATGCATGTCATTTGATAAAATTGGCTTGCCGGTCTCTGATTTCTCTCCGTTTACAGCCCAGTTGTTACTGCCTGAAAATGAATGTATTCCCAGTGTCGTGAGCTTGTCTGTTGAAGATACGTATTCAGCAGCATGTGCAAGTGCCGTATCGCTTAACCTGAAATTGGGGAAAGCCGGAGAAATTACAGCTTTGAAATCAGGGATAAGCGAAGATGCTCTTTCATATCCCAGTTTCTGAAAAAGTCTGTAGTTGAAAATGTCGGCTGTCAGGTTCCCTGCTGCAAGATCCCACCCCATGTATCCAATGATATTTGCTATATCCTCAAGTTTCCATGTATCGGGTTGATATCCGAGTATCCTGAATTCCGGAGGAAGTTTTTTCCCGGCTGAAGCAATATATGCATTTACTCCGTCAGCATAAGACTTCATACAGTCAATAATTGCCGTATCCTGATTGCCAAGGATCCGTTTGGACTTTGTTGTCATATCGAGGCTCCGCAGGAATAGGTCAGTCTTAATATACGACTCTCCGAAAATTTCAGATAACCTGCCTGTTGTTGCCCTTCTGATAAGATCCATCTGCCATAATCTTTCCTGAGCTACCACGAACCCGGTAGTAAAATATAGATCGTGTTCATTGTCAGCATAAATATGAGGCATTCCTCTTTCGTCCCTGTAAACTGTAACTTCGGATTCAAGTCCTGTTATTTCAAGTTCTCCTTTGTACCGGGGTAAGGCTCCCCGTTTAATGCCTGTAATCAGAATAAAGCCTGCCAGGGCTGCAATAAGTACAAGTCCCAAAAGAGAGATGAGAATGATTTTAAATGTCTTCATTGCCGAAGTTTTAGTTTATTTAAATTCTTTATATTCAATAGCTTACACCTTTAATGCCCGATGTGCAATTTCTGCATATATCAATCATATGGCGTCCGGTAAGGATGCTTTTTCTGAAGATCTGGAATTTGGGACCATTCCATATATCAATGAATGAATCAGTTTTCATATCGCCCATTACATACTCTGCATCCTTATCAAAACAACATGGTATTACCTTGCCATCCCATGTAACCACAGGATTGAACCAGAGTCTTGCACAACGGTTCGGGAGAGAATTTTTCAAAACATATTCCCCGTTTCTTAAATGGTACCTGCTGAACTTTCCTTTTCCGGGCAGCCACGATAAGATGTTTTCCTTATGTATAATCTGCATCGACTTCAATTTCAGGGAAGCCCTTACCATCTTTGCAAAGTGTTTTACCCGGGGTATCTGGAACTCATTCAATTTATTAACAAGAAATTGAATTTCAATTTTCAACGATGACTTATATTTCTTTTTTGCAGCTGTAATGAATTGTATACCTGTAAGTACCTTATCAATACTGCCCTTGATCCGGTATGATGAATATGTATCCTGATCGATCCCGTCAAGTGAAATAATAATCTTGCTTAATCCTGATTTGACAGTCTTTTCTGCATTTTCTTCAGATAAGAAATGACCATTCGTTGAAACAATGGTATGCAGTCCGGTACAATTGCTCAGAAAAGAAAAGAACCGGGGGTGCAGCATTGGTTCTCCCTGGAAATACAGGTTTATGTTATAAAGATATGGTCTCAGTTCATCGATGATCTTAATGAACAGATCAAGATCCATAAAGCCGCGTTCTCTTAGCATCATTCCGGAACCGGAGGAACATTCAGGGCATAGAAGATTACAATTGTTGGTAAGTTCAGCACTAATTGAAAGAGGCATCCCCGAAATTCCCGGAATTCCCGATGCTGAGCTTTTCAGATATGAATATCCAGCCAGGAGAACATTTACAGGTTTTGTAAGGTACTGGTTCATAGTCTGATTAAATTCAAGGGCAAGGTAAGCAAATATTTTCTCACGATTTGAATAGGGTACCATAACATTTAACGGTCTTAGTACTGAAATCAGAAATTAATTTCTTTCAGAAAAATAGAATTGCTGCCAAACCAACTTAAAATTCATTATCATGAAAACATTCAGAAAAATTCCGTTAATCGCAGCTGTACTCCTTCTTGTGTTAACATATCAGAGTACATTTGCGTTGAACCTTACAGGCAAAAAGAAAAACGATCAGCAGGACTTAGTACTAATAAGAGGAAAAGTCGTTAATGCTGTAACTAAAGAAGTCCTGGTATTCGCATCAGTTACCGTACAACAAACGAATATCGGGATCATTACCAATCTTGATGGTGAATTCACTCTCAAAATTGATGAATCACTGGCTTCAGGCAATCTTGAAATCTCATTTCTTGGTTTTAAAAATAAGGTTATTCCAATCAGTGAGCTGAAAGGTAACAAGAATACCATTGAAATGGAGCCGGCCCCGATCCCTATAAAAGAGGTCGTTGTCAGACCGCTTGATCCGGTTGAAATTGTCGAAAAGGCAATCAGCAGGATTAGCAAAAACTATGAATCGGAACCCAATCTGATGACTGCATTTTACAGGGAAACTATTAAAAAGAACAGGTCTTATGTTTCGATCGGAGAAGCCGCTGTTGAGATATTTAAGGCACCATACGCAAATGATGTAAGGTTTGATGGCGCCAGAATATACAAAGGAAGAAAAAGCTCAGATGTTGAAAAAATGGACACGGTGCTGTTCAAGCTACAGGGAGGACCGGCAAATTCTTTGCAGCTTGACATTGTTAAAAACCCAGAATCCATACTTACCAGGGAAGCAATGGAGAATTACAACTATTCACTGTCAGGAGTCATTCAGATCAATGATAAACCTCACTATGTAATCGATTTTATTCAGAAGCCATCTGTTGAAATACCATTATTTATGGGTAGTTTATATATCGATATGGACACATATGCTTTATCAGAAGCTGAATTCGGTTTCAACCTTGCTGACAAAAATGCAGCTGTTTCTATCTTTATCAGGAAGAAACCCCTTGGAATGGATATTTATCCTGAAGTTGCATCTTACAGAACCAAGTATCGTGAACAGGATGGCAAAATGCATTTTGTTTACTCAAGGGCTGAGGTCAGATTCAAAATCAACTGGAAGAAAAAACTCTTCAATACAAGCTATACCACAATGTCAGAAATCGCTGTAACTGATCGTACTGACCAGGAAGTTATTAAATTTGCAGGGAAAGAGAAAATCAGGTATACAGATGTATTTTCTGAAAAGGTATCTTCGTTTTCTGATGACAAATTCTGGGGTGAATATAATGTGATCGAACCCGATCAGAGTATTGAATCAGCCATCCGCAGACTTAGCAGAAAGCTTAAATTCAACGACAGGGAAGACACAGAACAGGGTTTATGATAGTTGATAATGAGATAATCAGGAGGATCAGAGAAGGCGATGCTCACCAGTTCGAGCTGCTTTTCAGATCCTCCTATGTCTCTTTAGTCCGTTTTGCAATGACAATAATAAAAGATCGTGATACTGCTGAAGAAATAGTTCAGGATCTTTTTTTCAAACTTTGGAGGGACAGGGAAAAGCTCAGAATTGAAAGTTCATTGAATGGGTATCTCTTCAGATCTGTTCACAACAGATGTCTGCATTTTATAGAGCATAACAAGATTGTTGAGAAATATGCGGCAGAAATGGCGTACAGCCAAACTGAAATCAGGGATAATCCTTCAGAAATACTTCAATACAAGGAGCTTCAGGAGAAAGTAACCAGGATAATTGAAAGATTGCCTGACAGATGCGGAAGAATATTTTACATGAGCAGGTTTGAGGGACTTAAGTATTCGGAAATTGCCCAGAAATTATCAGTGTCGGTGAAAACTGTGGAAGCAAACATGGGCCGGGCACTTAAAGAATTTAGAAAAGAATTAACAGAAAAATGAAAGAGATGAAGAAGACAGAGAGTTTTACAGACAGGGAGTGGGAAGAACTTGCCTCTGTCCTCTCGGGCGAAAATGGTGACAGTAATAACCTTCTGAATCGGTTTATGAATGAAGATGTCAGCCATACAGCCGAACAATGGAAGGATTTACAAACCACAGCTGGGTCCGGAGAGATAAATGTCGATAAAGCCTGGATGAACTTACAGGGAAGGATCAATGTTTCTGAACCTGAAAAAAGTAATGGCATTCCTGTTTTAAGCTCTTTTACCGGCAGATTTATGAAAGTTGCCGCCACCGTGCTTATATTATTAAGTGTAGGAATTACACTTATTTATCTTGGCAATACAAATGCTTTCACCAGACAAATTACTTTCGCAACAGGAAATGATCAGAAAAACCTGAAGGTCAGTCTTCCTGACGGAAGTGAAATATTTCTGAACCGCAATTCTGAACTGACTTATCGTTCGAATTTCGGAAAGCATGGTAGAACTGTGAATCTTTCAGGAGAAGCATTCTTCGATATATCTCCTGATGCTGCAAAACCTTTTATTATCGATGCCGGCAATGCAGTGGTCAAAGTAATCGGCACATCATTCAATGTTATTACCCGGAACAACGAGTCATCAGTGGAGGTTTTTGTAAAAACAGGCCGGGTAATGCTCTCTGATAATGAAGGATCAAAATCTCTTGCAGTAGATCCCGGATATATTGGTAAAATAAGCCCGGCATCAGCTGAAAAAGAATTGAATAATAATCCGAATTACCTTTCATGGAATACCGGAAAGCTTGTCTATAACGGTCAGAAGCTTGATATCGTATTCAATGATTTGAAGCGCGTTTATAATATGGATCTAATTGCAGATGATCCTGCGATACTTGAAAACTTGTGGACTTCACCAATTGATAATCAGCAACAGGAAACAATAATTCGCTTGATTTGTGCTAGCTTTAACCTGAGTTATACAAAGGATGGCAACGTTTACCATCTTTCAAAAAAATAACTCGCTTTTTGAAATATGATGTCAGCATATGGCTCTGTATTCAGAAGTTATTCATTGCTTACATTGCTATTTCTTCTGCTCCTGCCTCAGAAAACCCTTTGCCAGGGGAATATTCTTGATTCAACATTCACATTCAGGGCGGGAACAGTAAAAACAGTGAATGCCCTTGCTATTATTACCAGGGAAACAGGATTTAATTTTACATACGACAGCCGTCTGATTGATGATGAAAAAAAGACGGAAATGAATTTCAGAAACACCAGGCTTGAAGGAATTCTGAAAACAATCCTGCTGAATGACTCACTGAATTTTTCTGTTATCGGGAACTACATAATCATCTCCCGTTCCGGAAATACTCTTTCCATTGCCAGGGATTCCCTCACACATCCGGAAGCTGATTATATAGAAGGTACAATCGCAGATGATGAAACAGGTGAACCTCTTCCTTTTGCAACATTGGGACTGAAGAATAAAGGAAGAGGAACAGTATCCAATACCAGTGGTGAATTCGGGCTTAGAATTTCTGATGAAGAATCAGCTGATACTTTATCCGTTTCATACCTTGGATATATCGGAAGGGAGATACCTGTGAAACAGGCTCTCGGAAATAACTTCACGATTTCCATGAAAAAAGAATTCATTTCAATACCCGGTATAATAATCAGAAATCAGCTTCCCCAGGACATTATTTCAAAAGCACGCTTAGCAATTAAAAGGAATTATGGAAACACAGCAGCCTATCTTACAGGATTTTACAGGGAAGGTGTTCTGGAAAGGAAAGAACTGCAAAATTATTCTGAAGCTGTTCTGAAAATTTACAAATCAGCTTACTCAGCTTCTTTTCTGGGGGATCAGATAAAAATTTTCAAGAGCAGAAAAATTGAGAATAAAGATCTTCATGATACACTTACGGTAAGGCTTAAAGCCGGATTGAGTACATGTCTTTATCTTGACGGCGCTAAGAACATTTTTGATTTCATGGCAAGTGAAACAATGGATGATTACAGCTTCAGGATGACTGATATAGTCACATATGATGAAGATGCTGCTTATGTTATTGAATTTGAGCAGCGTAAAGATGTTGATCTGCCGCTTTATAAAGGCTCAGTGTATATCAATACAGCTGACTTTGCAATCATGCATGCTGAATTTGAACTCAATCAGGCTCTGATCCATAAAATGAAGGATTCATTTATCTCAAGTACTACCCGTAAATTCAACACCTGGCCTGTCTCTGTAAAGTACCAGGTAAATTACAGGAAGATCAATGACCGGTATTTCTTAAGTCATGTAAGAGGAGATCTTTTGTTCTTATCCAAACTAAAAAGGAAGCTGTTCAAAACCCAGTTTAATGTATTTTTTGAACTTGCCATAACTGACATTGACCTGGAAAATGTAAAAAGGTTCGAACGCGAAGAAGTAGCTCCCCTTCATTCAATTTTCTCAAGAACAATTACAAGCTACGATCCTTCCTTCTGGGGAAACCAGGATTTTCTGCCACCTGAAGAGAACCTGCTTGAGGCTCTTAAAAATATGAATGTAAAACTTCAGGAATTCTCTGAAGACAATCCTTAATACTGATTTATCAGCTGATATAATTCTGTGAGGTCAGGTGTAAGTACAATATCCGTCCTTCTGTTCTTCTGCCGGCTATCCTGTGTGTTGCTGTCATCAACTGGCAGGTACTGGCTTCTTCCTGATGCTGTTAATCTTTTGGCATCTATTTTTGTTCCATCAAGCAAAACCCTTACCACTGTTGTGGCTCTCTTCACGCTCAGATCCCAGTTGTCTTTCAACTGTCCGCTTCCCGGGTTATACGGAACGTTATCCGTATGTCCCTCAATGGTTACCTGTATATCAGGATTGCGTTCAAGTACTCCCGCAAGCTTTTTCAGAGCATTCTTTCCATTTGCATCAATATCCCAGCTGGCTGATTTAAAAAGAAGCTTTTCATCGAGTGATACGTATACTTTGCCATTCTTCATAGTTACTGTAAGGCCATTATTTTCAAATCCCAGGAGAGCTTCTGATACTTTGCTTTTGAGATCCTGTACTATCCTCTTCTGAGCATCAAGAATCTTCTCCATCTCAGCCATTTTCGCATTTCTCTTTTCAAGTTCAAAGGTAAGCTCATCAAGTGATGACTTTTTTGAATCGAGGTTTTGTTCCAGCTGGCGCAGCAATTCTTCTTTTCTCTGAAGATTTTCCTGGGCTGCCTTAAGTTCGCTAAGCAGCTTTTGAGTTTCCTTTACATTACCTCTTATCAGATCCTCCTGAGCATTCTGAAGCTCGCTGAATCGGGAGGCAGTCTTATTATAATCTTCTATGGCCTTGTCACGTTCACTCTGAACCTTTGTTATGTCCTCCTTCACGGTACTTATTTCCTTTTCAATAGCGGCAATTTTTGCTGCAAGTTCCCTGTTTTGCATTTCAAGGCTGATATTGTCTGTCTTGAATGCATCTCTTTCATTCATATAGTGCTTGCTGGTATCTTGTAAACCGCTGTATTTTTTTCCGGAAACACATGATACAGAGGTAATTACTATTAAACCAATACCCATGAGTTGAAATAACGGCTTCTTCATATTCTCAAATAAATTAATATTGTATATCTGCGGTTAATATAAGCAACATTTTCAGAAATTATTCTCCCATTGGTTCATTCCTTTAACACAAATTCAGTTTTTAAAAATGTAATAGTTCCTGTTTACTAATTAAACAAAAATAAGAAAATACCTCTCATGCTTCTGCAATCACACAGGAATAATAATTGTTATATTTGCTTTTAATTTGTTTTATCAAATCGAATGGAAAGTAAAGAGAATTTACTCTCTGAAATAATATTTCCTGCAGACCTCAGAAAACTTGAGCCAACGGATCTGATGCAAGTCAGTCAGGAGCTCCGGCAATTTATTATTGACGTGGTTTGCAACAATCCCGGACATTTCGGAGCCAGTCTGGGTGTGGTTGAATTAACGGTAGCACTCCATTATGCATTTAACACACCATATGACAAAATCATTTGGGATGTAGGGCATCAGGCTTACGGACATAAGATCCTCACAGGAAGACGGGAAATTTTTTCCACCAACAGAAAATATAAAGGAATAAGCGGTTTTCCGAAAATGGCCGAAAGTGAATATGATTCTTTCGGAACCGGACATTCATCCACTTCAATATCAGCAGCACTGGGAATGGCTCAGGCAGCACAGAGCCTGGGAGAGAAAAGACATGTTGTTGCAGTAATAGGTGATGGAGCAATGACTGCAGGGCAGGCTTTTGAAGGTCTGAACAATGCTGGTATAAGCAAGTCCGATATTCTCGTTATTCTTAATGATAATAATATCGCTATCGATGCAAATGTTGGCGCCCTGAAAGAATACCTTCTGGATATTACAACAAGCAGAACCTACAACAGATTCAAGGATAAGGTATGGAACTTTCTCGGAAGGTTTGGAAGGATCGGACCAAATGCCAGAACACTTGCAGCCCAGCTTGAAGCGGGTTTCAAAAGCACCATTCTCGACAGAAGCAACCTTTTTGAAGGCTTGAATTTCAGATATTTCGGCCCAATTGACGGACATGATGTACTTCACCTTGTTAAAGTACTCGAAGACCTGAAAAGGATACCCGGACCAAAAATTCTGCATTGCGTTACAGTTAAAGGAAAAGGATTTAAACAGGCAGAGGAAAATCAGACAACATTTCATGCTCCGGGCCGGTTTGACAAGAAAACAGGCGAGATCATAATCACATCAAATGGACAGGCGCCGCTTACTTACCAGGAGGTTTTTGGAATGTCAATCCTTGAGCTCGCCAGGATGAATGACAGGATAACTGCCATAACTCCGGCTATGCCAACCGGAAGCTCATTATCGATCATGATGGCCGAGATCCCCGAAAGGACATATGATGTCGGTATTGCTGAGCAGCATGCCGTTACATTTTCTGCAGGCCTCGCCGCTGAAGGGATGATCCCCTATTGTCATATTTACTCATCATTTATTCAACGGGCATATGACCAGATAATACACGATGTGGCTTTGCAGAAACTCCATGTTGTTTTTTGTGTCGACAGAGGAGGTCTGGTAGGATCAGATGGTGCAACCCATCATGGATTTTTCGATATGGCTTTCATGAGGAGCATCCCGAATTTGGTCGTCAGTGCGCCAATGGATGAAGTTGAACTGCGAAACATGCTTTACACTGCCCAGCTTGAGAAGAACAAATTCCCAATCTCAATCCGGTATCCTAAGGGACGAGGAGTTAAAATTGACTGGAAGAGACCTTTCGAGGAAATTGAAATAGGTAAGTCACGCATCATAACTGAAGGGAATCAGATTGCAATATTAACTATTGGAACACCGGGTAATGACGTTGAATCAATTGTCATCAGGCTTTCTGAGAAATACTCAATTGCCCATTACGATATGCGTTTTGTGGCTCCGCTGGATAAGGAAGCGCTTCATACCATTTTTAAGAAGTTTAAGCATATTATCACCATTGAGGACGGAGTATTAAAAGGGGGATTCGGAAGTGCAGTAATTGAATTCATGTCCGATTATGGATACAATGCAGATATAAGAAGACTTGGCATTCCTGATTATTTTGTCGAACACGGCACCCAGGACGAACTTTACAGAGAGTGCGGGTATGACGTGGAAGGGATAGAATGTGCTATCAGGGAGATGGCTGTGAAGCTTGAAGTGGAAGCAGTTTCACAAAAAGCGAGATAGGGATTGCTCAACATTTCGGGGTTCTCAGTTTAAGTTTTTTAAAATAAATTTCAAGTATGAAGACATCAGCCGGGTTAATTTTATTACTTCTGGTTTCATGCACCTCTGTTACTGACAAAACAGATAAAGATGAATGGATCAATCTTTTTAATGGTAAAGACCTTGAAGGCTGGGACATCAAAATCAATGGATCGGCACTCAATAATAATTATAAGAATACTTTCAGGGTCGAAAACGGGGTACTGAAGGTATCATATGATGAGTACGATACATTCAATAATGAATTCGGACATATTTTTTATAAAATTCCCTTTTCGTGTTATAAGCTCAGAATAGAGTACCGCTTCACAGGCAATCAGGTAAACGGAGGTCCATCATGGGCTTTCAGAAACAGCGGGGTAATGCTTCATTCGCAGTCAGCTGCTTCCATGGGGCTTAATCAGGATTTTCCGGTATCAGTTGAAGGTCAGTTCCTTGGAGGTGATGGTACTTCAGAAAGACATACGTCAAATGTATGTACCCCGGGTACAAATATTGTCATGAATGGTCAGTTAATAACCCAACATTGCAATGAATCGACCTCAAAAACGTACCATGGTGACAAATGGGTTACAGCGGAATTCATTGTCATGGGAGACAGTATAATTCACCATATACTTGGAGTAGATACAGTTCTTACATATAGCAAACCCCAGGTTGGAGGAGGTGGTGCACCTGAAGGTTTTCCTTTACCTGATGGAACTCTTTTGAAAGAAGGATATATCTGCCTTCAGGCTGAAAGCCATCCTGTAGAATTCAGGAAAGTCGAATTTCTGGATCTGACTAAAGATAAAAGATAAAACACAGAACTTAGTATATTATAAGCTGTATTTTAGTTTGCTACCCTTGAAAGAAGGCTCCTGATCTCCTCATTCACTGCGTAATCCAGGGCTGTCTTGCCTTCATTATCCCTAATGTGCGGATTGGCGCCCGATTTCAGGAGAACTTTCACAATGTCGGTATTACCGTATTGTGAAGCAAAAATCAATGCACTTGTACCATCATCGTTCTTAATGTCCAGGTTTGCACCCTTATCGGCCAGAACCTCTACGACATCTTTAAAGCCGTTAAGTGAAGCTACCATGATTGCTGTGAACCGTATTTTTCTCTGTGAATCGAGCAGTCCGCCTTTTTTAGACATGAGATTTACAATCTCCATGTGGCCGTTACCGGTGGATCGTACTAATGCTGTGGTCCTTGGAGCTTTAGCTAGAGCCTGTACAGCTCTCGAATAATCAGTCCGTAATTTTACAGCTTCAAGTTTCCCGTCAGGTGATTGTGCAACCATTGCGGTGACATGTCGAGCAACACTCAATTCATGATCTAAACCTTCCTGAAGAAGACCCTTCAGCGTTGCAGCCAATTTATCATCTGCATTAATCACAAAGGTATTTATTCCATCTGTATCCAATGTATCCGGAATGGCACCCCGTTCCAGGAGGAGATTGACTGTTTCTGTATTGCCGTTCAATGCAGCAAGGAACAATGCATTTGAATTATCAACGCTTTTTATATTTATTTCAGCCCCGCGATCCAACAATAAGCTGACAAACTCATTATACCCTCTGAGCGATGCAGTCATTAGAGCCGGCATACCTTCTTTATTACCCAGGTTGGGATCAGCACCATAATCAAGCAAGATCCTGGCGACATCAGTATATCCCCTCAGGGAAGCCTGAATGAGAGCAGATGTTTTACCTATGATATCCTGAATATCAGGTTCTGCACCCTTATCCAACAACAACCTGACGGTTTCTGCATGTCCTCTCTGGGCAGCAAACATCAGGGCAGTGAATCCATCAGTGGTCTGGTGATTGGGATTCGATCCATTATCAAGAAGCAATTCAGCAATACTGGTATGCCCGTTCTGAGAACCCATCATCAGTGCAGTCGTTCCGTCAATTGCCTCACCGTCGGGATTGATTCCTTTCTTTAAAAAAAATCTTATTATCCGTGCCTTTCCTTTATCTGCAGCGTACATAGCAGCGGTGACACCGTCAATAGCCTGCTTTTCAGGATCAGCTCCTCTTCTGACAAGAATTCTGCACGACTGAAGATATCCATGCTCTGCAGCAAACATCAGTACACTCCTGTCATACTCGTCCGAATGATCGACATTTTCTATGTAACGGGCTATATTAATCATGTCGAGCCGACCAGGAGGAGGATCTTTCTCTTCCTGGGATAATACAACCTGGGGACAAACTAAAAGGAAAAATCCGGCCAATATAGGAACAAGTAATGTTTTCATCCCGAATACATCAATGTGCTTAATATATAACCTCAAAGAGCAAAAATAGTTTAAAATCAGATATCTTTAATTCAATACTTGCAAATATCATTCATTATCATCGGTGTAACCATTGTTCTCTTAATGGTATTTATTAATTTTTTTATTATTTTCGCAGTCCGGTTCCTGGCGTCCAGAATAAGCCCGGATGGCGGAATTGGTAGACGCGCTGGTCTCAAACACCAGTGGCAGCAATGCTGTGCCGGTTCGATCCCGGCTCCGGGTACAGAAAGCCTCGATTTATCGGGGCTTTCCTCATTTAACAGGTGCTAATCAGGTGCTAATAATCATTTTGTAAAAACTCTAAATTGACTTATTTTTAATAATGAAAGTCAAAATGAGTAAAACGAAATTTAAAGAGCTGCTTGAAGAGTATATTTCAAACCTCTAAAAAGACTATGATTCTAATCAAACTGGAAACAGTAATCATCCTACTTACTCTCTGATTAAGAATACGTACCAAAAGATTGAAGACAAATATTATTATAGGAAATTAGGGTTTACCCTCATATATTTCTTATTCTGCGTTCTTTTTTTCTTTGGTCCGGGCGAGGATCACGCGGCGAGGAACTATATAGACCATAAATTCAACTTGACTAAAGTTATACTTCAGTGATTTATCAAGTGAATCGAGTAATTTTCAGTTTGTTTGTTATATATTTAACAGTTCTGTCAAAACTGTTGTAAATGCGCAGCTTGTTTTTTGTCACTCTTTTAATACTCTTAACACAGTGTTCCTGCAGAGAGATTGTAACTGATGAATTCCCGGGATTTACTCCCGTTCCAACGGTTAATAGTATCCTTATTGCCGGAAAACCTATGAAAGTTCATGTATCGTTGGCAGAAAAGCTTGATACAAACCAGCTGACTCTGGTCAATGATGCAGAAATCTCACTTTATATCGACGGGAATTATATGGAAAGCCTTTTACCTGATGAGAATGGTATATACTTTTCTTCATCGATTGTTGAGCCACTGAGATTCTACAAACTAGAAATAAAGGTACCAGGGTACGAGACAATCACGTGTACTGAAATTCTTCCGGCCCCTTCACCTATCTTCAATATAATTCATACAAGCTGTGCCGGGAAGGATGAAGAGGGTGTAATCTATCCATCCTTAACTTTTTCATTAAGAACAAATACATCCGAGAGACAGTATTTCGAAGTAATAATCAGGCTACATCCAGACGAATATGAGATGCTCGCCACATTGAAGAAGATAACCGATCCTGTCTTATTGAATGAAGGGCTTCCACTGACTATCTTTAGTAATGAGATCATAAGAGATTCTGTTTACACAATGACTATTAATTATTTTACTGGAGGATACGGTTCCAGCGGAGGTGGCCCAAGCTATACCGATTTGTATCCATTGATAATAGAACTGCGTTCCTGTAGTGGTAGTTATTATCAATTTGTCAAACAGAAGTACTTATATGAAAAGGGCAGATTTCCTGAATTTCCTGCGGCTTCAATAAACGCTTTCCCTTTGTACTCAAATATACCCGGCGGTTATGGAATATTTGCTGGATATTCAGTGGTTGTTTCAGATACATTATATCCTAAGTACTGAATAGATGCCGAAGATAATTCAAAATAGCGCCATCCTCCTTTTATTACTGAGCACCTCACTGAATGCACAGCAAAAGATGAATGTTTCAGGATTTATAAAAAGCAGGGACAATGGAGAACGATTGATCGGAGCAAACATAACTGAGGCAGGAACTATAAATGGCACAATATCAGATTACAACGGTTATTTTAACATGGTGGTTCACAATAATCCTTCATTGGAAATCTCATTTATCGGCTTTGAAAGCCAGGTCCTGAATCTGAACACCGTCAATGATACAATTATTGAAATTTCGTTGTCTGAGAATATTGAACAACTATCTGAGGTAACTATAAATGCAGAAAGAAAACGCAACACCAATATCTCAACTCTGAATTATGTCCAGATGACGCAGACACCTTCAATTGGAGGGAAACCTGATATCATTAAAACCCTATCGCTTCTTCCTGGAATAAGTTCTTCGCAGGAAGGATCCAGTCGCATGATTGTAAGAGGCGGTGATCCGGGGCAGAACCTGTACCTGTTCGATAATGTTCCAATCATATATGTCAATCACCTTGGTGGTTTCATGTCTGTTTTCAATCCCGAGATGATAAACAATATTGATGTCTATAAAGGTGGATTTCCTTCAAGGTATGGAGGGAAACTCTCTTCGGTTGTGGACATAACCCAGAGGGAAGGTGACTACTCCATCTATAATGGTTCTATTAGTGCGGGTATAACAGACCTATCCTTCAATTTTGAAGGACCTGCCGGATTTAAAAATTCAAGCTTTATAATTGGTGCGCGAAAGACCCTTTTTGATCCTCTGATGGCAACGATCCAGATTTTACAAAATGAAAATGATTATATCACTGCATACGGTTTTCATGATTTCAATGGCAAGTTTTCCTGGAAGCCTGATAAAAAGAATAGTTTGAGCTTAAATTTTTATCAGGGAGATGATTACCTTAATTTCTGGTCTGTGAAGAAAGAAAAGTACAGAATGGGCAATATTTGGGGAAACTGGCTGATTTCCGCAAAGTATAATAGAATTTTATCTCCACGGTTGTTTTCATCAAGCAACATCTCTTTCACCCGATACAGGTTAAAGGAGTTCATGAAGTACACTTTACAGGAACAGGATACGTCGACAACTTATAAGGAAAGTTATAAATCTTCAGTCAAAGATCTGTCTTTCAGGTCAGGTATGAAATATACTGTGTCTGAAAGCTGGTTCGCTGAGTTTGGAGTTCAAAGTTCCTTTCTGTCTATGATTCCCAATGAAACATACATTTCAACCCAGGCAGTTCAGCAGCAGATTAATCCTGTTAATTCACTCGAATCAGCCATTTATGCCGACAACAAATTCATTCTTAAAGATAAATGGTCACTTACCCCTGGTTTCAGGATCAGTAATCATCTGACCAGAGGATTTTCAGATCTTTCTTTTGAGCCAAGGCTGAATGCGGATCGGCAATTATCTGAAAATCATTCCATCTCCTTCAGCTACATGAAGGTTTCACAATATTCACATCTTGTATTCACTGCAGGGAGCATAATGAATAATGAAGTCTGGATCCCATCTGGTAAAAAGATACCTCCTGCAAAATCTGATCAGGTGACTGTAGGATGGAATGGCTCATTCATAAATGGGAAATTCAATACTGAACTTAGCCTCTATTACAAAGACATGTACAATCTCTCCACCTACAGAGATGGATATTCAAGCCTGATGGGTGATGAGAACTGGATTTCAAAGGTCGAAACAGGAGGTAAGGGGAGATCAATGGGAGTAGAGTTCCTGCTCACGAAGAATACCGGAAACTGGACAGGATTCATCAGTTATGTTCATTCAAAAACAACACGGCAATACCCGGAAATAAACTCCGGAAAGGAATATTTATTTGATTATAACCGTCCCAATAACCTTTCTGTTAACCTGAATCGAAAGATTACAGATAAACTCAACTTTAACCTTGTCTGGGTTTACCAGACAGGTTTGCCATACACCGAAGCAATAGGAAGGCAGTATATCCCATCAATAATTAATGATTTTGAAGGGAACGATTTCTTCTATGAGGGGTTGATATATGGTGAACGAAACAGCGGCAGGATGAGAGATTATCACAGGCTGGATATCGGGTTGACCTGGTCGCGTTACAACAGGAGAAACAATAAGGTTGACTGGAATTTTTCCATATACAACCTTTATAACAGGCATAACCCTGTTTTCTACTATTACAATTCAAATAAATCCATGAACTTTAGCAATCCACAGTGGAATCATGATTTCAGACCTTTGTCACTATACCAGTTGAGCTTTTTTCCTATAATACCTTCCATATCATGTAAAGTTTATTTTGATCGCATAGCCAGGAATGCCCGGGTGGAATCCCTGAAAGTGATCGCCCTTCAAAAATCAAAAGAAGTATTTGAAAGATCAACTTCCGCTTTAAAGGGTTCAAACATTAAGGACCGCTGGAACATCAAGGCGGGTTATTCACTTCCATTAGGTCCCTTAGCGAAATATGATTACGACAAGATCAAAAAATACAATCTTGAGTTGAACTATGGATTTCTTGATAATGTGGAAGGGGGAATTTATGGAGGTTACTCTACCATCCACCTGTTTGAACAAGTTTCACCAAATGGAACCCGGGGATACACCAGGAGCGGCTTCTTTTATGGTGTCAACTGCAATTTTCACCTGCTCCCATACGTAATGAAAAAGGATGATTTGAGATTTGATTTGTATGTTACAGGGAAGCTTGGAGGCGTAACAATCAAATCAACAAAAAGTTATGAAGAACATTGTCTTGGAGGAGGCGCAGCGATCTATTTATTTGAACATCTGGGTTTTTTTGGTGAATACACTTACGGCAAGTTCTACAATAATCCTCCAAGGCATATCTTTGAAAGACCTGTTCATAACAAAGTAAACTTTGGTCTGGCGATAAAATTTAAGTGACAATCCTGAAATACTGTCTATGATATTCAGTGAAAGAAAAACGAAGGGCCAGACTAAGTTCTTATTTATTGGGGCTTTCCTCATTTAGCAGATGCTAATCAGATAAAGAAAAGAGGTTGACTCTTAATACATTGAGACAACCTCTTTATTTATGGAAAGCAAATTGATTTAACTCGCAGGTACCAGTTCTTTTGTCTTGATTTTTGAAGGAGTGAATATTCCTATAACTCCTTTTAACCCGACACTCATTACAATATTAAAGAAGAAAGCAATAAATCCGATCAGTATTAAAGTACCGCAGATTGCAGCAAATATCATATAAATATTGAACTCTCCATTTATATACAGAGATCGTCTTAACATCCCTTTCAATCCTGCCATACCCATAAAAGCACCCATACCTATTCCACCGATAAGATGACACCAGAAATGGACAGTTACCAGTTTCTGGCTGTACATTTTTGCTCCATTG
>JBBQJD010000010.1:0-58164 GCA_038325595.1 Bacteroidales bacterium | reverse complement strand
TTTTATTTTTTTAATTTTTTTTTATATAAATTATAAAATCAATTTATTAATAAAATTTTTCGGTTTTTGCAAGCTTCATTAAATTTAATATGGTTTTAAATATATCCTTCCTGTAAGAATCAGTCAGGAAAGTATAAAACAGCTTGAGCTTACAATAGGAAGACATATTATATATACGATAGGTTTCATAAGAAACAACTATTTATATGGCGGTGCAATTATCTTCACTCCTGTTCACATTGTGGAAGACGATAAAAAGATTATAGAAACAATCGGGAACCAGGCAACTCTGACGATTTACAGGAGATCTATTGAAAAAAATTTGCGGTTGAGCGAACTCCGGTTCAAGGAACTTAATATTGTGCTTGAACAAAAAATAAAGGAACGTACCGAGGATCTGGAATCTGCCAACTTACGGTTGATGCGGGAGCTAAGGGAACGAAATCTGGCAGAAGAAGCGCTTAAAAAGAGCGAGGCAAAACTTATTGAACTCAATGCAACCAAGGATAAATTTTTCAACATCGTAGCGCATGATTTGAAAAATCCATTCACAAGTCTGCTTGGATCAACAGAGCTGCTCTATGAGAACATTCATAAGATGGATACTCAAACCATTATAAAGCTATCCCGGATTCTTAATGAGTCAGCAAAAAGCGGATATTCAATACTCCTGAACCTTCTGGACTGGTCAAGATCACAAACAGGCCAGATAAAATTCAATGCCGAAAAAATTAATTTAAAGGATCTTATAGAGGAAAATTTTGCTGACATATACTTATTCTCTACCAGCAAGGCAATAAACATAAGCACCAATATAAAGGAAGACATATTCATATTAGCCGATAAAAATATGCTGAATACAGTATTGAGAAATCTTCTGAGCAATGCTGTAAAATTCACTCACAGGAATGGTAGTGTGCATGTCAGTGCAAAAGTTGATGAAAGTGAAGTTGTTATATCAATAGAAGATACCGGAACAGGTATATCAAAGGAAAATATCAGCAAATTATTCCGTCTCGACTCGAAATATTCAGTTCCCGGAACTGATAAGGAGGCAGGTACCGGACTGGGTTTAAAACTATGCAAAGAATTTATTGAAAAAATGAATGGTTCGATCTATGTTAAAAGCACTGAAAATAAAGGCAGTGAATTTGTCTTTTCCATCCCTGCTATTGACATCCCAAATACCTGAGCCTCTAATATAATGATCAGGTTCCCAGCTTGTATACATTCTTAATCCCCTCTTAATGTACTATTAATTACATCTTAATGGGTACCCGTAGTATTAGTCATAAGTTAGCTTTCTGAAACTTATATGATTTTTATAAATCTCTAATACCTATAGATCTTGATACTCTACATAAAAAATATGGTTTGTATTCGCTGCAAGATGGTCGTGAAGTCAGAACTGGAAAAGCTTGGACTGCATTATACATCTGTCGAATTAGGTGAAGCTGGTATAGAAGAAAACATTTCAGCAGAAATGAAGAATCAGATTGATCTCGTCCTGAGAAAGTCGGGATTGGAGATTATCGATGACAAGAAAAGTATGTTGATTGAAAAGATTAAGGTACTTATTATTGAACTGGTTCATTATTCTGATGAACCACTGGAAATGAAGCTTTCAGATTATTTGAGTTCAAAGTTGAATTACGATTATACTTACCTGGCTAATTTGTTTTCAGAGGTACAGGGTACAACAATTGAGAAATTTTATATAACTCATAAGATTGAACGCGTAAAAGAATTAATTATTTACGATGAACTAAATCTCAAGGAAATAGCTTATAAACTACATTACAGCAGTGTAGCTCATCTTTCAACTCAATTTAAAAAATTAACAGGTGTAACCCCCTCCCTTTTCAAGCATCTTAAAAACAAGAGGAGGGTTGCTCTCGAGCTTGTATAAACATTTTAAATGTTGCACATATTTTACAGATTGGTTCTAGGTTGCGAATCTTCCGGTTTATGAGAAAAGCAATGTTTATATTGTTTCTTGCCATGGCAGGATTTTTTTTTAAAACTACAGCTCAGGAATCTTATCATGTTTCCAATGATTCTACCTTGTGGCATAAGCTGGGAGTAACTACCGTAAATTTTCAGGAAGAGAGGAGTGAAATCCTGGTATTGAAAACAGAAAAATATGCATATATCAGATTTAAATCTACAGAGTTTCCGATAAGCCTGTCAGATGTAGAAATATATTATGAAACAGGTAATAATCAACATATCAGGCTCGATTTTCTCCTTGAACCATTCACAGAAAGTAAACCAATCGATTTAATGGGTGGCGAGCGGCGATTAATGAAAGTCGCATTTATATATAAAAATCCCTCCGGAAAAAACAGCAAAGCAAATATCGAGCTTTGGGGTTTAAACAAAAAGGACATTTAATAAAAATCAGGGGATATTAATAATAATCATTTCCCGTAATACGCGGCATCTGGGTGTATGTCCATTTTCACCATATAGTGCAAAAAAGTGGGAATAATATAAATAATTGTGATTCTTTTGTAATAAATTACCGACATGAGGGGCATAAATTTGTGCAGCAACAATTATCAAGAGATCAATAGTTTTCCTTTCATTTACAGTTAGACATGGAATATTTTACACGTAATAAAATGGAGAATGAAGAATTTGAAAAATCAAGAATATTCAGGATTGAGGATGAAGTTGATTACGTTCCACATTCTGTGAATTCGAGGACAATTATAAAAAGACCCACCGGTAATATCAAAGCTTTGTCCTTCGATGCAGGGGAAGGCCTGGCAGAGAAAATATCTCCCTTTGATACCTTCACACAAATTATAGATGGTAAAGCTGAAGTAGTAATTGACGGAGTTACCAAAGTTCTCGAAAAAGGTCAGTCAGTAATAATACCTGCCCATGCTCCAAATTCCATCAGGGCTGCCGGTCGTTTCAAAATGATCTCAATGGTTATCAAAAGCGGATATGATATATGATTAATTTATTTTCACTGAAATAATAATTTTATGATACTTTATATTAAAAATATGTTTTGCATCCGTTGCAAAATGATTGTACGATCAGAATTGGAGAAATTGGGGATATCATCATCAATTCTTGGTTTTGGTGAAGTAAAAGTGAGGAACGGAATTTCACTGGAAAATCGTGAGAAATTGAAATATGCCCTCGAAAAATCCGGTTTTGAGTTGCTTGATGATCAGGAAGGCAGATTGATTGAAAAGATCAAGGCTGTTTGTATCGAAAGGATACATCATTCGGATGAAGAATGGAAGAATAGTTTTCCTGAATATTTAAGCAGAAGACTACGCCAGGATTACAGTTACCTTGCGAACCTTTTTTATGAGGTTAAAAATATGACCATCCGCGATTTTTTCATCAATCATAAAGTTGAACGCGCAAAAGAATTACTGGTTTATTATAAGTTGAATCTGACTGAGGTTGCCCTTCAATTAAATTATCGGAACATCATACATTTATCCAATCAGTTCAGAGACGTCACTGGGTTTACGCCTTGTCACTTTCAGGAAATCAAGGATTTAAGGAGTGAAACTCAGCAAAAAGTGAGAATGATGTAACTTATTTCAAAATTAATGTAATAATTTTTAATGCCATTGTGAGTAACTTTGCATAAACAGACAACTTTTCTTTGAAATACTAATTAAATCTTAAGAACATGGGAAATTTACTTTATGTTGTTGCAGTAGTATTAATTATTGCATGGCTAATTGGATTAGTCGGATTTCAGGCAGGGGGCATAATACATGTCCTTCTGGTTATTGCTATTATAGCTATTATAATAAGAGTAATTCAGGGAAGAGGGGTTTAGTTGATATAGCTTACAATTTTTTAAATTGAAGTATTAACCATAAATAAACTTAAAACTATGAGCGCAGGAAAAGTATTATTAGGTTTAGTGGCAGGTGTGGCAGCCGGTGCCCTTTTAGGAGTTCTGTTTGCCCCCGAAAAAGGCTCAGTTACCCGTATGAAGATTGCCCAGAAAGGTGAAGATTATGCCGAAGCTGTAAAAGAAAAATTTAATGAATTCATTGATAATGTCAATGACAAACTTGATATGGCAAAAGAAGAAGTTGGAAGAGGAAGGCAGAAGGTTGAAGAAGTAAAACGTGATGTAAAATCAGCAACCTCTTTATAACTGAATGAATCTGTTATGAATGAAAATGGAAATTCATCACTGGAAACCCTGTTAGAAAGAGCAGAAGACTACGGGAAGACTACGATTGAGCTACTTAAACTGCAGGCCGTTGACAAAACATCCGGTGCAGTATCATCCATGGTTTCTCGTTTGCTTGCAGTATTCCTTCTTCTTATGTTCCTTCTAATAGGGTCTTTTGCACTAAGTTTCTGGCTTGGAGATGTACTTGGGAAAATGTGGTACGGCTTTCTTATTGTAGCCGGTTTTTATGGAGTTCTGGGTGCTGCCCTGTTCTTCTTCCTCCACGATTGGCTGAGAAATCTGATTGCCAACGTCATTATTAAGCAATTTCTTAAATAAATCTGTTTCATTATGGCAATTACTTCAACTACCGAATTAAGAGACAATATTAAGTTACTGGAAGAAAGAAGAATAGTGCAGGGGCATCTGTTAAAAGAAGAATTCAGCCAGGTTGTTGAAAGTTTGAAACCATCAAATATTATAAAAAATTCTTTTAGTGGAATGGCTTCTTCTCCCCATGTAATGAGGAACATTATAATTGGAGTATTGGGTGTGACAGCTGCATATTTTTCAAGAAAAAAACTTAAAAAGGCAAAGAATAATCCGGTTAGAAAATTAATGGCTACCGTTATACAGGCTGGTATTGCATCACTACTTGCAGTAAAAGGTGAAGTAATAAAGGAAAAAGTTTATTTAATTTTTAATAACATTTTTTCGAAGAAAAAAACAGAGGAATATAGTGGAAGCACCAGCCTTTAAACAAACTAATACCTGATCTGACCGAGAGGAATTTATATGCCGATAAAACTACCATTTTATGCAAAGGCATCACTGTTATTAGTTGGCCTGTATGCTCTTTTTTCAATCCTTTATATAGCACAAGGTCTCATCGTTCCCTTTATTTTTGCGGTAATACTTTCAATAGTACTTCATCCTGTTGTCAATTTTTTTGTAGGTTTAAGAATTAACAGGATCCTGTCCATTGTTATTACACTTATTCTTGCTTTTCTGTTGGTTGCTGCATTAGGCGGCTTTTTTATTTCCCAGGGAACCAGATTCAGCGAATCCTTTCCCCTGCTCATGGATAAGCTGACTGAAATCATAAATGAGACGACAACCTGGGCTTCGAAATACTTCAATATCAGCCCGCAAAAAATTATAGCATGGGTAGCTCAGACAAAAGGTGATCTCATAGATTCAAGCGGGGCAACAATTGGTAAAACAATAATTACAGTAGGAAACACCGTCGTACTGTTATTTCTTATTCCGGTGTATGTGTTTATGCTTCTTTACTTTCATCCTCTTATTCTTGAATTTTTAAGAAGAATTTTTGGAAAAAGCAACCGCACCGAAGTAAGTCAGATAATAAGCAATATTAAAAGCCTTATTCAGCAATATTTGATTGGGTTGATGGCAGAGGCTGGAATAATTGCTGCGTTATATATAACAGGTCTCCTTCTTCTTGGCATCGAATATGCTGTTCTGCTTGCAGTTATTGGAGCTCTTTTAAACATGATTCCTTACATCGGAGCAATAATCGCTGCAGTTCTGCCTATGATAATGGCAATAGTTTCGAAGCCTAATCCATGGTCTGCATTATTGGTCCTGGCGATTTACATATTCATACAGTTCATTGATAATAATATACTTGTTCCCAGGATTGTGGCATCAAAGGTTAAAATAAATGCTCTGGTTTCAATAATTGCTGTACTTGCCTATGGTGCATTATGGGGAATCCCCGGTATGTTTTTATCCATACCACTTACCGCAATTTTCAAACTCATCTTCGATCGTATTGATTCATTGAAACCGTGGGGTTATTTGTTAGGTGATACATTGCCTGAATTACCTGTGAATAAGACAAATCAGCAGAATAATAATTAATTTCAGGGATGGAAATAAAACGTTATTTGAGGAGCCTGAATGAAAAACAAAAGTTATGTTTCGTTTATCACTACTCATTATATTATTCATTTTTCTTTCTCAATGCATCTCAAATGCTCAGGAGAAACCAGTCAGAGATTCAACATGGTCTCCCCAGGATACCGTGTGGGTCATCCAGGACTCTTTAATTACTATTAAGGATTCCTTAAAATACAAAGCACTGGAGAAATACTCGAAAAAATCAAAAATCACAAGTTATCTTTACAAATTATTATTCAGGCCTGTTACAAGACCGGTAGTCCAGCTTCCAGGACAGAATATCAAACCACACAAGCCATATCCCGACATTGAGAATATGATAATAAGGGATATCAGAATTGATGTGCTTGATCCTTTTGGGTACTCATTACATGATACATCGAGAAAACCAGTCAGTTTATTTCAGAAAACCGGGAACAACCTGCATGTGAAGACACAAACTGCAATAATCCATAATCTTCTTCTTTTTCAGAAGTATGACAGATATGATTCATTACTGGTTAATGAATCTGAACGTCTGATACGGTCCCAAAAATATGTTAATGATGTGAGATTTTATGCACTGCCAATTTCGCAAAAGTCTGATTCCGTAGATATTTATATAAGGGTCAGGGATATATGGAGTATTGTGCCGGCTGTTCAATTAACAGGAACCAGGTTTGAAATAGCCATGACTGACCATAATTTCGCCGGACTCGGGCATATGCTTGAGGGTGATTTCCAGAGATACCGAAGGATAGATGATCATATAACACGTTTAAGCTATTCCATTCCGAATATCAGAAATACCTATATCAGTGCAAACCTTCAATACCTTTTTTCAAGTAACATGGGGCTGATTGACAGCCTGAAAAATGCAACTTCTTTTTATTCACCAATCAGCTCAAACCCGAATTATACATTTACGGAAAATAAAAACCTTTTAAGAAGCATTGAAATATCCCGATCATTTTATTCACCGGGGGTAAAATGGGCAGGTGGACTATTTATAGGCCAGATGGTAACATCCATCAGCTATTTCGTTAATGATACTGTTAGATATACACCTGCCCGAACGAACATTCAGGACTATTGGGGTGCCCGGTCGTGGCAGATTTTTGGGAGATCTGCAGACGGAAGAATTACAAACCTTATTGTATCAATGCGTATGCTGAGAGCTAATTACCCGAGCATAGAAAATGTAATTAATCCTGATGATTATTTCAATAAGGAAAAGATCTATTTTGCAGGAATAGGAATTACTTCCAGAAAATACATCCGCGACAGTTATATTTTCAATTATGGCAAAATAGAGGATGTACCTGCCGGCAAGTCGTTTGGAATAACTATAGGACTTAATGACGCAATAAAAGAAAACAAGTGGTATTTCGGCCTTCAGGCTTCATGGGGAGACTATCGTCCTTCAGGATATTTAAGCACTAACCTGGAATACGGCACATTAAAAGGTTCATCAGGATATCAGCAGGGAGTGTTCTCAGGCCGGATCAACTACTTTACTCCTCTGCTTAATGCAGGTAACTGGAAAATAAGACAATTTGTAAGGCCTACATTTATTTTCGGAGTTAACAGGCTCCCTACGGATAATCTTACCTTGAGCCCGCATATCGAAGGGTTTGAAAAACTTCAGGTTCCAGCGAGCCATTTATTTGTCTTATCATTACAAACCCAGAGTTATGCACCCTGGAACCTTGTAGGATTCCGTTTAGGACCTTACTTTTTTTCATCCATGGGTATTCTGGGGAATTCTGCAACAGGGTTTAAAAACAGCAGGGTTTATTCAATGTTTGGTCTGGGTCTTCTTGTTAGAAATGATTACCTGATGTTTAAAACTTTCCAGTTCTCCATTACTTTTTATCCTTTTATGCCAGGGAGAGGATACAACATACTAAGATCAAATATTTATCAGACAACCGATTATGGATTTCAGAATTTTGAAATATCCAAACCCCGGGTTATCGAATACAGATAGGCTCTTAAATGTGGGAATGATATAACTTATTTTAAAAGTTGTGTAAAACATTTAGTTCTAATGTTCATCAACTTTGCAATTATTCACCTTCCAGACAAATATTATTATGAAAAATTTTCTACAGACCAGATTGCGTAAGGTTCTCTTTGTTACAATATCTGCATTGATCATTTTCATTTCAGCATTTGCCTGTGCAACAAAAGAAGCATTTCTAACCTCTGAAACAGTGCCTGCAGCCCGTGGAGCTGTATTATCGACAGGAGTATTCTGAGTATTGTTTACAATAGAAAGAAATTTATTTGCTGGTATAAACTTCAATATTTATGAACAATCCGCAATATAATACCAAGGAAAGCTATCAAACCACCGAGCATTGGGAAGTATGGGAAGTACAAGTAAATAAGCTTAAAAGCTATTTATTGGAGATAGCAAACAATGAGTATACTTTTATAACAAAAAAGGAATTAAAAAAGGAAGAAGTCTGGCAGGAAAAATCTAACAAAAAATTTGAATAAGCAGTATTACACCATAAAACACTCCCCAAAAGGCAATAACTTTATCAGATAAACTAATCAGATATGTAAGATTTTTTAAACTATGTCAGATATACCAGATTTTGCCTGCTACAATGGAAACAAATATATAGGAGGGTTGGTTATACTACAAAACCCGACAATATAAAAAATGAAGGTCAGTAGTGCAAGTTTTAACAAATCCCTGCTCCGTATAAAAAGAGACATTTTTGGAGACGGCTTTCCAAAAATGGAGCCTCCGCTGCGATCGGAACTTTTGAGTGCCGATCAGATGGAGGAACACGGAAAAAATCTGGCAGAAACACATACTCTCTCTTCCCGTTTTATTCTCGATCAATACCTTCTTACACGGCTTACCGAAAATGGAGCAGTACTGATTGAAGTCCGTGATCTGATAACAGATGCAGTTAAGGCAAATCGTCAGATTTATCCTGCCGCTGAATGGCTTCTTGATAATTTTTATCTGATACAGGAGCATATTCATAATGGAAAAAGGCATCTACCCAAGAGCTACAGCAGGGAGTTGCCACGGCTTCGTTATGGTCCGTCAAAAGGATTACCCAGGGTTTATGATATAGCTCTCGAAATGATATCACATGGTGATGGCCGTGTGGATCCTGAAAGTCTGAGCCGGTTTGTATCAGCTTACCAGTCTGTATCTGTATTAAAGCTTGGTGAACTGTGGGCAATACCTATAATGCTGAGACTGACATTGATAGAGAACCTCCGGAGAGTTGCAGTGGTTGTTGCCAACAATACACTGGAGAGGAATCTGGCTGATTCATGGGCTGATAAGTTGATGGAGGTTTCTGAAAAAGATCCTAAGAACCTGATTCTTGTCATTGCAGATATGGCCAGGTCATCTCCTCCCCTCACTACATCGTTTGTATCAGAATTTGTGCGAAGGCTTCAGGGGCAAAGTCCGGCTCTAGCATTACCCCTGACATGGATTGAACAGCATTTATCCGAATCAGGTCTTAACATAGAGCGTCTCATACACCTTGGGAACCAGCAACAGGCTTCTGATCAGATTTCTATTCGTAACAGCATCGAAAGTCTTCGGTTCATGGGAGCGATGGATTGGAAGGAATTCGTTGAAACGATGAGCGCTGTCGAGCAGAAACTCCGCTTCGATCCAAGTGGCGCATATAGCCGGATGGATTTTGTTACACGTGATAATTACAGGCATATAATAGAAAAGATTGCGAAAAGAAGTCCTTATTCTGAGGAGGAAATAGCTCACAAGGCTATTTCACTGACAATGAATATTTTTGATAAAAAAGGAGAAACTGACAGAGAAGCTCATGTTGGATATTATCTCATTGACAAAGGCTTTCCTCAGTTAAATACTGCCGCTGATGTCAGGATTTCAGCTTTCACAGCGATAAGCAGATTTTGCAGCGAAAAAAGTTTATGGCTTTACGCAGGCTCATTCCTGCTCATTGCTGGCATAACAACCGCCGGGTTAATGACACATATTGACACCGGAACTATATATGTATGGATATCAGTCATTGCAGCCTTGTCAATATTCATAAGTTTGCTTCATCCTGCTATAACAATTGTTAATTGGCTTTCCACTTTACTGGTTAAACCTTCCCTGCTTCCCAGAATGGACTTTTCCCATGGCATTCCCCCTGAATCGCGGTCTCTTGTTGTTATACCCTCAATGGTGATCAGCACTCAGAATATCGAAGATCTTGTTGAAGGTCTTGAAGTCAGATTTCTTGCAAACCAGGATGAAAATCTTCATTTCGGGCTTCTGACCGATTTTCTGGATGCAGAAAAGGAAATTCTTCCTGAAGATGATTCTCTTCTAAAACTTGTCATCAGGAGAATTGAAGCATTGAATAATAAATACAACAGTAACACCTTCTTTCTTTTCCATCGACCCCGCCATTGGAACCCTGCCGAACGTGTCTGGATGGGTTATGAAAGAAAAAGAGGTAAACTTTCAGATCTTAATTCTCTTATACTCGGACAGAATAGAAGCAGTTTCTCTGCAATTGTTGGCAATACCGAACTTCTTACAAATGTACGATACGTAATAACCCTTGATTCCGATACTCAGCTTCCACGTGATTCAGCAAAACAATTTGTCGGAACAATGGCTCATCCCCTGAACAGGGCAAAGTATAATGAAAAAAAGAACAGGGTTACTGAAGGTTACGGTATTATACAACCACGTATCGCTGTAAGTCTTTCTTTAACAAATACTTCCAGATACTCAACACTCTATGGAAGCGAACCGGGAATTGATCCATACACAAGGGCTGTCTCAGATGTCTATCAGGACATATTCAGTGAGGGGTCCTTTATAGGGAAGGGCATCTACGATGTTGAAGTCTTTAACCGTGTTTTTGACAAAAGATTTCCTGAGAACCGTATTCTCAGTCACGATCTTCTGGAAGGTTGCTATGCACGTTCTGGTTTGATAACCGATGTTCAGCTGTTTGAAGAATATCCGGCAAGCTACTTTTCGGACGTAAAACGCAGACATCGCTGGATACGCGGCGACTGGCAAATATTGAAATGGCTGCTGCCATATGTTAAAGATCCGGAAAGAAAATATCAAAGAAATCCGCTTTCAGGTCTTTCCAAATGGAAGATTCTTGATAATCTCAGGCGTAGTATAACTCCTTTGGCCTTTATGTTCCTTTTGATAGCAGGCTGGACTGTTCTGTCACGACCAATGTTCTGGACTATTGCTGTAATAATATTTATTTTAACGCCACCAATACTCATATCTTTAGTTGACCTGTTGAATAAACCAAAAGAAATTTGGTTAAGGCAACACCTGAAAACATCAGCAGAATCTGCCAGTATACACTTTTTCCAATCAGTATTCACGCTCATCTGCCTTCCATTTGAAGCAGTTTTAAGTTTTGATGCAATTATCCGTACCTTCTGGAGGATACTTATATCACACAGGAAGCTGCTTGAATGGAATCCTTCTATTATCGATCAGCACGGAAGGGCAAGTTCCATTTTAAACGCTTATAGAATAATGTGGACTTCTCCATTTATTTCTCTTATAGTGATAACAATCCTTGCTGTCTGGTGGCCTGAAAATCTCATGATTATCTGGCTCATTCCATTGATATGGGCCGCCTCCCCTGCCATAATCTGGTGGATAAACAATAAACCGGAACGAAAATTTGTAAGGTTATCGGAAAGTCAAAAATTATTCCTCAGAGATATCTCCCGTAAGACTTGGACATTTTTTGAATATTTTGTTGGCCCGGGAGATAACTGGCTTCCTCCCGATAATTTTCAGGAACAACCTTATCCTATTGTTGCACACAGGACATCCCCTACAAATATTGGACTATCATTGCTTGCAAATCTGACAGCATATGATTTCGGATATATTCATGCCGGGCAATTTGCAGAACGCACCTATGATACTTTCAACACCCTGGAAAGAATGGAACGTTATAAAGGACATTTCTATAACTGGTATGATACACAATCACTTAATCCATTAAATCCACGATACATTTCTTCAGTTGACAGCGGTAATTTTGTTGGAAATATAATGATATTAAAATATGGATTGCTCGAAATTTCTGATCAGAAAATTATCAATCCACGACTTTTCGAGGGTATCAGTGATACCTTCAGAAATTTAGTAAAAGTTATTAAAAGCGGCGTTGTACCAAGAGGGATTCAAGAATTCAGAAAAAATCTTAAACTCGCACTGGAGAATGAAAAACAATCATTATCCATATTACATATGTATATGGAACAGCTTACAGTTTCTGCTGATGAAATTGAAAGTTCTTTTATTTCTGAACCGGATGAACAATCTCTATGGTGGGCTACGGCAATGTCACGACAGTGCAGAAACGCACTTGATTATCTGAAATTACTGACCCCCTGGATCCAGCACCTGGAATCAGAAAGTACCCTGAATGAAATTCCATTGCTTGAAGAAATACCAACATTCAGGGAACTTGCAGACTTTGAAGAAAGAATCAAACCTGCTCTTGAACACTGGCTTACCAGGAACACCTCTTCTGATAGCAGAGCTTATGCCGGCAATCTTGAGAAATTGATTTTACAGGCAAGTATTACAGCAAAAAACCAGATATTAAAACTTGAGGATCTGGCATTCCGTTCAGATGAGTTATCCAACATCGATTACGAATTTCTATATGACAGGAGCCGGCATCTTCAGAATATTGGTTATAATGCAGACGAACGTATAAAAGATCCAAGCTATTATGACCTGCTGGCTTCAGAAGCAAGATTCAGCACATTTATTGGTATCGCTCAGGGAAAACTTCCCCAGGAAAGCTGGTTTTCATTAAATCGCAGCATTACAATATCAGGAGGAGATCCTGTTCTTCTATCATGGAGCGGATCAATGTTTGAATATCTTATGCCACTGTTGATTATGCCTTCCTATGAGAACACGCTTCTTGATCAGACATATAAATCGGCAGTGAAGCGTCAGATTGAATATGGGAATCAACGTGGCACTCCATGGGGTATTTCGGAGTCAGGATATAATATGGTTGACATTCATCTGAATTATCAGTACAAGGCTTTTGGAGTTCCGGGAATGGGGCTGAAAAGAGGTCTGGATGATGATCTTGTTATAGCACCGTATGCATCCATGCTGGCATTAATGGTATCTCCTGAAGAGGCATGCCGGAATCTGGAAAGACTCTCCTCTGAAAAAATGGAAGGGAAGTTTGGATTTTATGAATCAATGGACTATACATCTTCACGACTGAACAGAGGCCAGTCGGTTGCCTATATCCGATCATATATGGCACATCATCAGGGTATGGGTTTCCTTTCATTGTCTTCACTGATCCTTGACCATCCAATGCAGAAGAGGTTTGAGTCAGAACCATTGTTTCAGGCAACTCTTCTTTTGCTGCAGGAGCGAATTCCAAAAACAACTGCATATTATTCATATGATTCAGGTAATATTGAGCTCAGACATGAAGAAGTTTCTGAGATGCCGGTGAGAGTAATTGATAATCCGGATACCCTCATACCTGAAATCCATTTGTTGTCAAATGGAAGATACCACGTGATGATAACCAATGCAGGCGGTGGTTATAGTTCCTGGAATAACATGGCTGTAACACGCTGGCGTGAAGATGTAACCTGTGATAACTGGGGTATTTTCTGTTACATCAAGGACAGCCAAAGTGGTGAATACTGGTCTGCAGCATATCAGCCAACACTTAAGCGACCGGAGAAATATGAAGCCATATTCTCAAAAGGAAGAGCGGAATTCCGACGGAGGGACAACGGCCTGGATACTCATACTGAGATTGTTGTCTCACCTGAGGATGACATTGAACTGAGAAGGGTCAGGATCACTAACTTATCCAACTCGCGAAGGATTATTGAAATAACAAGTTATTCGGAGGTTGTTCTGGCTTCATCTGCTGCTGATGCGATTCATCCGGCATTCAGTAATCTGTTTGTTCAGACTGAAATAATCAACCACAAGCAAACAATACTCTGCACACGAAGGCCACGCTCTGCAGAAGAGAGAGCACCATGGATGGTTCATCTTATGACAGTGCAGGGTGCAGAAATAAAGGAGATTTCTTATGAGACTGACAGAATGAAGTTCCTCGGGCGGGGAAACAGTCCTGCAGCACCGGGAGCTATGAAAAATTCCGGTCCACTTTCCGGAAGCCAAGGTTCTGTTCTGGATCCTGTTGCAGCAATAAGATATCAGATTGTTCTTAATCCAGAAGAATCTGCAAAAATTGACATGGTTTATGGCATTTCCGACAACCGTGAAACTGCTCTTGGTATGGCGGATAAATATCAGGATTTCAGGTTTGCAGATAGGGCCATTGAACTGGCCTGGACATACAGCCAATTGATTCTTACACAGATAAATGCTTCAGAGGCGGATGCTCAGTTATATGGTCGTCTTGCCAGCACCCTTATCTATGCCAATCCTTCACTCAGGGCAAGTTCAGGTATTCTTACCAGCAATCGCCGGGGTCAATCTGGTTTATGGGGATATTCTATTTCAGGAGATTATCCCATAATACTGCTTAAGATAGAAGATCCAGATAATATTAATATTGTACGGCAGCTTGTACAGGCTCATGCTTACTGGCGTCTGAAAGGACTGACAATAGATCTGGTGATATGGAACGAAGATCATGCAGGCTACAGGCAACTTCTTCATGATCAGATCATGGGATTGATTGCAGCCGGATTGGAGGCAAACGTGATTGATCGGCCCGGAGGAATATTTGTCAGAGCTGCCGACCAGATATCAAATGAAGATAAAATACTTATTCAAGCCGTTGCACGAGCCATTATCACCGACAGACGCGGCTCTCTCTCAGAACAGATTACGCGTCGGACCGTGACTGACAATCCGGTAGCTCGATTCAAACCAAGCCGTATTTACAAACCAGATTACAGATCTGTTAAGCCTCTCCCCCGGCCCGACCTGCTCTTCTATAACGGGATCGGCGGATTTACCCAGGATGGACGTGAATATGTAATAACAACTTCAATCGAACAAATTACGCCGGCGCCATGGTCAAATGTTATTGCAAACTCCCGCTTTGGATCAGTAATTACTGATAACGGAAATTCCTATACCTGGAGTGAAAATGCACATGAGATAAGGCTTACTCCCTGGAACAATGATCCTGTAAATGATACTGGCGGCGAAGTCTTGTACATACGGGATGAAGAAAATGGCAATTTCTGGTCCCCGACACCGCTGCCTGTTCGTGGAATAGGGACTTACGTATGCCGACATGGTTTTGGATATAGCGTATTTGAACACATTGAAGATGGCATAAGATCTGAATTATGGATTTATGTTGCTACTGACGCCCCTGTGAAGTTTTTTGTGCTCAAAATTAAGAATGAGTCCGGCAGGCCGCGCAGGCTTTCCGTGACATCTTATGTAGAATGGGTACTGGGCGACCTCCGGCCCAAATCGGCAGTTCAGGTAATTACCGGAGTGGATCCGGGCAGTGGAGCTGTTTTTGCCAGGAATCCTTATAACACTGAATTCGGAGAAAGGACTGCATTCTTGCATACAGACGAGGCATATGGTAATCTGACTTGTGACAGAACGGAGTTCATCGGACGTAACAGGTCCTTGAGGAATCCGGCTGCAATGAATCAGACCAGACTCTCAGGAAAGACCGGAGCCGGCCTTGATCCATGTGCTGCAATACAAGTATCATTTGACCTTTTAGACGGACAGGAACGTGAAATAATTTTCAGATTGGGCACAGGCAGGAACGCTGAAGAAGCCGGGAAACTTGTCCGTCGGTTCTGGGGATCCAATTCTGCACGAAATGCTCTTGAAGAAGTATGGAAATTCTGGAGAAATACTCTTGGAGCTATCCAGATAGAGACACCCGATCAATCCGTAAATCTAATGATCAATGGTTGGACACTGTACCAGACAATCGCTTGCCGTTTATGGGCACGAAGCGGATTTTATCAGTCTGGCGGGGCTTTCGGTTTCCGTGACCAGCTACAGGATATGATGGCGGTAATTCATGTGGCTCCACATCTGGTTCGCGAGCATTTGCTGCTCTGTGCCAGCCGTCAGTTCAAGGAAGGCGATGTCCAGCATTGGTGGCATCCCCCATCCGGAAGAGGTGTTCGCACACATTGTTCTGATGATTATCTTTGGTTGCCGGCGGTTACATGCAGATATGTTATTCAAACAGGAGACACTGGTGTATTGGATGAACAGGTGCCTTTCCTTGAGGGATATACTGTCAATCCTAATGATGAATCTTATTACGACCTTCCCGGTAGGTCAGAAGAAAAAGAATCTTTATACCAGCACTGTGTTCGTGCAATAAACAATGGACTTAAATTCGGAAAACATGGAGTCCCTTTGATTGGAAGCGGTGACTGGAACGATGGCATGAACAGAGTGGGAAATGAAGGAAAAGGAGAAAGTGTCTGGCTGGGATTTTTCCTGTATGATGTACTTATACAGTTTACAAGAATATCCGAAATGCATAGAGATGAAGGATTCGCTAAGCATTGTACAGATGAAGCAAATAAGATAAGGAAAAACCTTAACAAGAATTGCTGGGATGGTGAGTGGTACTTACGGGCATGGTTTGACAATGGCACCCCGCTTGGATCTTCTGATAATGCTGAATGTCAGATCGATTCAATTGCTCAAAGCTGGTCCGTTTTATCTGGCGCCGGAGATGCCGATCGAATGCGAATAGCAATGGATTCAGTTGATTCAAGGCTTGTTCGCAGAAAGGATTCATTAATCCAGCTTCTCGATCCTCCCTTCGACAAATCAGATTTAAATCCGGGCTATATAAAAGGCTATGTTCCCGGAGTAAGAGAAAACGGCGGTCAGTATACCCATGCTGCAATCTGGGCAGCAATGGCATTTGCAAGGATTAATGATAAAAAAAGAGCCTGGGATCTGATGAACATAATGAATCCTGTAAATAATTCAGCAACACCAGAGAAGATAGCAACTTACAAAGTAGAGCCATTTGTCATGGCTGCTGATGTTTATGCTGTCTCTCCTCATACGGGACGGGGAGGCTGGACATGGTATACAGGTTCGGCCGGATTAATGTACCGGCTTGCTATTGAATCACTGATCGGATTAAGACTTGAAATTAACAGATTGTATTTTGATCCTTGTCTCCCACAGGAATGGAAAACGATAAAAATTCATTACAGATACAGGGAAACTATGTATCATATTGCCATAATTCAGCTCTTAGAGCTATCAAATGACATAAATATTATTGTAGATGACAGAATGGTCAGTGAAAAATATATTGATATGGTAAATGACTATACAGATCATGTAGCAGAGGTAAGAATTGCATTAAAATATGCAGATATGAAAAAACATTCTGAATTGACATAATGTTTTAACAGGAACACACCGGAGACAAATCCGGATTTCAAAGTAAACTTATAATTAATGACGGTAAAAAATGTTTGTCGACTATTATAAAATCCTTGGAGTTGATAAGAAGGCAACTCTTAAAGAGATTAAAAATGCTTACAGGAAACTTGCCAGGAAATTTCATCCCGATTTAAACCCCAATGATAAAGATTCAAAGAAAAAATTTCAGGAAATAAATGAAGCACATGAGGTAGTGAGTGATCCTGAAAAGCGTAAGAAATATGATCAATACGGAGATCAATGGAAGCATGCTGATGAATTCACTCAGAATGATCAGTCCAGACGACAATATGATTATTCAGGACGAAAACATGGTAAGGAGGGACGGCAGGAATACTCTTTTGATCAGGGAGAGGGAGAATTTTCCGATTTTTTTGAATCTCTTTTTGGAGGATTTGCTGATGGCGGAAGAAAAAAGCAGGTAAAATTCAGAGGCGAGGATTATACTGCAGAGTTGAAGATAGATCTCCTCTCTGCCTATCAAACCCATCAGCAGACAATGACAGTTAACGGCAAAAAGATCAGAATAACAATTCCGGCAGGCATAGAAAACGGGCAAACTATCAAGATCGCAGGCCATGGTGGTCCCGGCGTTAACGGAGGACCAAACGGTGATCTCTACATAACTATTTCAATAGCAAATAATCCTACGTTCAGAAGGCTTGGGAATGATCTGTATACAACAGTGAATCTCGATTTATACACTTCCTTGCTGGGTGGAGAGATTACAATTGATACCCTCGATGGTAAAGTAAAGCTTAATGTCCAGCCTGAAACCCGGAATGGAAGCCGGATAAAGTTAAAAAACAAGGGATTTCCTGTTTACAGGAAAAAAGATCAGTCTGGGGATCTGTATATTACCTATGAAATAAATACCCCGA
The DNA here is from genome assembly GCA_038325595.1 of Bacteroidales bacterium. Lineage (GTDB taxonomy): Bacteria > Bacteroidota > Bacteroidia > Bacteroidales > VadinHA17 > LD21. The sequence continues at coordinate 39,770 of JBBQJD010000010.1, read as the reverse complement.
AAAATCTGAGCAGCAAAGAAAAAGAATTATTTTCTGAACTTTCAAGATTAAGATCTGAAAAATAATAAAAATGAATAAGGAAAGCTTAATTATCGCTAGCGAATTCTGTCAGAATCATAAGATTGAGGTATCTTTTATCAGTTCCCTTCAGGAGAATGGATTTATAGAAACAACTACGATTGGAGATACGAGATACATCCATGAAAGTCAGCTGCAGGAAATTGAGAAGATTATCCGGCTATATTACGATCTTGATATTAACCTGGAGGGTATTGAAACTGTAATTTATTTATTAAACAGGATTCACGAAATGCAGGAGGAGATTACCAGGCTAAGGAATAACCTCAGTTTTTATGAGAATAGTGATTTCTGACAGACTAATCTTTACATCTTCTTAGAAGTTATGTATAAGGATTAGGAAAAGCGGGGACAGAGGTATAAAGATACAAATGCCTGAAGTTTTATAAAAGATTTAATTAGCACCACCTCCCCTAATTCCGAAATAGTATGAGGAATTATTCTATCCATTAGAATTATGTAACTAAAAATTGTATTAATGTAAGACTAAGAATGTTACATATAGCCATCTTTGCAGATAAGAAATAAGAAAGAGACTGATATTAAATCAGTAAAAATGAATTAATTATGAAAAAATCCCAAATTGTTTTAGTAGTATTTTTATCATCCGTACTTCTATTTTCCGGATGCGCATCCATGAATAAATCAGTAAAAGGAGGGGCTATAGGTACTGCGGCAGGAGGCACAGCAGGAGCTGTGATAGGACGTGCTTCGGGAAATACTGCCATGGGAGCAGTTATAGGTGCTGCAGTCGGCGGAGTAACCGGTGCAATCATAGGCAACAAGATGGATAAGCAGGCTGAGGAAATAAAGAATGAAGTGCCGGGTGTAAGTGTTAAGCGTGTTGGAGAAGGTATAGTCATTGAATTCGAGAATGATGTTCTTTTTGGTTTTGATCTGTCTGATCTTACAACAACAGCAAAAGGGAACCTTGATAAACTCGTTACCGTTCTGAACAAATATCCTGATACAAACATTGAAATTCATGGTCATACCGATGACAAAGGTGCCAATAAATACAACCAGAAATTATCTGAACGGAGAAGCCAGGCAGTAGCAAACTACCTTAAGAGCAAAAATATTGATTCGAAGCGATTGACTACCAAGGGTTTTGGAGAGGAAAAACCTGTTGTTGCCAATGATACTGAAGAGAATCGTGCCAAAAACCGGCGTGTGGAATTTGCAATATTCGCAAATGAGAAGATGATTGAGGAATCAAAAAAAGACAAATAAACTTTCAGATTGATTCTTTGTTGGGATTCCGGAATTTTTTAACCAAAATTTATTGACTATGAAAACAAAAATGCTATTAGTTGCAGGATTACTGATACTTATCGGGCTTTCAGCAAAAGCTCAGGACGAGGGTGTTTCTTTTGGAATTCGTGCAGGTATTAATATGCAGAATATCAATGGAAAGGATTTGACCGGCGATAAACTTGAACTAAATCTTGTACCTCGCTTTCATGCAGGTGTCGTTGCGGAAATTCCCATAGCACCTGAATTTTATTTCCAGCCAGGACTGCTTTATACAACTAAGGGTGCAAAATCGGATAACGAATTTCTGGGAATAGACATGACTGCTGAGTATAGTCTCTCTTATCTGGAATTGCCTTTAAGCTTTGTATATAAACCAAAGCTTGGTAATGGCTATTTCTTCCTGGGATTTGGACCTTATATATCATACGGAATAGGGGGAAAAGCAAAATTCACTGTTGAGAATGTTTCCACAGAGGATAATATAGAATATGAAAAAGAATATGAAAGTCTTAATCCGGCTCAATGGAAATATTTCAAACCCCTGGATTTCGGAGGGAATATATTCTTTGGATACGAACTTGAGAACGGGATATTGCTGCAGCTGAATGCACAGTTGGGTCTAGCAAAAATAAATTCAGAAAATACAGCAGTTCCTGACGAGGATGCCGAATTCAGAAATACAGGGTTTGGTTTGTCTCTTGGGTATAATTTTTGAGAAAGTAGTATAAATTAACTCACCCCCATTCACCTTCTTCGCAAAAAGATGGGTGAATGGGAACCTCAATTACTTGATTATCTCCTTAATATCATACACCATTAGAGCGTTCCCGTGCCTTAAATAAAACCTGCCATTATGAATTACCGGATGTGACCAGTGCTGATCTGTTCCCATCGGAACCCGGAACTTACTTATCACATTGAAGGATTGGGGATTTGCGGAAACAAGCGCCACTTCTCCCCTCTCACTGTAGCAATAGAATAATCCGTCGGCCATTATAATATTTCCATCCCCCAGATTACTGGAGGTATACATTATTTTCCCTGTTGCGGCATTCAGGGAACACCATGAATTTCTTCTGTACTGGGCACCATATATGTAACCATCATGAACGATAATACCGCCGATCAGGTTTCTGAAATTTTCATTTCTCCACATTATGGTAACACTTTTCCCATCATTTGAAAGTTTCAAAGCAACTATTCCTGCATTATTTTCTGAATAATCACTTGAGCAATAGATAACTCCATTTGAATATACAGGAGTGTTGGCGTGTATCTTGTTTCCCTGAAATTGCGGAACCTGCCAGTAGAATTCACCAGTAACAGCATCCAATCCAATAATTGATTCAGCTGTCATGGTCACTATTAAGGTTGTATTATTGTGCCTGACCAGCAAAGGAGAGCAATAAGCTGACTGCTGACGATTTCCCGGGCTGGTCCATATTGTTTTTCCTGTAAAGCGGTTAAGTGCTGCAATATTATGCTGTTTGCCACCCGGTGTACAATACAGTGTATCGCCTTTTATCAGGAGAGATTCAGCCATTCCCCAGGTTATGTTCTTAGCATTAAAGTCTTTTAACAGATCAGCTGACCAGATTTTAGCGCCTGTGTTACCATTATAACAATACACAGTTCCATGTCCACTTTCAAAATATACTAAACCATCAATTACAGTCGGTGTAGACCGTGATCCTACATAATTTTCACTCCATTCAGGACCGTAATTAATTTTCCTGACCAGCTTTCCATTATAATCAAATGAATAGAGGTAACCCTGATCTCCAGTCATTCCAAGGACATAAATCTTATCCTTCCCCATTGCTGCAGATCCATGTCCGGCACCCAGACCATCAAAGTACCATAATCTTTCAGGTCCGTTTGACGGCCACGATTTTTTCAATCCTTTTTCCGGATAAATTCCATTCCTCTGAGGTCCCCGCCACTGGGAAAACTCTTTTTCAGTTTTACTGCCCTGCATAAACAAACCTGTGAAAAGGATCAGAATATATCGTGTAAGCATAATAATATTATATTATGTAGTTGATTAAGTACAATTTATAAAACCAGGAGCTGTGATTCTATGCTTTTTGGGGATGTTGGTATTTCCCGCGGTAATTTCTTTTCAATAATCCTGCAGCTTCAGGGTTGCTCTTTATCGTTTTCTTTTCACTATCCCATTTAACAACCGAGCCCGTATAATAAGAGATCATTGCCAGCTGAACAGTTGCAGTTGATTTAAATGCATCATCAGGAGAGCAATCTATAAGTTTTTGATCTTTTAATCTGACAGCATTCAGGAAGTTCTCCATATGTTTTTCCTGCATCTTTTCAGTAGGGACCGACTGATCTTCCCTTTTTCCGTCCTTTCCGGAAGGAATAATTACAATCTTTGAATCTTCAGCAAAAATTGTCCCTTTATCTCCATAGAAGAAAATACCGTTATTAAATTCACTTCTAACGTCGCCGGTACCCCAGAGTCTGTGCTGCCAAGTTACCGGAGCATTTTTGAATGCCATATTGCTTGTAAGAGTATCAGGTGTTGTTATAGTTTTCATTTCGAAGTTACCGCCTGTCGAATAAAACTCGTCAGGCATTTCTTCATTCATAATTCTTCTGATTATATCAATATGGTGAATCCCCCAGTCAACCAGGTGGCCGTTTCCGTAAGCTTTTTCAAGCCGCCATGCTTTGTGGCCGATATTGGGAGTATAATCGAGCTTTGGAGCAGGACCACACCATTCTTCCCAGTCAAGTGAAGCAGGCGGTGGCTGTATTGTGGTGTCAAGAAGTACAGGATTATAATGTATCTGGGCAGCAACCTGGTGAATTTTTCCTATCCTTCCGCTTTCTATGATTGATTTTGTCTTTTTAAAGGCTTCACTCTGCCTTCGCTGAAAACCAATTTGCACAATATTGCCGGCTTTATTTGCTGCATTTACCATAGCAAGACCTTCCTGCACATCGTAAGCAAGAGGCTTTTCACAGTAGATATCAAGTCCTTTTTCACAGGCTGCTATGAATTGAAGGGCATGCCAGTGAGGAGGTGTTCCGATAAATACTGCTTCCAGCCCTTTCATTTCAAGAAGATCATTGTAATGTTTGAATGTTTCCGGCTTCCGCCCCTGGAGCTTTTCAAGTTCGCCGGTACTGGTTTTCAGGTGTTCAGAATCCACATCACAAATACCAATTATCTCAACTCCTCCAACTTCAAGCGCGGCTTTGGTTATTACCATGCCATACCAGCCTGCCCCGATCAATCCTACCTTAAGTTTCTTACTGTCCTCTGCAGATGAAGGTACAAAAAATGGTGATGCAAACGCTGCAGAACCCAATGATGTCAGTTTTAAGAATTTCCTTCTTTTCATAATCATTTTATTTAGATAACGAAACCTGAACGACTGGTACAAAATTATAAAGAATTCTGTTATTAAAGCATCTGGTCATCAAACCAGGTAATTGAATTTGCTCATCGCGGAGATAATGCTATTTTTGCAAGGTCAAACCCACTATGACATGGATATATTATTTACCGATGCATTAAAACTTAACAGGCCAAACGCCTTTAATGTGATGGTAAAACCGACAGGTCCGGTTTGTAATCTTAATTGCACGTATTGTTATTACCTTGAAAAGAAGAAACTCTTTCCGGGTAAAAATGATTTCAGGCTTCAGGAAGATATACTCGAAAATTTTATCAGGCAATATATACAGGCACAGGAAGTCCCTGTTGTTACATTTACATGGCAGGGAGGTGAACCAACACTCCTCGGACTTGAATATTTTGAAAAGGTAATTGAGCTTCAGAATAAATATTCAGACGGAAAAACCATTGAAAATGCCTTCCAGACAAATGGTACAAGATTAAATGATGACTGGTGTAACTTCTTCAGGGATAATAAGATGCTTGTTGGCATATCGATAGATGGGGAGGAACATAATCACGACCATTTCAGAAAAACAAATTCAGGCGGACCAACCTTCAAAAGGGCAATGAAAGGAATTGAACTGCTACATAAAAATAAGGTGGAGTTCAACACCCTGAGCTGTGTGAACAGTTATAATGTGCATTATGCTTCCGAAACTTACAGGTTCCTAAAGAAGATCGGAAGTGGTTTTATTCAGTTTCTTCCGGTTGTTGAGAGAATAGCATCTCAACCTGAAAAGGGAAGCCTCGAGCTGGTTGCTCCTGTTTTTGCAGGAGATGCTTCTGTCACTGAATGGTCGGTAAATGGACGGGAGTTCGGAGATTTTCTGATCACCATCTTCAATGAATGGGTGCGGAAAGATGTTGCGAGATATTATGTTCAGATTTTTGATTCCACACTGGCTAATTATGCAGGAGAAATGCCCGGATTATGTGTATTTTCTGAAACCTGTGGTGATGCATTGGTTATGGAACATAACGGCGATCTTTTTTCATGCGATCATTTTGTTTATCCTGAATACAAGCTCGGGAATATTAACGATACACCAATGGTCGAACTGGTAAAGACCCAACGACAGTTTGATTTCGGAATCGACAAGCGCAATAAGCTTCCCCGCTACTGTCTTAAGTGTGATGTACGTTATGCCTGTCATGGTGAATGCCCCAAGCACAGGTTTTTAAATACGCCCGATGGAAAACCCGGATTAAACTATTTATGCGAGGGATATAAGAAATTTTTTCATCATGTTGAGCCTTATATGGATTTTATGGCAAAAGAGCTCAAAAATAAAAGAGCTCCAGCAAACGTGATGCAATGGGTAAGGAATAAAGATAACCAGGTTATAAAGCCTGCTATTCCTGAGAGAAACGATCCATGTCCATGTGGAAGCGGGAAGAAATTCAAAAATTGCTGTTCTGGTAAGCCTCTTTTTCTGCCTTGATTAAGTTAAAAATCTAATATTTTCAATTATTTACGATCCTCGTGCATGGCAGGGAGAAATGACTTTGCAAGATCTTCACTGTCTTCATATTTCTTCATAAGATTTTCAAGGCGTCCATGCAGTTCATTTTTTACAGAAGCATAAGCCGGATCATCGTAAATATTTTTAAGCTCCTGAGGATCAGCCTGGATGTCATACATTTCCCATTCATCAATATCATAATAGTAATGCATGAGCTTATATCTTTCTGTGCTCATTCCGTAATGACGTTTCACACTATGATAACCGGGATATTCATAGTAATGGTAATAGTGCTCTTTTCTCCAGTCCGATGGAGTTTTCCCCATTAACACAGGAACCATGCTCATTCCCTGCATGTCTGAGGGTACTTCAACTCCCGCCATATCGAGAAAAGTTTCTGCAAGGTCGATATTGGAAACCATATCGTTGTTAATACTGCCTGGTTTAACAACTTCAGGCCACTGTACAAGCAATGGTGTCCGGTATGATTCTTCAAACATCCACCGCTTATCGAACCAGCCATGTTCACCCAGGTAAAATCCCTGGTCCGATGCATAAATTACAATAGTATTTTTGTCCAGCCCGTTCTCTTTCAGAAAATCAAGAACTTCACCAACACTTTTATCCACTCCAGCAATACAGGCAAGATAATCCTGCATATAACGCTGGTATTTAAATCTTACCAGCTCATCCTTACTTAAATCTGACATGTAAAATTGCCTTATAATAGGATTGTAAACAGAATCCCATGCTGCTGCCTGTTCCTGATCCATTCTGTCAAGTCCGTTTTTCTTTTTTCCCTGATCCCTGTATAGTTTCAGATCCTCCTCCAGCCGCATTGTTTTACTGATTGTCATATCCTGTGTTTTTTCAGCAGTTCCCCTATTTGAATAATCATCAAAAAGAGTAGCCGGTTCAGGAAAAGTAACATCTTTATACATTGTGAGTTCATTAGGCCCGGGCTGCCATTCGCGGTGAGGAGCCTTGTGATGCATCATCAGCATAAAAGGTTTTCCGCCGGTTTTTGCCTCTTTGAGCCACTTAATAGCTTTATCAGTTATCAATTCAGTTACATATCCCTTTTCAGTGTGATTGCCATCTTTTGTGATAAAATCCGGATTATAATAATTCCCTTGTCCGGGAAGAATTTCCCAATGGTCGAATCCTGTAGGTTCAGAACCAAGGTGCCATTTTCCGATCATTGCCGTGGAATACCCGGCTGCCCTGAGAAGTTTTGGGAAAGTCTGCCGGGTGCCGTCAAAGTCTTCATTTTCATTTGACAGGAATCCATTAATGTGACTGTATTTACCAGTCAGGACAACAGCTCTGCATGGTCCTGATATAGAATTTGTTACAAGGCATCTGTCAAACCTCATTCCGTCTCTTGCGATCCTGTCTATATTTGGAGTTGGAGCAAAATCTTTCAACATTCCGCCATATGCGCTAATGGCCTGGAAAGCATGATCATCACTCATAATGTAGATGATATTGGGACGAGTCTGTTTTTCTGCTCCCCTGTTGTTGCAGGATGTTGTTAACGCAGTGCCTATTCCGATCAAAGCTGTGATTCTGAAACCTGTCATTTTGTGATTATTATTTTATTTTGAAATTTCCTTTGAGTTCTTCGCTTTCCTTATATCCATACCTCACTGCTTTAACACGTACATCAAATGTTCCGGGTTCAGGATGAAGTGGTCCGGAATAAAGAAGCCAGTGCGGATTATTTCCATTTTCGAAGGTATATACCAGTGAAGCACCATGAGTCGGGCAATAAAAGCTCAGGGTCATCGGGGATGTGTATGTACCACCGGTTCTGTAATTTTTTATAGCACGATCCTGGGGTGAATTGATAATAAAATACGGAATATCAGTTACAGGTTGTTTTTCACCGGGCCACATCTGTTCAATCATTTCCGGTTCATTCATGTGTCCCATATCTCCGGTTTCCATTGTCCATATTTTATGCCTTTTCCGCATATCAGTCACTATATTTTTTAAGGAAGGGTCATTAATGAGATTTTTCAACTGAAAAGGATCAGCTTTTACATCATACAATTCTTCCGGAGGACGGGTATATGCCATCCATTGTTTTTGATCACCCGTGAGCCTTCCTTCAGCATCGAGACGAAGCATTTCCTGGTATATAGGCATTTTACTTAAATATGGTATCCATATGGGAAAAGGTTCATTCGGATAATAATTACATACATACAGATGACTGTCAGTACGTACAGATCGTATCATATCGTACGATTCATCCACCCTGTCACGCGTTGCAAATACTGCATCTCTGGGTTCACCTTTCTGATCACCAAGAAATGGAATTCCCTGCATGTGAACAGGAACCGGTACCCCGGCAAGGGACAGAACTGTCGGGCCAAAATCAATAGAACTTATTAAGCGATCATCAACAGAACCAGCTGTTGATTGGACCGGAAATTTTATAATCAGAGGTATGTTGAGGCCTGAATCGTACAGCCATCTCTTTCCTCTGGGCAATCCATCACCGTGATCACCCCAGAAAAAAACAATTGTATTTTCAAGCTCACCTTCCTTTTCAAGTTCTGAAAGCAATACACCTACTACAGAATCAAGACGTGCGATGTTATCGTACATCTTTGCAATATTTTTTCTTACAATCTCAGTATCAGGAAAATACGGAGGAACAAAAACCTTCTTTGGATCAGTTTTAACATTGCTTATATCCCAGTTCTGGCTTTCGTGAGTACCTATATGATTAAAAACCGCAAAAAATGGCTGACTTTTATCCTTCCGGTTTTTGTAATGTGCTCTGGACGAACATTCATCCCATATGCTTGCCGGCACGGGATCTTTTGAAAACTGATAATCGGTTTTGGAATTATTCGTGCAATAATAGCCTGCAGTCCTCATATACTCTGTGAATGCTTTAACGTAATGTGGAGGAACTGCCGTGAATTCAACCGGATTGTCTGCCGATCTCCTGTACGAGGTTGTACGCATGTGCATGCATCCTATTGATGTCTGATACATACCGGTTATTATACCAGCCCGCACAGGGGCACATATTGCGGCTGTAGTGAAAACATTTGTATAACGGATTCCCTGCGCAGCCAGCCTGTCAATATTTGGTGTCCTGGCCACCTTGTCTCCATAACAACCGAGATGAGGACTCATATCCTCTGTAGATATCCACAGTATATTCGGACGTTTCAATGGACGTCTGTCCTGGTTAATTCCAGACTGACCCTGTACAACAGAGTTTAAACTGAAACAAACCAATCCGGCACATAACAATTCAGCTCCCTGGGTATGCATTATATATATGTATAGATAACATTCAATTTTACTATTTCACAGAACCCGGCTTCCGTCTGTTTGAGCCCGGGCTATTGGTAATATCATCACCCATATCAAGCCGTGCTTTTTCTGCCAAAGCTTCAAGTTCTTTCACTTTTTCAGGATATAATTGAGCGACATCATACCATTCACCCGGATCGCGGCGAAGATCAAAAAGCTGAGCTGTTTTGATTGTCTCTTCCCCGGTTTGTCCTGGCCACCTGTCATTACCCGGCAGGTGACCCCTGTAGGTACGTCCGGTATGAGGCAGAACCAGTTTCCAATATTCGTGCTGCACAGCCTCCAGTGCATTTCGCTGGTAATAGTAGAGGAATTCGGTCCGGGGAGCAGCTTCTTTATCACCAAGAAGCAACGGCAGGATGCTTACTCCGTCAATTTTCTTTTCTGGCAACGGGGCACCAGTGATAGCGGCTAATGTAGGAAGAATGTCTATGGAACTAGCTATTTTACTGCATATTACACCTTCAGGTATAACTCCGGGCCACCTCATGATACAGGGCACACGCTGACCTCCTTCCCAGCTGGTTCCTTTACCTTCACGCAAGCCGCCTGTTGTCCCGGCATGATTTCCAAAATTGAGCCATGGTCCATTATCGCTTGTGAAGATAACAAGAGTATTTTTTTCAAGCCCGGATCTTTCAAGCGCCTTCATTATCTCGCCGATAGACCAGTCTACTTCCATCATAACATCGCCAAACATACCCTGCTTGCTTTTTCCCTTAAATTTTTCAGAAACACCAAGAGGCACATGCACCATGGAATGAGGTATGTACAGAAAGAAAGGAGCTTTTTTATGCAACTCAATGAATTTAACAGCCCTCTCGGTATATGTTGTTGTAAGTTTATCCTGATCTGCAAATGAAGTGATTTCGGCAACTTTCTCGTTTCCTTCTATAAGAGGAAGAACAGGATGCCTCATCATCCTTGAAGTTGTGTCTTTAAGGCGCACGGGAACACCATCATAATCATGGGGCCACATGTCATTTGAATATGGTATGCCCAGGTACTCATCAAAGCCATGCTGCAAAGGAAGGAACTCTCTATGATGTCCCAAATGCCATTTACCTATGGCTCCGGTATAATAACCTTTTGTCTTAAGCATTTCAGCAATCGTTGTCTCATCAGGATTGAGACCAATTTTATCCCATGGCATAAGAGCGCCCGAGAATCCGATCCTGTTTGGATAGCATCCTGTCATTAATCCCGCACGTGAGGCACTGCTTACAGCCTGGGGACAGTAATACCAGGTGAACTGCATTCCCTGGTTTGCCAGACGGTTCAGGTTTGGAGTTTCGTATTGGTTAGCCCCTGTCCGGCCTAGGTCGCCGTAACCCATATCATCCATCAGTATCAGGATGATATTTGGGGTTGATTGCTTAAATGAACTTTTCTGAGCATTTGCCTGCAATGCTGCAATTGAGACTACGCCAAGACTGATAGCTGATTTTAAATTTATCATCTGAATAATTATTTGACTATATTTTCTGATTCGAATTTAAAAGGAAATACCTCCGATTCCGTGTGTGCCTCCATCATGATTCCTTTGATCTTTTTCACAATATCGTGATTTGAACCTGCAATATTGTTTGTTTCGCCAATATCTTCAGGAAGATAGTATAATTCAAACTGCTGTGATTCCCTATCATCAGCTTTGAGCATTATTCCTTTCCATTCGCCCATTCTGACTGCAATTTTACCTCCCTGTTCGTGAAACTCCCAGTAGAGATAATCATGCTGTTTTTGCTTTTTGGTTTCTCCTGTCAATACCGGAAGAAATGAGATCCCGTCAATATCCCCGGCGCAAGCTATTCCGGCAATTTCAGCCAAAGTCGGCATTACATCCCAGAAAGCTGAGATATGATCTGTGGACGATCCTGCATTGACTTTGTGAGGCCACCGGACAATCATGGGAACCCTTATTCCACCTTCATACATATCGCGTTTATATCCTTTAAGATCACCGTTGCTGTTGAAATAATCAGGATCTGCACCCCCTTCAATGTGTGGCCCGTTATCAGATGTAAATATCACGATCGTATTATCCTCAAGCCCGAGTTCTTTAAGTTTGGCCATCAACTCTCCCACATAATCATCAAGTTCACTTACCATTGCAGCAAAGGCAGCATGTGCTTCAGGCTGGGAGCCATATGGACCGAGACGAAAATCAGGACCTGAATCGACTCCTGAAAAAGATTTTTCGGGATTAAATTTTTCACGGAACCTGTTCATATAATCCTCTTTTGCAAATAGTTCTGCATGAGGAATGGTAGTTGGATAAAAAAGAAAAAAAGGCTTATCCTTATTCAGCCCGATAAAGTCAAGAGCAGCTTTATGTATAAGATCCGGGGCATACACTCCTGTTTTCCCGTTGTCATTTTCATGTAGTAATATTTTCCTGTCATTATCCCAGAGATGGTCCGGATAATAATTGTGAGCCAGACTCTGGCAATTGTATCCAAAGAACTTATCAAAACCCTGGATATTCGGATCACCATCGGTACCTATAAACCCCAGGCCCCATTTACCGAAAGCACCTGTTGTATATCCTTTTATCCTGAGCATCTCAGGGACAGTGAATGATTCAGCCGGCATTGGCCACTGACCTTCCGGATCCCATTGTCTGTTTCCTCTTATGGGAGTATGACCGGTATGAAGTCCTGTCATAAGGCTTGAACGTGAGGGGGCGCAGACAGTGCAGCCAGAATAATGCTGCCTGAATAGCATGCCCTGTGAAGCAAGCCTGTCGATGTTGGGTGTGGAGAATTTGCTCTGACCGTAGCAGCTCAGATCACCATAGCCGAGGTCGTCGGCAATAATAAAGACGATGTTTGGAAGCGGTTCCTCTTTCTGTACTGTGCTGCATGCAGCAATTGTCAGGGACGTGCAGAGAACAGCATTAAGTTCCTTTCTCATTAAAAAATTTCATTAGCCTGATTGAATTCAGGTCTTTAAAAATAAGAATATTTAAGGAGAAATGAAATCCAGTCAGCTCAAAGTACAGCAATCCTCGTATCAACCCCCAACCTCATTGCCGTCAACCTAAGGAAATTTCATATTGATATCTGAGCCAATAATGCTTGTAAGACACAGATATACAATCATATAAGTTTCCTAATAGCTTAGGTTGACGGCAATGCCCCAAGCAAATGGGGGGCTAAAAAAGCTATATAAACATTTCCTGACGTCAGGAGAAAAATCCTATGCTATTTATATGCCTCAATATGAACACTTTTCACTGACCTTCCTGAAGGATCGTTCAGGTTTTTGAAGGAAGCATCCCAGGCTATTGCTTCGGGAGTACTGCAAGCGACTGAAGGAACAGACGGTACGCATGATGCTGCTGAATCTGATGGAAAATGTTCAGTAAAGATGGATCTGTAGAAGTATTCCTCCTTAGACATTGGCGGATTAATCGGGAAGCGGAATCTTGCATTTTTCAATTGCTCATCAGTGATCTCCTTTGAGGTCAGGGCTTTTAAAGAGTCTATCCAGCTATAACCGACTCCGTCTGAGAACTGCTCTTTCTGCCGCCAGGCAACGCTTGCCGGGAGGTAGTCTTCAAATGCTTTCCTGAGAACCCACTTTTCCATCTTGTCTTTAGTGATCATCTTATCTTTCGGATTCAGACGCATTGCCACATCCATAAATTCCTTGTCCAGGAAAGGAACGCGTCCTTCTACGCCCCATGCTGCAAGGGATTTGTTTGCACGCAAGCAATCATAAAGATGCAGCTTACCAAGTTTTCTAACAGTTTCTTCATGGAATGATTTAGCATCAGGTGCTTTATGGAAATATAAATAACCGCCAAAGATCTCATCCGCCCCCTCTCCTGAGAGCACCATTTTCACACCCATGGATTTGATGACTCTTGCAAGCAGGTACATTGGAGTTGAAGCCCTGATAGTAGTAACATCATATGTCTCAAGATGATATATAACATCCCTGATTGCATCCAATCCTTCCTGTACGGTAAAATTGATCTCATGATGTACGGTTCCGATATGTGCTGCCACTTTTCTGGCTGCAGCAAGATCGGGCGAGCCTTCAAGTCCGACTGCAAATGAATGCAGCTGAGGCCACCAGGCTTCGCTTTTGTCCTGTGTTTCAATCCTCTTGGGAGCAAATTTTTTCGCTATGGCAGAAACAACTGAGGAATCAAGTCCGCCTGAAAGAAGAACTCCATATGGTACATCTGACATCAGCTGCCGGTGTACCGATGCTTCCAGTGCTATTCTGAGATCTTCGATTGAAGTTTCATTTTTTTCAACTTCCTTATATTCCATCCAGTCCCGATTGTACCATTTCTTCATCACTCCTTCCTTGCTGTACAAATAATGTCCGGGAAGGAACTCTTCTATTTTATTACAAACACCCTCGAGTGCTTTCAGCTCTGATGCTACATAAAAATTTCCAAATTTATCCCAGCCTGTATATAAAGGTATAATCCCGATATGATCGCGAGCAATGAAATAACAGTCATTTTCCTTATCATAAATCGCAAATGCAAATATTCCGTTAAGCTCTTCAAGAAAAGCAGGTCCTTTATCGCGATAAAGCGGCAGGATCACTTCACAATCTGAATTTGTAAGAAATTCATACTTTCCCTCGTAACGCTTCCTTATCTCCTGATGATTGTATATTTCGCCATTCACTGTAAGAATAAGATTGCAGTCTTTGCTGTATAAAGGCTGCTTGCCAGACTGCGGATCAACAATGGATAATCTCTCATGGGCAAGAATTGCTTTTTCACAATAAAATATTCCCGACCAATCCGGACCCCGATGTCTTACTTTTTTAGACATCCTGAGAACAGTATCCCTCAGATCCATGTAATTTACTTTCAAATCAAATACACCGATAATTCCGCACATAATTACTTAGTTAAATATATATTCAGCAAAACTAGTAAAATATATAACAACTGAAACATTTAACAGTATTTTAATTTAATTTTATAAGCAATTAATACTTTTTTATATATTTTATTAATATATTTGCTAAATTTAATATTTGATTCATCTGAGATTTGGATACCGTTTGTCTGCTCATTGAGCGAAGTCGAAGTGAGCTCTTACATGAATGCTGAATACTTCGGAAACAGATAGGGGTAAAAAAACTTTCGCCAAACATAAAAGATTAATTTGTTAAAAATGCTTAAATAGTTCTTTTCTGTTAATCAGATAACACTTATAAACAGTTGAAATCAAGCCATTTTTTCTATCTTGCAGCCTCATATAAAATTTGATTAAAATATGAAGCTATTCACTAGAATAATTCTGATCACCGGGATTTTAATCCTGTCAATCCAATATGCTGATTCTCAATCACAAAAAGGCTGGCGTGGACCTGGAAGGACCGGCATTTACAATGAAAGTTCACTGTTAAAATCATGGCCCGAAAAAGGTCCTTCCCTGATGTGGGAATCGAATGAAGCCGGAACAGGTTATTCAAGTGCAACTGTTACTGATGATGCAGTATATATTACAGGCAGGAAAGGTGATAATGATGTTCTGACAGCTTTCAACCCGGACGGCAGTAAGAAATGGGAAGTTGCTTATGGAAAAGCTTCTGAAACAGGTAGTTATCCTGACAGCCGTAGTACTCCTACTTATTTTGATAAGAATATATTTGTAGTCAGTGGGCATGGTGATATGGTATGTGTGGGAACCGACGGAAAAATCAAATGGAGTGTGAATTACTTCCAGAAATATAATTCCCCTGATCCACGGTTTGGAATTTCAGAGTCTCCCCTTGTAACCGGGAACAAGGTCATTGGAACACCGGGAGGCAATAAAGCCGCCATGGTTGCATTTAATATTGCAAACGGGAATGTAGTTTGGGAAACTCCTGCACTAAACGAAGGAACTCAGTATGTCAATCCCCTGCTTATTGAAAAAGACGGGAAAAGCATAATTGTTACTCATACGGCAAAACAGATAATCGGAGTTAATCCAAACGATGGCAAGCTTGAGTGGAAATTCGATTATGATGCTGTCAATCCGGAAAAAGATGGCAGGAATCATATAAACACTCCTATCTACCGCGATGGTTTCCTGTTTGCCGGTAATGGTTATGGACAGACTGGTGCTAAAATTAAAATCAACTGGGACGGATCAAATCCTACACTGGTCTGGACAAATCCAGAGATCAATCCGCATGTAGGAGGTATGGTGCTGATTGGTAATTACATTTATAGTTCAACCCACGATACCAATTCAAAAGGAAGGTGGATTTGCGTTGACTGGACTACCGGTAAAACTATGTGGACAACAAGCTGGTACAATAAAGGCGCAATTATCTCAGCTGATGGAATGTTGTATATTTATGAGGAGAAAACAGGACATGTTGGACTGGTTAAACCGAGCAGTGAGAAACTTGATGTTGTAAGCAAGTTCCAGGTTACAAAGGGCTCAGGTCCGTACTGGTCGCATCCTGTTATTGATAAGGGCAGGCTTTTTGTCAGACATGGTGAATATCTTGGAGTATATTCCATTAAAGCTAAATAATATTTAGCAAGCTTATTTGCCTGAAAATTAAGGAATTTACAGGTCATTTTTCATCAAAGTCATATGGTTTGATAAAGTGATGAACAGATAAATTGATGATACCATCAGGAAGAAGCAGTAACCTCATTCTAATCACGATAGCCTTGTTCTTTACGGGAATTTTCCTGTGGTGGATGATGAATGATCATTTTGTTACATCAGTAGATCAGCGTTTGCCCGGAATGGATGACCGGCCGCCGATGGTCCCCCGCAATGACTCTGTCATTATAGGGGAATTCTATGATACGCTGAGTTTATTTGACGAATTTGTTCCCGGTGAATGGCCACGTTTCAGGGGTAATGAATTTGACAACATTTGCAAAGATTCAACACCAATTGCAGAATCGTGGGATACTACCGGTCCTCCCCTTGTATGGAAAGCTACTCTGGGTGAAGGTTATGCCGGCGCTGTTGTTCACAACAGCAGGGTTTACATACTCGACTATAATGAAAGAAAGAAAGCAGATGTCCTGAGATGTTTTTCGCTTAAATCAGGAACCGAACTCTGGAGGCGGTGGTATTATGTCGATCTGAAAAGAAATCATGGTTATTCAAGAACAATTCCGGCAGTTACTGATAAATACCTTGTCTCAATCGGACCGCGTTCTCATGTTATGTGTAACGATCCTCTTACAGGTGAACTGCTGTGGAGTATTGACATGGAAAAAGAATATGGAATACCCGGAAGTGAAAAAGGAAGGATCACTCCTGACTTCTATTCCGGCCAGTGTCCTTTGATTGACAATGATGTAGCTATACTGGCTCCCGGCGGCAAAGCGCTGATGATAGGAGTCGATTGTGCCACAGGCAAGGTAATCTGGCAAACTCCAAATCCTGACTCATTGAGGATGTCACACACTTCAATTATGCCAATGACAATTCATGGAAGAAAAATGTATGTGTATAATGCAGTGGGTGGCGTTGCAGGCATTTCTGCAGAAGGAGAAGATAAAGGAAAAATCCTTTGGAAAACTACAGAATGGAGTCCTGCCACTGTCGCGGCATCCCCTCTCCTTCTCAATAACAATGAAATTGCTCTTTTTGGCAGCTATGGCGCAGGTGGAGCAAAACTGAAAATCAACTATGACGGCTCTGAATACAGCACCACGTTAATTGAACAGCATAAAGCCACCGAGGGTATAGCCAGTGATCAGCAAACACCTATTATTTCCGGAGATTTTATATGGACATTAATGCCTGAAAACGCAGGGGTTCTTAAGAAACAGCTCGTATGTTATAACATTTCGGACCTTAGGAAACCTGTATGGTCAAGCGGAAAAGAAAATCGGTATGGACGAGGTCTTGGCCCTTATATTGTACGTGGCGACAAAATGTTCCTCCTTGACGATGATGCAAATTTATATTTATTCAAATTTGAGAAATCAAGTGTCTCATTGATTTCAAAATATAAGATAATGAATGGGATTGAAGCCTGGGGCCCTATTGCCCTTGCAGGTAATTACCTCATAATGAGGGATGCAAGAAATCTGGTTTGTCTGTACATTGGTAAAAATGAATCTATATGAATAAAAAATTCCTTGCATTCTTTTCACTGCTGATAATACTGGTTTTCATTGGCTATATCATTTACGATACAGCAACCGGGAAATCTGAGATGCCGGATAGGGTTGAAGATAAAACCAGTGATGTTCCCGTTCTTCCTGAACACTGGACACAATCGAGGGAACTCCTTTGCAATGACGGAGATTTAACTTCAGTTACTGTTTCGGACAATGGATCAGTATATCTCGGAGGCGATGCATTCCTTAGTTGTTATGATGAAAATCTAAGCAAGAAATGGACGATAAATACCGGCGAAAGGATTAATTCCCTTTCGGTTTATGGGGACACAATCTTCGGTGCAACGACAGATCTGATCAGGCTATATAGTCCGGAGGGCAAAATGATTGATGAATGGGGCCCGTTTGGTGATAACGGCATCATAACATCAGTTACTTCAAACAAATCCATGGTTGTATTTGCTGATGCAGGAAACAGGCTGGTTTTTGTTCTTGCAAAAGACGGACGGATGAAATCAATGATAGGCCAGAGTGGCGAAAAATTTGTTATTCCCAGTCCATATTTTGATGTTGCAATTAATAATGATAACACACTTTATATTGCTAATACCGGGCACAGGCGAATTGAAACACGATCATCTGAAGGAGTTCTTACTGGTTATTTCGGCTCTCCCGGAACAGCACCCGGTGCTTTTTGCGGATGCTGCAATCCGGCCCACTTTGTAATGATTCCCCAAGGCTATATAACGGCGGAAAAAGGTTTGAACAGAATAAAAATACTGGACCAGAAAGGTGAATTTGTTGAATGGGTATCTGCAAATAA
The DNA here is from genome assembly GCA_038325595.1 of Bacteroidales bacterium. Classification (GTDB taxonomy): domain Bacteria; phylum Bacteroidota; class Bacteroidia; order Bacteroidales; family VadinHA17; genus LD21. Next base: position 21,321 of record JBBQJD010000010.1, on the reverse strand, counting down.
TGATTTTATGGCGTCCATCCCTCTTGATATTGCTTCACCTGATGGAAAAACCATTTATGCTGCAAATCCTGCAGATTCAAAATTAATTGTATTTAAAAGAAAGAATTAAGTCATTATAATATGTTTAGAGCTGAATTTGTCAAGAAGTTAATCAGGCTGATAATGATCTCAGTCCTGGCTCTTATTGCTATTATGCTGGGAACAAGAGTTGTTACAGGCGCGAACTGCTCTGTTTGTCCGGGAAGCGGAATTTGTAATGGTCTTACAGATTGCAGTAACTATTCCGGAAATGAGCAGGGAAAAAAATAAATATCAGTCGCGAAGGGATTTTGTAAGGAATGCCGGCAAAGTTATCATTGCTGCTCCACTGGTACTGATCCCTCTTGCCCTTGTCAGGAAAACCTCTCCAGCAGGTTACGTCTGGCAGATTGATCCATTTAAATGCACACAATGCGGACAGTGCAAAACAAACTGCGTACTGACGCCATCTGCATCAAAATGCGTGCATGCATATGTAATGTGCGGCTATTGTGATCTTTGCGGAGGATATTTGCGACAGGGTGTCAAAACAATAAGCACCGGCGCTGAAAACCAGCTCTGTCCTACCGGAGCCATTGAAAGAAAATTTGTCGAGGAACCCTATTTTGAATATAAAATAAATGAAGACCTGTGCGATGGTTGTGCAAAATGCGTAAAGGGTTGTGCCGATTTTGGAAACGGATCGCTGTATATGCAGATCAGGCATGACCTGTGCGTAAACTGCAATGACTGTTCAATAGCTCGTACCTGTCCTTCAAATGCTATTTCAAGAGTCCCCTCAGGTCACCAGTATTTACCAAAAGAAAAGAAAGAAAGTTAACTAAATTGCCGAAATTAAGGAAGTGATTTAATTACGATGAAAAAGTGGATCCCAAATATAATAGTTGTTATTATGCTTTTCTGGCATGTGGTCCTTTATGCCCAGGACAGGTTCCCAAGACCTGAATTTGAAACCGGACATCAATACCCGGTGAATCAAATGCCTGTTCAGCGTTCACATGCCTGGGAATATTTCGATGTTGCAGTTTTAATAGCGGCACTTTCAGTTGCAACATGGCTGGCATTGAAAAAACGTTCACGCAAAGGACTTATATGGCTGTCGGTCTTCTCACTGGCGTATTTTGGATTCTTCAGGGAAGGTTGTATCTGTGCTGTGGGGTCGGTACAGAATGTTTCGTTAGCACTTTTTAATCCCGGCTATACAATTCCTCTTACAGCACTTTTGTTTTTTATTATCCCGCTGGGGTTTTCACTCGCGTTTGGCCGTGTTTTCTGTGCCGGAGTTTGTCCCCTGGGGGCAATTCAGGAACTAACGGGATTCATGTCTGTCAAGCTTCCGAAGACAGTTGAATCTGTTCTTATTGCTTTGCCATTCATATATCTGGCTCTTGCGATTCTGTTCGCTGCAATAAACAGCCAGTTCATTATCTGCAGATACGATCCATTTGTCGGAATATTCAGACTGAATGCACCATCAACGATGATTGTGTTTGGAGCACTGCTGCTCATTGCCGGAATATTCGTCAACAGGCCATATTGCCGGTATCTTTGTCCTTTCGGAGTATTGCTGAACATATTCTCGCGGTTTTCTTCCAGGCATCTCACCATAACACCTGCTGAATGCATTAACTGCAGACTTTGTGAAGATTCCTGTCCATATGATGCAATTCTTCCTTCAGATATTATCCAGAAAAAGGAAGAACCAGGTAAATCCAGAAAAAGATTCCTGGCATATCTTATTCTTCTGCCCCTGTTCACAACAGCCGGAGCGCTGATAGTATACAACCTGTCTCCTGCTCTTGCAAATGTCAACAGCAATGTTCGGCTGGCAAATGAAATAAGAGCTGAAAAGGAAACAGGAGTGGAAGCAATTTCAAAATCAGCTGTTGCCTACAAGGAATCAGGAAAAACTGAAGAGATCCTTTTCACTGAAGAACTCTCGATCAGGAGCAGATTCCGGAAAGCATCCCCATGGGCAGGAATGTTTCTTGGACTGTCACTCGGAATAAGCCTGGTATCACTTTCAACACGAAGGGTACGAACCGAATATAAACCGCACCAGGGAAAATGTGTCAGTTGCGGAAGATGCTTCAGATATTGTCCTGTTGAAGTAAAAAAAATAGTTTAGGATGAAACTTAACGAAAAAGAGATCAGTTTTCTAAAGGGATTAAGTCAGGTAGCAGGGATCTTCACTATTATCGTTGCTATTACCATGATATTCAGCCTTGTACAGCTCAGAACCATTAACCCGCTGGATAATCCTGCCCTCCTTTCTGTAAAAGAACAATATGACAAGGACCCGGAAAATGCACTGAGAGCTGAGCAGGTAAGAGCAATGGATCTGATGGCACGCAAGGCATATTTTTCAACAAGAAGACAGGTTGAAACCGGTTCATACCTGCTGGTGGCCGGAGCAATTATCTTTGTTTTATGCCAGAGATTAATTACCGGAAGTGAAAAGCTTGTACCGGTTCTGCCACAAACAAAGCCGGATCTCTTGCAGACAAACAGCCGGAGGAGGAATTATCTTCTTGTTACAGCATCATTGATATCAGTTGGAGCAGTTATAGCATCATTTGTTCTCCGTAACGATCTCCCGGATCTTTCAGGCAATAAAGCTGACAGATCAGTTTCAAAAAGATCAGCAGCCGGCGGAGCTTTTAAGGCAGACAAAACCAATTTTCCATTCTTCAGGGGACAGGATAGTCATGGAATTGCCGGGGGAAGCGGGTATCCAACCGAATGGGATGGTGAGACCGGAAAAAATATAAAATGGAAGACTGAAATTCCTAAAAAAGGAAAGAGTTCACCGGTTATATGGGATGACATGATCTTCATAACAGGAGCCGATGGTCCTGCATGTGAAGTTTATTGCCTCGATAAAAGATCCGGAAAACTTTTATGGACGGCTTCAGCAAGCGGCATTCAGGGAGAACCTGCAGAGCTGCCTGAGGTGGATAATGAATCAGGAATGGCAGTATCGACCGTTGCCACAAACGGAAAAGCTGTATGCGCTGTCTTCTCTAATGGGAACCTTGTCTGTCTTGATATGGATGGCAAACAGAAGTGGGCATTAAACCTGGGAACACCCAAAAACAGTTACGGCTATTCATCTTCTCTTATCGTTTTTGATGACATTCTTGTGGTTCAGTATGACTCGAACGAGAAGATCTCACTTATGGGATATGACATTGAATCAGGTGACCTGAAATGGGAAACCTTAAGGTCCGGAAGACCTGTCTGGTCTTCTCCGGTTCTGGCATATTTCAGCAGCAAGCCTCAGATAGTTATTAATGGTAACCCAAATATGTCAGCATATGATCCGGAGACAGGAGGTGAATTATGGTCAGTTGAAAGTCTTACCGGTGATGTAGGACCGTCTGCCGCTGTAAACAGCACAATGGCCTATGCAGTAACCGATTATGCAAAGCTGGTGGCAATAAAAGCAGGAACGGGGGCATCCATCGTATGGGAAGATAATGCTTATACACCTGATGTGTCCAGTCCGGTTGCTACTGATGAATTCCTGTTTATTTCAACCGGAAATGGTGATGTGGCTTGCTATGATGCTCAGAAAGGCGATACTCTCTGGACACGGTATATGGAGGAGCCATTCTATGCATCACCCATGATTGCTGATGAAAATGTATTTTTTCTCGACCGGTCAGGAATCACACATATCATAAAGGCAAATGGATCTTATGAACTTGTCTCCCAGCCAAAGCTCGGTGAAAGGGCTGATTGCACACCTGCTTTTTCAGATAAAAACATTTATATAAGGGGAAGAAATAATATTTACTGTATTTCAGAAAATTGAATAAGGAAGATAAAAATATAAAATCTCAGGGATGCAATTGTCAGCCTGTTCAGGTCGGGTCTGTTACCTCCGCAGTGGATATGGTAATAGAACAAACCGGAAGAGAAAAGGATAAGGTTATTCTTGTTCTTCAGAAAGTTCAGGATAAGCTTGGTTACCTTCCGTCTGAAGCTTTAAAGCATATATGCTCGGTAACGGATATAACACCCGGTCAGATTTCAGGCGTATCAACATTTTATTCTCAGTTCAGACACATACCATCAGGGAAGCATATAATTAAAATATGTTCCGGAACTGCATGCCATGTTAAAGGAGCACCACTTATATCTGAGGCTTTTAAAAGAGAATTAAAAATAAACGACCATGTAAACACATCACCTGATAATCTTTTTTCCATAGAAGAAGTTGCCTGCCTTGGTTGTTGCACATTAGCTCCTGTGATACAGATAGATGGTAAGACCTACGGGCATGTAAAACCAACACAGGTAAATGAGTTGATTGCTGATTTCCTTGCAACAAACGGAAACAAGAAAGAAATGACTGTTAATAAAATAACAGAAGATGTTGATGCAGAAGTCAGAATCGGCCTGGGATCATGCTGTGTTGCAGGAGGCAGCAAGGAAATCCTTTCACAGCTTCTCGACATTAAGGAAGGTTACGATCTGAATATAAAGCTTAAAACTGTAGGATGTGTTGGAGTTTGTAACCAGACACCTCTGCTGGAAATAGTTACTAAAGAAAAGAAGAACTTCCGATATACCAATGTAAGAAAAGATCAGGTTGAAGCCATTCTTCTTAAACATGTAATTCCCAAAAGCTTCGATAAACGTCTGAGATACAGGATAAACAATTTTGCAGACACATTCCTGTCAGATGATCTGATAACCAGTCCGACAAATATTCCCGGTGAGATCCGTGAAAAGTATCTGAATAATTTTCTCAATCTTCAGGTGCATATTGCTACACTGAACAGCGGGATTATTTCACCCGATTCCCTTGATGAATATCAGTTACTGGGTGGATTCAATGCGATAAAACAAACTCTTACCGGAATTGAACCGGAGAAGATCATTGAAATAATATCCGAAAGCGGATTGAGAGGCAGAGGCGGAGCAGGTTTTTCAACCGGCAAAAAATGGTTTATTTCCCGGGGTGCACAGGGATATCCTAAATATATTGTCTGTAACGGTGATGAAGGTGACCCGGGGGCATTCATGGACAGAATGCTGCTGGAGTCTTTTCCGTTCAGGGTAATTGAAGGTATGATGATAGCTGCATTCGCCACAGGTGCGAGGGAAGGTATCTTTTATATCAGAGCAGAATATCCTCTTGCAGTAGTAAGAGTGAGAAATGCTATTAAGCTTTGCTATGAAAATGGCCTTCTTGGAGAAAAAATACTTGGAAGTGCATTTTCTTTTGATGTGCATGTTTTTGAAGGTGCAGGTGCATTTGTGTGCGGTGAGGAAACTGCCCTGATAGCGTCTCTTGAAGGTAAAAGGGGCACACCCCATTTAAGGCCGCCCTACCCTGCCGTTCAGGGATTCAGAAATAAGCCGACACTGGTGAATAATGTCGAAACACTTGCACTTGTTCCCTGGATTATAAATAACGGAGCAAAAGCATTCAGCTCAATCGGAACCTCAAAAAGCAAAGGCACAAAGGTTTTCGCACTTGCCGGAAAGATATCCAAAGGGGGATTGATTGAAGTTCCTATGGGAATCACAATAAGGCAGATAGTTGAAAATATTGGAAATGGTGTAGCGGAAGGAAGAACTTTTAAGGCTGTTCAGATAGGCGGACCTTCGGGAGGATGTATCCCTGCATCCCTGGCAGATACTCCGGTTGACTATGAAGAACTCTCCAAGCTGGGCGCCATGATGGGCTCAGGCGGGATGGTAGTTCTTGACGATACTGACTGCATGGTTGATATGGCGAAGTATTTCCTTACATTCACACATAAGCAGTCATGCGGAAAATGCACTTTCTGCCGTGTGGGAACAAAACACATGCTTAATATAATTACCCGTCTGAGCGAAGGTAAAGCAGCATTATCGGAAATAGATGAGCTGGAGAAACTTTGCCATTCTGTGCAGGAAGGAAGCTTATGCGGATTGGGAAAAACTGCTCCGAATCCTGTATTGACAGGATTAAGATATTTCCGGGAAGAATGGGAGGCCCATACAAAAGGCATATGTCCTTCCAGAAAATGCCCTGATCTTATAAGATACTCTATTACTGATAATTGTACGGGTTGCACAAAGTGCTTTCAGGAATGTCCCGTCAATGCAATCGCATTCAGACCATATGAAAAACATGATATTGACCAGCAGCTATGCACCAAATGTGATAACTGCAGGATAGTATGCCCTGTTAATGCCGTTGAAATTGTTTCTGTAAATGATTAAGCTGAAAATAGACAATATAGAGTTAACAGCGGAGGATGGAACAACAATCCTTGAGACAGCAGGGAAAGCAGGTATTGCCATTCCCACATTATGTCATAAGGATGGTGTGGAACATTATTCCTCATGTATGGCCTGCATGGTGAGGGATAAAACTTCAGATAAGTATCTCCCATCATGTACTGCTCTTGTACAGGAAGGAATGAATATTGATGCCTCAGGCGAGGATGTTATAAACCTCCGTAAAAAAGCTGTTGAACTCCTTCTTTCAGAACACAGAGCTGAATGTGAAGCGCCGTGCAGGGTTGTTTGTCCGGGCGGCTACAACATCCCCTTAATGAACAGGTATCTCATGTCAGGTAATTATGATGACCCTGTAAAACTTACACTTTCCGAGATCAATACTCCTGAAATTTTGTGCATCAATTGCCCGGGGTACTGTGAAAATGCATGCAGGAGAAAAAAAGTGGATACCCCCATTTCAATACGAAATATCAAAATATTCATTTCGAAATCATTTCCGCCAAATAATTCAAATAATCCGGCTAATCCGGAGGAATCAGCCAGGGAAAGCCGGAAAAAACTGAAATCAGCCAGGCCCTTTGCCTCCCAGATCGGAAAACTTGACCCTGAGGAACTTCAACAATGGCTTAAAGAATGTGAAGAAAAGACTGAGCGCTTCAGGGAAATTCCGGATCTTATTTCAGCATCCGTCGAAGCAGGCAACTGTATGCATTGCGACTGCCGGGCTGCAAATGATTGCAGGCTGAGAGACCTTGCAGATGAATTGTCTTTGAAAGATCCCCGTGGAAAAATTGTCAATAGTCCCATTGAGAAAAAAATTAACCATAATACCGGACTGATCTTTGAGAATGCAAAATGTATTAAATGCGGCCTGTGTGTAAGGATATGTGAAGATTCAACTGAAGAACCTGTTCTCTGTTTCATTAACAGGGGATTTATCAGTATCATATCTGAACCGTTGACTGAAAAGTTTGATGATGTCCTGAAGAAGAAAGCAGATGAATGTATAAATATCTGTCCTACTGGAGCGTTGTCATCTTTTAAGTTGAAAAGTTGAAAAGTTGAAAAGTTGAAAAGTTTAGGTTGAATTTACTCCGAAAAATTGAAAAACAAAAAATGCCACCAGGCACAAAGACACCAAGGTTCACCAAGAACTTTGATATCAAATATATAACTTTGGTGTAACCTGGAGCCATGGAGTCCTGGTGTCAAAGAAATACTTTTCAGAGTGGACTCAAAAGTTGAAAAGTTGAATAGTTGAATAGTTGAATAGTTGAATAGTTGAATAGTTGAAAAGCTGAAAACGTAAATAATAGTTGAACTAATTGAAATATTCAGTTGCCATAATCCTGTTGTTATTTTATGCCGGAGTCTCTTCCTCCCAGGTTAGCTATAAGAGCTGGCCTCTCTTCCGGGGTAGTTCAGATCTTTCCGGTAAATCGGAATTTGATCTCCCTGCTTCACCTGTTCTGCAATGGAGCACTTCAACCGGTGAAAGAACCAAATCATCCCCGGTAATAGACAACGGTACAATATATTTTGGCAGCGAAAAAGGAACACTGTATGCTGTTAGCACTGACGGGACAATAGAATGGAAATTTTCAGTGACCGGTGCTCTGGACGCTCCTCCCCTCGTCTATGGAAAAAATGTAATCATTGGCGATTCGGATGGCATCCTGCGTGCTATAGATAAGATGACTGGCAAACAGGCGTGGGAATATAAAACAGATAATCAGATAGCAGGATCAGCCAACTACTGGACAAACGGCAAAAAATCCGGAATTCTCGTAGGCAGTTATGATTATTATCTTCATTGTGTGGCACCTGAAACCGGCAAGCTTCTATGGAAAACTGAGACTGACAACTATGTTAACGGTACTCCGGCTGTCGGAGGAAACCGGATTATATTCGGAGGCTGTGATGGAATAATCAGGGTTGCAGATCCACTCACGGGGAAGCAAAAGGATACAGTTAATATTGGGGTGTATATAGCAGGATCACCTTCAATTGCAGGGGATAATTCTTATTTCGGAGATTATGACGGAACTTTGTATTGTCTGAATATGATAGCTAAAAAAATTACCTGGAAGATTCCACCGGGAAATCAGACAGGTGCCATCCTGGCGATACCTGCAACTGCAAATAATGTTGTTGTAGTCGGAAATGAAGATAAATACCTCTATTGCTATAATGCAGCCGATGGTAAATTATTATGGAAATTCCGGACCAATGGACGTATAAATGGCTCAGCAGTAATTACTTCTGATAAGGTACTTTTTACCAGCATGGATGGAAATGTATACATTCTGGCACTGAATGACGGGAAAAAGATCTGGAGTTTCAATGCCGGCTCGCCGGTCAGCAGTTCTCCCGCCGTGATAAAAGACAGGTTCTACATTCTGACTGAAGATGGAAGATTGCTTTCTTTTGGAGTAAAAAAGTAATTTCTATTTAAAAACTCTGTGTAACTCTGTGAGACCTCTGTGGTTCTCTGTGCAACAAAAAAAAAACTTACACAGAGGTCGCAGAGAAGACACAGAGGGGCACAGAGAGTAAAAGTAAAAAATTGAATATGAAAATTGTGTATCTTATAACAGGATCAGAAGGATCATTTTATTGCGGCAACTGTTACCGTGTATGCTCTGTGTAACTCGGTGAGACCTCTGTGGTTCTCTGTGCAACAAAAAAAAAACTTACACAGAGGTCGCAGAGAATACACAGAGGGGCACAGAGAGTAAAAGAAAAAAATGGAATATGAAAATTGTATACCTTATAACAGGATCAGGAGGATCATTTTATTGCGGCAACTGTTACCGTGATATGCTTTACCTTAAAGCAATCAGAAAGGTACCCGGCATAAAGGCTTCTGCAATTCCGTTGTACCTTCCTCCGGACAAGAGCAATATTGAAAGCGGTCTTGATAATAATGTATTTTTTGGTGCTATTTCAATGTATATCAGGGAAAAGGTACCCTTTTTGAGGAATATGCCCTCATTTCTCGATAAGTTTTTTAATGCAGGTCCTCTCCTGAAACTGGCCTCCCATCAGGCAGGCACAACACGCACTGAAGGACTCGAAGAATTAACTCTTCATATGATTGAAGGAGATAATGCCTTCCGCAAGGATGAAGTCGACAGACTGGTAAAGTATCTTGTAAAAGATGGAAAACCCGATATAATTCATTTATCAAATGCTCTTATTCTGGGTCTGGCACGTCAGATTAAAAAGAGGCTCGATGTAAAAATCGTCTGTTCACTTCTCAATGAAGATGACTGGATAGATGAAATGATTGATCCTTACATGGATAAAGCCTGGAAAATGATTGCACTTGAAGCTCATTATGCTGACATGTTTGTTACACCAAGTAATTACTATAAAAATCTTTTCATAAAAAAGACAGGTGTATCGGGTATCAACATAAATGTGGTTCCACTCGGAATTGAACCTGAAAAATTCTTATCAGAAGAAAGGATATCTGCATATCCTGCAATCGGATATTTCTGCAGGGTAAGCTATATGAACGGCTTCGATAAGCTTGTTGATGCATTCATTAAGCTGAAATCAGAAGATTATCCGGGATTAACGTTACATGTTTGCGGAGGGTTTACAGGCGATGATAAAAACTTTATTTCACAGCAGATTAAGAAGATAAAGGATCACGGCTTTAAGAGCTCTGTAAAGATTTATCCCGAATTCCAGGGAAACAAAAAAATGGAATTTTTTAATAATGTAGACATAATAAGCGTTCCGGTCAGGAAGCACGATGGCTATGGGTTATATGTTCTCGAAGCCAACGTTGCAGGAGTTCCGGTTGTACAGCCTGATTCCGGCGCCTTTGCTGAAATAATCAAAACGACCGGGGGTGGCATCACTTATTCTCCTGATAACGTCGATGAGCTTTCATCTGCTCTCTCGGGCCTGCTGAAGAATGAAGTTCTGAGGAAAGAACTTGCCATCAAAGGAAATTCCGGAGTCCTGGAGAATCTTACTCTTGATAAAATGTCAGCCGGATTATCTGAAGTTTATAATTTGCGATAGATATAAAATGCTTAAACTGAAAGGAATAACCAAAACATTTCAACAGCGTGGCCTCGTGCTGAATAATCTTGATCTTGAAATTAAGCAGGGGGAATCTGTTTCTGTGATGGGACCATCAGGTTCCGGTAAAACCACGCTCCTTAATATAATAGGCTTACTGGATAAGCCCGATTCCGGCACAGTGCTTTTCAGAGATGAACCTGTTATGAATTACAATCAGAATGAAGCTGCATCATACAGGAACAGGAATATCGGCTTTATCTTTCAGGATCATCATCTTCTTCCATACCTGACTATTTATGATAATATAATATTACCATCACTGGCTTACAAACATTCCGCATCCGAAAATGCAGCTACGGAATTGCATGCCAGAAAACTTATGGAAAAGGTCGGAATCAGTTTACTTACAAATAAATACCCTTTTCAGATCTCAGGTGGAGAGGCGCAACGGGCGGCTATTGTCAGAGCCCTTGTTAATTCTCCTTCCCTCCTGCTGGCTGATGAACCAACAGGGGCACTCGACCTGAAAAACAGTGAAATTCTTGGAGACTTGTTAATGGAAATGAATAAGGAGACCGGAATTACCCTGATTATTGCTACTCACTCACAACTGCTTGCCGGTAAAATGTCCATCAGGATGAAGCTGGAGGACGGCAGACTGTTACAATCGGCTTAATGGCTGAATATGAGAAAAGGACTTCTGCATATTATCATTTCATCATTTCTATACTACAGAAAAGCTGTTATAAATCAGATTATTATAATCGCAATCCTTGCAGCCGTAATAACGGGATCATTATTAACCGGATACTCTGTAAGAAAGAGCCTGAAAGACACAGCATTTTCACGTATGGGAAATACTTCAGTGCTTGTCAGCTCCGGACTGAGGTATTTTGATTCTGCTTTAGCAGGGAGACTTTCTCAGAACCTTGGCGAAAAAACTGTAGCGCTCACTGAACTCGATGGATTCTGCCAGAATTTTAATGATGGAACAATTTCCAAAAAAGTGAAGATTTATGGCGTGAGCAGGGATTTCTTCAGGTTTAACGGGAATGATTCAATAACTTTAAAAAAAGGTGAAGTTGCTATAAACAGTAACCTGGCCCGGCAAATCGGTATTAAACCGGGTGAAGAAATCATTATCAGGACAAAGGCTATAAGCGATATCCCTGCTGATGCTCCGTTTTCGACCGATGATGATGGCGGCAGATCAATTGTAGTGAAAGTTCTAAAGATCCTTGATAAAGAAGAGGTTGGAGATTTTTCACTTGGAATAAGTCAGATAGTACCTTCGAATGTTTTTATTAATCCTGAAGATCTTGAAAATTTTTCGTATCAAAAAAAAATTAAGCCCAACAGGTTGCTGATCAGGAATATTGAAAATGAATCACTGAACTATTTTGATACAATTCTCCGGAAAACAATTACACTCATCGATGTGGGACTGAAGCTCAGAAAAGTTGACGTGACGGGCGAAAATGAGCTGGTGTCCGACAGGATCTTTATTGATCAGATTATAACTGATGATATAAAAAAAACAATTCCTTCTGCAGCTTCATTAATAACTTACCTTGCCAACAGCATTACTTCAACCGGAGGAGTAACTCCTTATTCTTTTATTTCTGCACTGCCAGCTGAACTATATAAGGTACAGGGAGATAAAAAAAATATTATTATAAATAACTGGCTGGCCGGGGATCTTAAAGTTTCACGCGGTGATACAGTTACACTCTCATGGTTTACTCCGGATTCTATAAACCAGCTTAAGGAAAAATCATCATATTTTACTGTAAGCAAGGTAGTTAAAATGGATTCAGTATGGGGTGACAGGTCCCTCATGCCCGAATTTCCGGGGATTTCAGGAAGTGAATCCTGCTCAGCCTGGGATGCCGGAGTTCCTGTTGACACCAAAAAAATCAGAGATAAAGATGAAGATTACTGGGATAAATATAAAGGAACTCCAAAGGCATTTATTTCATATGAAACCGGAAAGGAGTTGTGGGGAAATAACTTTGGACCGGCTACAGCAATAAGATTCCCTGCGAGTCTTTCATCTGATGTAATTGAAGATAAGCTCTCAGGATCTTTTGATCCATCCAGATCGGGATTTATAATTACGGCGTTGCGCAAGGATGCTCTTGAAGCAGCAAACGGAGGAGTTGACTTCGGCACTCTTTTTATCAGCCTTGGATTCTTTATTATACTTTCAACGATCCTGTTGTTATCACTTTCAGTTTCAACTTATTTCAATACAAAGAAAAACCAGGTAACAACATTTTTTTCACTTGGCTTTACAAATAAATTTATAAAGAGATTATTGTTTCTGGAGGCTGTACTAATATCTGTAATTGGTTCACTTGCAGGATCTTTGCTTGGATTTATTGTTAATAACTATATAATCAAAGCGCTGAATACAGTATGGCAGGGAGCCGTACAGACTGATACACTTACAGCTTCTGCGGGATTGATTCCTCTGATTATCGGTTTTATTTCAACTCTGGTAATAATTCTGGTTTTCTTCCATTTAAAAACGAGGTATTTTATAAACTCACTCAGCATGAAAAAAGATGGTATTTTAAATCTCCCGTCTAAAAGAATGAATCTTTATATTCTTATTGCTGCTGCCTTCATTCTGATAGTGATTTCATCAGCCTCATTACTGCTTAAAGATCATTCAATGCCGCTGTCATTTGCTGCAGGGACCCTCCTGTTCATTACTTCCATTTTATTATTGCGGCATTATTACCTTGGAGGAATAAGGTTATCACATGGAAGCCGTGATTTTACTTATCTGGCAAGAATGTATTACAGGCATAATCCCTCGAATGCCATTGCGCCCGTCATATTTATTGCTGCTGGTATTTTTGCACTGTTCATAACGAGCCTGAACCGTATGGATTTTGACAAAACGGCAAATGATCGAAAGGGAGGAACAGGCGGATATCTATTCTGGGCTGAAACGAATGTTCCTGTTACCGACGATTTTTCTTCTTCAGCAGGCATAGTCAATTTTGGTCTGGATGAAGATCCGTTTAAGGAGCTGGAATTCATGCAGATATCCAGGAAAGAAGGTGACGATGCCAGCTGTCTTAATCTTAATCATGTTTCATCTCCTCCTCTCCTTGGAATAGACCCTTCATTCTTCATTGAAAAAGAAGCATTCTCTTTTGCTACAGTTATTAAAGGCTACAGTGGAGAGAATCCATGGGAAATGCTTCTTTCAAAAGAGAGTAATAATACGATATACGGTATTGCCGATCAGACTGTACTCCAGTGGGGTTTGAAAATAAAAACAGGCGATACCCTTATTATCAGGGCCGAGACAGGGCAACCGGTTAACATAATCATTGCCGGGGGACTCAAAGCTTCTGTCTTCCAGGGAAATGTACTGATTGATAAAGCAAGTCTGAGAAAATATTTTCCTTCAGTTTCTGGCAACTCAATATTCCTTATCGATGGGAATCCTGCAAGAACAGATAATTACAAAATTGCATTGGCTGAAAGATTTGCAGGTTATGGCATAAGCGTTGAATCTTCAAGTGCAAGGCTTGCTTCATTTTACCAGGTCACCAATACCTATCTGTCAGTATTTACCGTGCTTGGAGCATTTGGTATGATACTGGGTATTTTCGGACTGGGATTCATTATGTTCAGAAATTACAACCTCAGAAAGCAGGAATTTGCCCTGCTCTCAGCAACAGGTTTTTCACTCAGAAAGATAAGAAAATCTCTTTTAGCGGACCTTCTGATAATTCTGATTGCAGGAATTCTGACAGGTATCCTTTCGGCTTTACTGGCAACAATTCCATCAATTCAGAACAGCACGGATCTGACATGGAAAACCCTGATAGTAATGATATTGGCTATACTTTTAACAGGGATAACAGTTCTTTTGATATCAGTCAGAACTGTAAAGAATGAATCGCTTATAAGCGGCTTAAGAAAAGAGTAATCATCCGTAGAGTAATCATACTCTTTTTATTAGTCCCCCATAGGGAGACTAATCTTCATACATAACTCAAATCTGCATATGACTGGCCTCTCCCCCAGGCCCTTGCTGCGCTTCATCGGTTCTTCGTTTACCTCGTCCCCAAGGGGGGCGAAGAACCGATTAAGCTTGCTGGCGAGCTCGGGCCCAGCCAAAATCAATTTACTCCCCTTGGGGCTTGGGGTAAATAAATTGATTTTGGCTGCGGGTATTGTCATAATACCTGATATACAAAAAAATGGATCCCCTTCTCGTTGAGACAAAATTAAATGTGATAAGAGATTAGATAGGGAGATGGGGGGTTGAAGCGAGGATTGCTGGTGAAGCATTGTATCCTGGAAAGACAAACGATCAGCAACTTTTCAAACCAAGATTCAATGCAGTATGTTTTCCGGGATTTATCTTATTAAGGACAACCAATGCTGCTCCGAGAGCTGTGGCATTTTTCAAAACTGAAGTGTATGTTTTTTTGGAAGGAAATGCTTTTGAAATATAGTCTGAAAAAAGTTCGTTCTCTGAAAAACCTCCTGTTATATAAAAGTTCTCGGTTTCATCCTTTTCAGGAATTATAAGATTAATTGCTTCAACCGTAAGCGCACCGAGCTCATTCATCAGCTGATGGTAGCCTTCATTGAATGTTGCAAACTCAAAGAAATCTATTTTTTCCCTGAATTCCCTGGAATCAGGCCATGGCTTGAAAAACACTCCATCTTTATCAAATTTTTGTTTAAGCCTTGCTTTTATTCCGGAGTCAGGTTTGATTTCCTTGTAGGCATGAGACGAAACATTGAAGTGCTCAGCCAGCATTTTCATTGCAGTTTCATGCATATGTCCGAGAAACAACCTTGATGATTTTACCGGTTGACGGGTAATGCTCATATAGCATAAACAATCGCGGTCAAGCTGTTCGGCAGTGAGCTTTTCGCTATTGAAAGGGTTCATGTTAATACACCAGGTGCCTGTGGAAATCAGCAGAAATTTTCCTTTGCTGTTTCCAAAGTATGGAGCAAGGGAGGAAGAACTGTCATGAATTCCTATGCCAACCATGATCTTTTTGCCTTCAAAATCAACTTCATTTATGGTATCAACCGGCGAGGGCTGAGGTAAAACAAACCTCTCCTTCCTTACCCATGGATGATACTCCATATTATCAAAATCCCACAAAGCTGTATGGCACCCGATTGAGGTATGTTCGGAGTAAACCTTTCCTGTTAACAAATAAGAAAGGTATTGAGGAAAGTGCAGGATATGACGCGTTTTCCTACAGATCTCCGGCTTAAAGGATTTCAGCCAGTATACCTGCATGCCTGAATTGAGCATACCTAAGGCAGGGGAAGCCGTTCTCCTGCAGAATTCATCCTGTCCCCCATTCCTTCTGTATATCTTTTCAGGAATGTTTTCTTCTATTGGCTTTAAGTAATTATAGACAGGTGTTAATCTTTTCCCTTCTTTATTCAGATAAGCTAATGTTGCCCCGTAGGTCGCAAAATTTACTGCGGTAATATCATATTTATCTGACCTGATGAGATTGATCAAAGAATCTTTTATCCAACCTTCAATTTTCTCTATATCATCGCATTCAAAACCATCATCATCAGTAATCTGATTGAATTTTTCTTCAGTTTCCGATACACAATTCAGATTATAATCAAATAACAATAACTTTTTATTTGATTTTCCAACATCAAATATTGCTATAATCTTCTCTTTCATACAATTACAGTTTAACGACAGGATCAGCAAATTCGGTTCCTATCGTTTCATTAAAACTTCTTTTTCGTGCCTGATTATTTCATCTATATATTCCTGTCCTATCAGCACTTTATTCTTTAAACAATAATAATCCCATACTGTTCCAAGTGGTTTTGTTTTAACCAGTTCAAGGTAAGCAAGCCTTTCAAAATTTCTTCCCTCCTCTTCAAATTTCACAAGCTTGTCAAAAGGCTCGAGCATTGCAAACATGAATGCCAGCTGAACTGCCCTTGCGCCAATAACGTATGCCCCAATCCGGTTTATGCTTGCATCAAAATAATCGAGACCGATATTTACCCTTTTCAGAGCTTTTGCCCTTATAATTTCCTGTGCAATAAGCTGAATTTCATCATTAAAGGTAACTACGTGATCACTATCCCAACGAACGCCTCTTGTGACATGAAGCATCAGTTCATCAACAAACTGAAGGATGGATGAAATTTTGTCACCAACCTGTTCAGTAGGATGGAAATGGCCGTTATCGAGTGTAATAAGCTTATTGTTTTTTATTGCATAGCCAAGATAAAAATCATGAGAACCTACGACCATTGCTTCCGAACCTATTCCGAAAAGCTTGCTCTCAATTGCATCTTTGAGATGTTTTTCAGGGTATTCCACAGCAAATATCTCATCAAGAGATTTTTTTAAATTGGCCCTCAATGTATTTCTGTCAACAGGAATATCTTTGGATCCGTCAGGTATCCAGATATTATGAACGGAAGGTGTGCCAAGCTGTTTTCCCATTTCAGCAGCAATTGCACGGCATCTTTTTGTATGCTCAACCCAGAATTTCCTTATTTTCTCATTCTTGCTCGAAAGTGTAAAGCCGTCATCAGCATACGGGTGCGAAAAGCATGTGCAATTGAAATCCAATCCGATCTTTCTTTCTTTTGCCCAGTCTATCCAGCCCTGAAAATGCTTAACCTCAATCTGATCGCGTTCAACTGTTTTGCCACCGAACTCACCATAAATAGCATGAAGATTCAAACGCTGTTTTCCGGGAATCAGAGACATAACCTTATCAAGATCAGAACGCATCTGTTCAATTGTTCTGGACTTCCCGGGGAAATTTCCTGTAGCCTGGATCCCTCCGCCGCCCAGAACTGCACCTGCTTTTTCAAAGCCACCCACATCATCAGTCTGCCAGCAATGCAGGCTTATATTGATATTATCCATTTCGGCGATTACTTTGTCGGTATCTACTCCCAAAGCTGCATATTCCTCTTTAGCAAGGAGATATGATTTTTCAATGGCATCTTTTTTCATGGCTTAATTAATAAAGTTATATTTTGATGGTTGTATTTTCATCCTTGTAAATTTAACTCACGTCCTCATCCCGATATCTATCGGAATCCCTCCCTATTCTTAAAAAGGGGATTAAGAGCCTTATAATTATTTTACTTATATAATGATCTCGTTCTTTCCGGATACTGTTACCGAATACTGACCGGCACCAGCAACCAGCACCTACTCCATAAAGAACACCTGTTCCAAAGGTACTGAAATCGGCGAATTATCCGGATTGGTTTCCATGATATCAGCCATATATTTCCACCACTTTTTAACAATTTCAGTTGATCCAAGATCCTGAGAGGAACTTTCACCTGTCTGCTCCTGATATGCAAATAATGAATCAGTTTCTTCATCAAGAAATATTGAATAATTCCCGATACCTTCACTTTTAAGTAATCTTACAAGCTCGGGCCATATTTCACTATGACGTTTTTTATATTCCTCCTTAAATCCGGGGAACAACTTCATTTTAAAAGCAAATCTCTTTGTCTCCATTTTATCCTAATTTAACCACAAATGTTGAAAGAATAAGAATCATAATTCCAATTATCAGTATGATAATAGTTTTCCTGTTCACTCCCTTCCATTCATTCAGGAAGATGCCCCAGATATTGCTTATTGCTATATTCAGAGCCATCAGGATACTCCAGCCGAATACAGCCATTCCTTCCGGTAACTTGCTGCTGCCCATACCAAAAAAATGAAACTGGAGGAACCAAAGCAGGCCTGCCAGAAAAGTAAAGAACACATTGTTCAGCAGAACATTTCCTGATACATTAATATAATCCCTGTAAGTTTTGTTCTTTATATTAAGGTATCCGCAATAAACCAGGTTTGTTACAAATCCGCCAAGCAATATGAATATCAGTGATGTATTTTTCTGGAATAAAGGATTGGTTCCATGTGCAAGGGCAACATCTTCAATAGGTTTGGCAGATTCGAATCCAAAATTAAAGCATGCACTCATAATTCCTGCAAAGATCGCTATGAAGATCCCTTTTTTCAGTGCAAATTCCTTTACGGCTGCTCTTTTCTCTTCTTCAGTCATTTCCCTGCTTTTAAGAGCGCCGGCATAACCGATTACTGCAATACCTGCAACAGTAATCGATACACCTATAATAGTAAGTATCCCCTGTGTGGATGAAAAAAGATTATCTCCGGCAATGATTGGCGGTATCAGCGTACCAAAAGCTGCACACAGACCCAGGGCTATGCTTTGCCCCAGAGCTACTCCAAGATATCTTATGCTCAAACCGAAAGTAAGTCCTCCGAATCCCCATAAGGCACCGAAAAATATCGCCATCCATTTCGCGGAAGCTGGTGATTCCCTGATGATTGGCATCAATTCCCCCGATGGGATGAAGATCAACGCAAAGATCCATGGAATTATAATCCATGCAAAAACTCCCTGGCTGATCCAGTAGGATTCCCAAGCCCACAATTTTACTTTTTTGAACGGCACATAAAAACTGGCTGCACCAATACTTCCCAATGCTATTAATAAAATACCTGCTATCGGATCCATTAAATAAATAATTTTAAATTAGAGCTATCGCAATTTAGAAACTTTCAGGAATGAAAAACTGCTTTCAGGCATTTTTTTATTCAGACATTTTTTCATAACCTTTAAAAGAATTTCCCAAATATTTATAATTATGAGATCTATCAGCCTTACAATCTTATTCATTTGTATTTCTGCATTGACCTTTGCACAGGATCTTGCTGTAACAGACATGACCTGCGAACATAAAAAGAACCCGGTCGGTATTGATATCCTTCAGCCCAGACTTTCCTGGAAGGTTACCGGAAAAGGAAATAATCTACTCCAGACTTCATATTCAATCAGGGTAGCCGCTGATGCTAAATTCAAAAACATAGTGTGGCAAACGGGTGAAGTTAAATCAGATGAATCGATTCTTCTGAGTTATGCCGGTCCCGAATTAAAATCAGGACAAAGATATTTCTGGCAGGTAAAAATCCGTGATAATAAATTCAGAACAAGCAAATGGAGCGAACCTGCCTTCTGGGAGATGGGCCTTCTGTCTCCATCGGAATGGAAAGCAAAATGGATTGAAAAGGAAGGTGATACACTGCAGTACTCTCCGGCTCCTCATTTCAGAACTGAATTTCCGCTGGAAAAGAATATTGCATCAGCAAGAGTATATGTAACATCGCACGGATACTATGAATTGCATCTCAACGGTAAAAAGGTAGGAGATCAAGTGCTTACACCGGGATGGACGTCGTATGCGAAAAGGCTTCAGTACCAGGTATATGACGTTACAGGCATGCTTGTAAACGGCAATAATGCATTAGGAGCAGTTCTTGGTGACGGGTGGTACAGAGGATCTCTTGCATGGAGCAATAACTGGGCTGTTTATGGAAAAAACCTCGGCCTTCTATTACAATTAAAAGTTACATTCACCGATGGTTCTGAGACTCTGATAGTCTCTGATGAGAAATGGAAGACTTCATCTGACGGAGCTATCAGGATGAATGATATATATAATGGTGAGACATATGATGCCACCAAAAAACTTACCGGATGGGATCAGGCAGGTTATAATGATCAGAACTGGGCAAATGTACAGACAGCTGCCTATGATAACAAAAATCTCATTGCTTCTGAAGGAGTTCCGGTAAGAAAAATTGAAGAGATAAAGCCGGTAAGAATCTTCAGAACACCAAAGGGAAAACTCATCGCTGATATGGGCCAGAATATGGTTGGATGGTTGAGATTAAAAGTGACCGGACCCAAAGGAACTGAAATTGTACTGCGTCATGCGGAAGTGATGGATAAATATGGTGAGTTTTATACGACTAACCTTCGTTCAGCCAAATGCCAGCTGACCTATAAGCTCGCCGGAACGGGTGAAGAGATATACGAACCCAGGTTCACGTTTATGGGATTCAGGTTTGTAGAGGTTACAGGATTCCCCGGCGAACTTACCGCTGATAATCTTACAGGTGTTGTTGTTCATTCAGATATGGATGTAACAGGCAGCTATGAATGTTCCAATCCTCTTATCAATCAATTGCAGCACAACATCCAATGGGGCCAAAAAGGTAATTTTGTTGATGTCCCAACTGATTGTCCGCAAAGAGATGAACGTCTGGGATGGACAGGTGATGCTCAGGCATTTTGCAGGACTGCAACATTCAACATGGATGCGTCGGCTTTCTTTACAAAATGGCTGAAGGACGTTGCAGCAGATCAGAGGAAGGGTGGTGAAGTTCCGCATGTCATCCCTGATATTCTGAACAAGCAGGGATCTGACTCAGCTGAAACTTCTGCCGGCTGGGGTGATGTCGCAGTTATTGCACCCTGGACAATGTACAGGATTTATGGTGATAAACGGGTTCTTGAAAAACAATATCCAAGCATGCTGGCCTGGGTTGACTACATAAAGAAAACGGCAGGTTATGATTATATATGGAATAAAGGAAGCGTTTTCGGAGACTGGCTTTTCTATCATCCTCCGGTAAATAATCACCCTGAACCAGATGGCCATACAGAACATGATTTTATTGCTACTGCCTTCTTTTCATATTCAACACAAATTCTTGTTGAGGCTGGAAAGGTTCTTGGCCATAGCGAAGATGTAGGAATAAACAGTGCAGTACATGAAAAAATCAAGGAAGTGTTTGCAAATGAATATATTACAAAAGCAGGAAGAATTGGCACAAACTCACAGACCTCGTACGTTCTTGCATTGATGTTTGGTCTTGTCCCGGACGAGCTCAGGGAAAAAGCTGCAGGATTTCTGGTTGCAGACATTAAAGCCAGAGGCAATCATCTCTCAACCGGTTTCCTTGGCACTCCTTATTTATGTCATGTTTTGTCTGACAATGGCTATACAGATGTTGCCTATGATCTTCTGTTACAGGAAACATATCCTTCATGGCTGTATCCGGTAAAGATGGGAGCAACTACCATCTGGGAGCGCTGGGACGGTCAGAAAAC
>JBBQJD010000009.1:0-62086 GCA_038325595.1 Bacteroidales bacterium | reverse complement strand
CCGCAAAGACAACACAAACCATCCGCCAGCGGCGGATGGTTTTTATTTTTAGCCTTCCCGTTCAAAACTTGTTTTGATAAGGGTAAGGCTAAAAATAAAAACCCCGCGAAGCGGGTTTGTGTTGTCTTTGCAAGGCTCCCCGGGATTCTCACGGAGATTAAAGAGTAATGTTAAAAAGTAATATATTGCGGCAATGGGCTCAGGTCAATAATCAATCTCCCCTGTTCATTTTTTATTTTAAATTCATTGCCTGCCCAGTCTCTACCGGTCTGACCTGATATTTTAATTTCAGCCTCTTCCAAAACTATAGAATGAGGTACTTCTGTTGTCCACGCTGCAATTTTGGTATTTCCTTTATCATCCTTGAAAAGAAGCACAAAATCATTGCTCTTTTTTACATCTGCCCTTCTCAAAAAAGTGAAATATTTGAGTTGTTCATTCAGAGTTTTTATTGCAATATATGCCGGTTTTGGTTTAAGGTCATTTGTTACAGTTCCAAAGTTATGTTCATGCTCTTCCGGATCAGGACCATCATTTTTCCAGTCATACCAGATTGAAAAAGGGATACCATACAGCAAATTGGAAAGTTGCATCCGGACAATATATGCTGCTTGTGTTTCAATAGAAACACCTTTGGAGGAAGAAGAATAACCCCACTCCCCGCTAATAATTGGAATCCTGGGTCTGCCTTCAGGAGTGTACCTGTCAATCAATTCAGTTATTTTATCATAATCTTCGGTTGCAGTTTCAGGAGACATGGAATATCTTCTGTAAGGATGAACACTGACTGCATCTATATATTCAATGATCCCTGATGACAGGAATGATTCAATGAATGGCACCGGAAGTTCTGATGTGGCAGGACCAATGATTATAGCTTCCGGAACCACTTTTCTGATGGCTTTACAGGTTGCAGCAGCAAGCCTGTTATATTGTGCCACATCGGGAGCAGGCCTCCAGAAATTTATATTTGGTTCGTTCCATATTTCCCAGATAATATCATTTCCTCTGAAATGTACAGCAGCAGCAGCAGCCCATTTTGCAAAGGCTTCAACACTTTCCGGATGATGTGGTGCAGCAATTGATTTCGTGATCTTTCCTGTAATCGGATCCTTTGATTCAATTTGTTCTTCATAAAGCGGATTGGAATAATCCAGTATATAGAGCGCTCTGATTCCGCGTTTACTGAGATTCGATGTCAGTTCATCATAATCTGACCAGTTATAAACACCTTTCTCACGTTCAGTACTTTGCCACCCGAAATCCATCCTGATAATTCCAAATCCTGCCGCAGCTATCATGTCAAGATCTTTATAATGACCTGTTGTAAAGTGTATGTTAACTCCTGAATAAATCTTGTTTCCAGGCCCGAAATGTTCCTTTTTGCCCAACTGTCCATGTGTCGATAGTATTGACATACAGACTGATACGACTATCATTAAAATTGCTTTTTTCATATTTTCATATTGGTTTTAGTATATTGCTGCAATTTCTAAACTAAACTTTATAAATTACCTTTCAGCCACTTATACATTTGTTGCCTCATATCAGGAGAGAACCTGTTATAGTCATCCGGTACTGATATCTGAATATTTCCGGACATGCCATACAAATCATATATAGTTCTTACCTGTTCAACACAGTTTTGAATATCCTCAAAATGTGCATCTTTGTCAAGTACAGGTGCAATTACAAGCAATGGCCTTGGGGCGATGCAAGCCAGTACCTCATTAAAATCGTATGGGATCCTGTTTTCCTTACCAACAAAGAAGCCCAAACGAGGCATAAGACCATGCAGATGTGAATATGCTCTTATTCCCTCTGTTCCCCGGTCAGGTGAATTGGTGCGCATTGGTGTAAAACCTGCAACGGAAACAACTCCGGCAATACGTTCATCCAGTGCAGCCGCATATAGCCCAACTGTGGCTCCCAGCGAATACCCTGATACAAATATTTTTGTACTGTCGATGAAATCGAGGTTTGCCATTGCATCAACAGCACCTCTGACATCTGCCACCATTTTTCCCATCTTTGACCAGTGAGGATAACGCTCATAGAACCGTGTGCCTTCCTCTATCCGGTTGGCAAATCCCAGCATGTCAAAGGTGAATACTGCATAACCTCTGTCAACTATTGAAATGAGTAATGAATCAATTTCGTGATACGAATTAAATCCTTTGGAATAATCATATTCATGAAGATAAATCACAACTGGCAGATTTTTATTCAGCAGATCCCCATTTTGATTCGACGGATAATATAAATAACCATACAACTGATCCCCAAATCCATTATATGGGCTTATGGGCATTCTTCCCATCTTTCCGGTTGCTTCCGGACGGATAAGAAAAGTACCAAAACTATTCTCATCCACATTATTCCTCTTAAAAACTCGTGGTCCCGGATTAATGACCCCGGCTGGTTCATCTCCCAGAACCCATTTCAAATGATCTTTAATAACCAGTTTTTTTTCTTCCCATATTTCCAGTGAGGTTATTTTTTTATTTTCGTCAGCCAGAAGATCGTCATTACTTATTACTTCATATTTTTCAGGATTAATATTTTCTCCGCTTAGTTTCTTCCAATTATCAAACGAATAATTATAGAATAGCCTGTTCTCAGGTTTATGGTTGCCGCGATTAAAAACATAATCGAAGAAATCCATGTAGTCTTCCATATCCCTTGCAGAAATGCCATGTTCCCCGTAGCGCCCCCTGAAGGCCAGGTTGTTTTCTGCTCCAAGGAACCTGTACACCTTCTGACTTGCATGAAAAGCCTGTTCAATTCCCCATGGATTGCTTGCTCCTTCTGTGATAGCAGTACTCAGCATCAATCCCCTTGGTGCAATCAGAGCCATGAACAGATTCTGATCAACGGGAAGTTTGTTTTCGCGGCCAATAAAAAACCTTAGTCTTGGATGCAACCATGCGGGCTGTGCACAGGCCAGCAGGGCGATGTCTTCGATATCATAATTCTGTGAGTTGTATCTCCAGGGTACTTCTGCTCCCGACCCTCCGCTGCTCAGGATGCATGCACCGATGCGCTCATCAAAAGCTGCAGCCATCAGGGAAAGCTTTCCATTTCTGGAATGTCCTGTTATTCCTATTTTATCTTTATCCACAAAAGGCAGAGTGTATAAATAATCAATAGCCCTGTAGCCGCCAAATGCTCTTCTCATCAGTCTGGTAAAATCGTATTGTCCGGCCCATATTTCAGAATATTTTTCGGTATCATCTTTTGAATCTGCTCCTGCATAAACACAGCCAATATACCCACGCCTCACTGCAATCTGGGCCCATTCGCGGTGTGACCATTGTGTGAGGAAAACCGGAAATGGACCCCGTCCGGGAGGGATCATCAGTTCAACAGTCAGAATTGCCTGATTTTCAGGTCCGAAAGATAGTTCAATCATCCGGACAACTGTCTCTCCATCCTTTTTTTCACTTATTATTCTGGATTTGAGATTATCAGGTTTAGGCGGATAAGTGCCTGTTATATAGTATTCCAGCCGATTCCTCATCCATTCACGTTTTTCCTTCCATTGATCCATTGTAGTGACCGGAATATTTTTTCCTCCTTCATCCAGAACCAAAGGATCAGGAAGAAAAGGGATAGATGGCATAATGTCGAAATCAGGTGGTAGTTCACCTGTTCTTTTGAGCCAGTCACTGAAAGTCTCATCAAGAAAAGAAACCCTGCCATTTGAGGTACGGTCGGGTGGAAGAAGACTTAATATTTTTTCAAGAATTTTCTTTTGTTTTAAAGAATCTGTTATTGCTGCGACATTCCGGACGGGGGAAGAAATTTCCGGTTCTGTCTTACAGGATTGTAATCCAAACAAAAATAAAGATGCACTCAGAATAGAGTACAGCAAATAATAATCAGTCTTTTTCATACGAATTATTTTAAGTATGATTAATCGTCAGGATGTCATTTATGAAGTATTAAATATATAACAATAATTGGTTCTAATTATTGTAATTCTCATTAAACCAGCGAACAAACACACCAAAATTATAAATTGGTTTCTCTGTTGTACGGTTCCGGAATATTTGTATATTCGCACCGTATTTTTTGAAACTTAGTCGATTACGGTATAGGTTTTCGAAAGTTTTAAAAACAAAGTTTTAAAAAGTTTAAAGAAAAATGAAAAACAAAGTTTTAATGGGATTAGCTACTATCGCGATAGTTGCTTTCCTTTCGAGTTGTGGTAAAGTACCCCAGGCTGAAATTGATGCTACAAATGCAGCAATTGAGAATGCCAAGACTAATGAAGCTGCAGTTTATGTTCCTGCTGAGTTTGCAGCTGTACAGGATTCAATGAATGCTATCAATGCTGAAATTGAAGGTCAAAAATCAAAATTATTCAAGAAATTTGGTCCGGCTAAAGCTAAACTTGAAGCAACTCAGGCTCATGCAACCCAGGTAGCTGCCAATGCTGTTACAAAGAAAGAAGAAGTTAAAAAAGAAGCAGAAACTCTTTTAAAAGAGATTAAAACTGTTATTGAAGAGAACGCTAAACTCATTACAAAGGCTCCAA
This sequence comes from Bacteroidales bacterium, assembly GCA_038325595.1. Taxonomy (GTDB): domain Bacteria; phylum Bacteroidota; class Bacteroidia; order Bacteroidales; family VadinHA17; genus LD21. The sequence continues at coordinate 57,546 of JBBQJD010000009.1, read as the reverse complement.
GGGGAAAAGATGGTGCAGCTGTTATTGCTCAGATTAAAACTGATATTGCAACAATAGATTCTTCTGTTGTAGAAGCTCAGGGTCTTTATGACAAGGGTGCATACATGGATTCATTGAATAAAATCAATGCCGCAAAAGAAAGAGCTACCGGCATTAATACAGAACTGAAAGAAGCGATTGCTAAAGTTAGAAGATAGTATTAAGTGATTAATTCTGATTAATAAAAACACCCGGGTTCTTCCCGGGGTTTTTTTTATGTATAAATTTGAACAGATGAGAAAGGCCGGGAAATTTGTGTTGTTCTCCATGATAATTGTGACAACAATTTCATTGTTCACCTGGGGTTTAATTAAAATATCTCCTAAACCTCCCCTCGACGAAATGGAACATGCCCGGGAAGTATTGTCATATGCAGGCAAAGATAAGGCTGCTACTTATTCCATTAAGCTTTATAATGAGGCCAAAGTTCATTATGATTCAGCAATGGCAAACTGGGCCCGGGAAAATAATAAATTTATCTTGTTCAGGAATTACGAAAGAGTCGCAATGTTTGCCAGGATGTCTGCGGAAAAGGCGAATAATGCTTCTTTGAATTCAAAAAATACATATTCAGATCTGAAAATAAAAGGTCAGAAGAAACTTGATTCCCTGAATTATTTAATTACCCGGATTAATTCCCTTTTCACATCGTACCCGCTTTCATCTGAAATCAGAAACCGGATCTCAGAAGGAAAGCTTCTTCTCAAAGAGGCAGAAGTCGACTTTAAAAATGGCCATTACCTGCAGGCTAACAGGAAAATTACTGATTCTGAATATCTCATTACGGGGTCATATGACAATTCAATGGAGAACCTGAAAAATTACTTTCAGTTGTATCCGCAATGGAGAAAATGGGTTGATCTTACCATAAAAGAATCAAAAAAGAATCAGGATTATTCTATTATAGTTGATAAAGTTTCAAGAAAGCTTTATGTTTATCTCAAAGGATCAATGAAATATGAGTTTGATGCTGAACTGGGCAAAAATTGGGTAGGAGATAAGCGTGTTAAAGGCGATCATGCCACACCGGAAGGTATGTATAAAGTGACTAAAAAGTTTGGTACCGGTAAAACAAAGTATCATAAAGCTCTGCTTCTGAATTATCCTAATGATGAGGATCTGAGAAGTTTTAAAAAAGAGGTTGCATCAGGAAACCTTCCTGCTTCAGCAAAAATTGGAGGACTGATTGAAATTCATGGAAACGGGGGAAGAGGTACCGACTGGACTGAAGGATGTGTTGCCCTTACTGACAGGGAAATGGATGTCATCTATAAAGTTGTAAAGGTGGGAACACCTGTAACAATTGTTGGTTCAACGGTTGATTTTAAATCTGTTATGAACAGATAAGGATTAAATGGAAAATAACGAAATTTTTGAAAACAAGGAGCAACCAACAGGTGACCCAAAAAAGTTACTACCTGAGCAAGTCTTCAATAAGGTAAAAAATATCTTAATAGTTTACTGGCATAAAATACTCAACAACAGTTTTTTACGATTTGTTATCAGAAAATTTCTCATCTATTTTGTAACAATTGTTACAATTTTATTTGCGTTCGTATACATTATATATATAGTGCCGCTTTTGCAGGAGATTCCAAATCCCGGGAAAGGATCCATCGTAAAATCAGGTGAACTTGCAAGAGATGCGACATATGTAAAAGAGATTGCATCAGTGAAAAGGGATATCCAGCGGATGAACAGAAAGTATAATGCATACACCTCAGGCCAGTCCTATATCATTATTAATACCACTGAAAACCGGTTCTTGCTTTACAGGAATAAAAAACTGGTACGGGAGGGATTCTGTAGTTCGGGTAGCTATACACTGCTTCAGGCTGAAGGTGACAAGCACTGGATTTTCAAAACGCCAAAGGGGAAATACCGTATTCTGGGCAAAACAACCAATCCGGTCTGGAAAAAGCCCGACTGGGCCTTTGTGGAAGAAGGATTGCCGATACCACCCATGGGACACGCCTCAAGATATGAATATGGTGTACTGGGCGATTATTCACTTGCTATTGGCGATGGTTACCTGATTCACGGCACTCTTTATAAACGGTTTCTCGGAATGCCAGTTACTCACGGTTGCGTCCGCCTGAACGACGAGGACCTGGAAGTAATATACAATAGCCTCAGCATAGGTTCAAAAGTTTATATATTTTGATCTTATATAGTAATAATGGAAGACGGAAAAACTAATATATCATCTCACAGAAAGACGGGTCTGATTATAATGACTGTTTTCCTGACATCTTTTTTTATTTATTATTCAGTTTTAATGGTTCTGAGTCCAATACGGAAGATGGCTGCAATCAGAGAAGAATTCGGCTACAAAGAATCAGATAAAAAGAAAGTTGATGAAAGGGTATTCAGTGATTCTTCTTATTTGTCCCTGCTTAAGGAGAAGTCATTCCTGCAATCCAGACTTATAATGGCTGAATCAGATTCCATTTACCTGACTATCAGCCTGCCTGACAGTATTGTAAATATCGAGATCAGCGGTGTAGCAGTTCATAAAGCCAAAATGAATTCAGTAAAGGCAAGCAGGATAATAAGGAAAGGCAACCAACGATTGATTTTATCCATGCTTGCGACACCTTTTACGATATCAAACTCAATGTCGACTATCAAAAAGGAACCGGTAATGATAAAAACAGCTCCAAAAGATACATCTGAATTTAAACCTGATGTCATGCCTGATACCTCCCTCACCGAACCAGTCAACTATATCCTGGAAATGACTAACGGATCGAGGATTTTTGTCTGCCAGATTGAAAATGAAGATAGGGATGACAGGCTGAGTAATTTTGTTTTTGATATGAAGTACCGGCTGAATGACATCTGGAGGAATTTAAAAGATGCTGTTCGCTTCAGAGTGCCTGAATATCATCCGTATATAAAGGTGAAGCTTCCGCGCGATGATGCAAAAATTATTTACAGGGCTATTCCGAAATATGCCCAAATCGGTATCTTTAGCTAGGTTAATTACTTTCCTGGTGAATTCATTGTAATGTTTTAAAAAAGCTGTAGGTTTGGTGAGTACTCTTTTACTAATCGCTATCTGAATGGGAAGATTTACCGGTATTATCGGAATTATCATAATTCTGGCATTGGCATATTTATGGTCCAATAACAGAAAAAAAATCAACTATCGTCTTGTTTTTACAGGCCTGGCTCTCCAGATTTCCCTTGCAATATTTATCCTGAAAGTTCCTGTTGGCCAGCGTATTTTTTACTGGCTCGGACAGGCCATAAATAAGTTGCTTGATTTCTCAAAGGAAGGAGGATTATTTGTGTTTGGCGACCTTACAAAAGTCACACAGATCCTTCCTGAAGGAATCGCCAAAAGCGGTGTTTTCCTGTTTATTCTGCTTCCTACAATAATATTTGTTTGTGTTCTGGTGGCGATGGCTTATCATGTTGGATTGATGCAAAGAGTGATTGCGGTACTGGCACGCTTTGTTCATTGGGCAATGAGAGTCAGTGGCAGCGAGGCATTGTCGAATGTAGCAAGTGCCTTTGTAGGGCAGGTTGAGGCGCAGATAATGATACGGCCATACCTGTCAGGAATGACAATGTCAGAGCTTCTTGCCTCCATGACAGGCAGCATGGCCTGTATAGCCGGTGGGGTAATGGCTGTATATATATCCATGGGAGTACCGGCTTCGTATCTGCTCGCGGCAAGCCTTATGGCTGCTCCCGGAGCACTGGTAATATCAAAAATAGTTTTTCCTGAGACACAGGAATCTGAGACCAAGGGAACGATAAAGCTTGAAGTGAAGAAAGAACATGCAAATATCATGGATGCTATTTCTCATGGTGCAAGCGATGGCATGAAGATTTCTCTTAATGTCATTGCAATGCTTATCGGTGTCATTGCACTGATTGCCCTTATTGATGCTTTGCTGGGTTACTTTGGATTATTCCTTTCCTGGACAGGCTTGTCTCTGAATTCGCTTGGACTGGATGTTGACAATCTCCGTCTTAAAGATGTTGTCGGGGCATTTTTCAGTCTTTTTGCCATAATCATGGGAGTTCCGGCATCAGAATCTCTTCATGTAGGCTCTCTTATGGGGACCAAGATGGTTATAAATGAATTTGTCGCTTATTCTGATCTTTCACCTATGATACAGCAAGGCTTTCTGAGTGCCAAATCGGTTGTCATTGCAAGCTTTGCTCTTTGCGGCTTTGCCAATTTCAGCTCCATTGCCATTCAGATAGGCGGCATTGGTGTGCTGGTGCCCGGAAGGAAAGCAGACCTTGCACGTCTTGGATTCAAGGCAATGATTTGCGGAACGATGGCATCGTACATTTCAGCTTCCCTGGCAGGGATCTTAATGTAGTTTAGAGTTAAATATTTATTATTTTTGTCAGCCTGTATTAAAGAATGATGATTTTCCTTCATGCTTTATTCTCAGGATATATTGGAGAGATGGCAGAGCGGTCGAATGCGGCGGTCTCGAAAACCGTTGTTCGCCTTCCGGCGAACCGGGGGTTCGAATCCCCCTCTCTCCGCAACGACAACACAAACCATCCGCCGGAAGGCGGATGGTTTTTATTTTTAGCCTTCCCGTTCAAAACTTGTTTTGATAAGGGAAAGGCTAAAAATAAAAACCCCGCGAAGCGGGTTTGTAATTAACCCATCTGCAGCCTTTTTATTAAGAACATTTGCAAATCCCTGTTGTTAATAAATTAATGCAATAGAGATCCAAATACTAAAAACCATGGCAGAATCGAAATTGATTGTTTTACAAAATATACTCAGAGATATGAAAAGTGTACTGGTTGCCTATTCCGGAGGGATGGACAGCAGTTTTCTTCTTAAAGTATCGAAGGATGTATTGAACGAAAATGTACTTGCAGTGATTGCAGATTCTGAAATATACAGCTCTGCTGAGACAAGTGCAGCTGTGAAATTTGCTGCCGATCAGGGAGTAAAGCATATAGTACTTAAAACAAATGAACTTCAAAATAAGGAGTTTGTTAAAAATTCAACTGACAGGTGTTTCCATTGTAAATTATCACTGTATGGTGAATTCATTAAACTCGCCAGCGAGCATCATCTCAACCAGGTTATTGATGGGATTAATTTTGATGATAAAAAGGATTTCCGTCCCGGGATGAGTGCAGCTGTCAAGCTGAAGATAAGAAGTCCCCTGATGGAAGCCGGATTAACAAAGGAAGAGATAAGCCGCTATTCCAGAGAGATGAACCTGCCTACCTGGAACAAAGCTCCAAATGCATGCCTTTCAACAAGGTTTCCATATGGTACAGAGCTGTTAAAAGAGAATTTAAGCAAGGTAGAAAGGGCAGAAATAGAGCTTAAGAAATATAATTTCAGGCAATTCAGGCTGAGGATACATGACAAGATTGCACGGCTCGAGATATTACCTGAAGATATGGCAATCGCTTTTAATGAAGAAAACAGAAATGAAATAGTAAAGCTGTTAAAGAGCTTCGGTTACATGTATATTACAATCGATCTGGAAGGATACAGGACAGGAAGCATGAATGAAAAATTCAGGATAAGGAAGATTGCTCCTGAAAGCATTTAATACATGAAACCCGGAATTGTCGTTCAATCTAAAAATAAGCTTCTGTAAGGATCCGGTCTCCTGTTACTCCCTTATCTTTTAACATTTTAGTAACATCGTATAGCATACTGCTGTTCCCGCAAATGTAGTACACAGTATCAGGTTTGTCAGGGTAGTAAGGTAAAAAGCGGGTTACCCTGCCGGTATATTTGCCATTATCTTCTTCTGATACACAGGCAAAATATCTCTCTGCATCAAATTCATGCTTTTCATACGTTTCATTTTTAAACCTGATGCCGTGAAGGAGGGCATAGTCTATTCCGGGGAAAGATCTAACAAAGCTATGAAAAGGTGAGATGCCCGTACCAGTGGCAATAAACAGATGCTTTCCGGAGTACATATCTTTTTTTTCCAGCTTAAACGATCCAAAGGGTCCGTTTACATAAAGTAATTGTCCTGGCCTGGAATTTCTAAGCTTCAAGGATACGCTGCCATCAATTACCTCCTTAACTAAAATTTCAAGATATTCATCCTTTAGACCACTATATATTGAGTACTCTCTTTGATCAGGTGAACCTTTTAATCCAACATTAACATGCTGACCGGGAATAAATTGCAAGTTATTACGTTCGAATCTTATAATAAAAGTGCTTTTTGTTAAGAGCCGGATTTCCTGAATTTTTTTGTATGCGGTAGATATAATACGGATTGGTTTAGTTATCTCTGACATTTAATTATTTCTCCCGTTTAGTATGAGAACTTAAAACAAGGCAATTTTAGAATTGTTCAGTATTTCTCGTTTAAGGCCGGTAAACTATGGAAACAAAGAGGGTTTCCCGTATATTTGTCTGACAGTTAATTTATGTGCGATCTTCTGTAAGTATCTTAATATCAATGATATGAATTATTTTATTCTGGCATAGATATTACCCTGTAATAATGATAAAGAAAAGTCTTTGTGGTCATACGTTAGAAGAAATCTTTAGTTTAATTTCTTCATCAGGTTACACCCGTGCTCATGCTTTATCAATTTCAAACAGCATTTACAAGAGAAAAGCCTCTGAATTCTCTTTGATCCCCGGGATTCCACGGAAGTTAAAAGAGGAACTTTCTGAAAATGCATATACAGGAATTATCAAGCCTGTAGCTTTTGAAATATCCGTTGACAAATCGGTTAAATATCTCTTCAGAAGTGATGATGGAAAAGAATTTGAAACAGTCTTTATTCCTGAAATCAAAAGGCATACAGTATGTGTATCCACCCAATCGGGTTGCAGGATGGGATGCAGCTTCTGTGCTACGGGCAGGTACGGATTTCACGGCAATTTGACTGCAGGAGAAATTGTTAATCAATTACTCAGCCTTCCCGATTCTCAAAAAATCACACATGTCGTATTCATGGGTATGGGTGAGCCTTTGGATAATCTGGATAATGTTTTAAAAGCGTGTGAAATCATAACAGCAGAATGGGGCCTGGCTTTAAGTCCCAGGAATGTAACTGTTTCCACAGTTGGAATAACTCCTGCCGTCAATAAGTTTCTGAAGCTTTCCAGCTGCAATCTTACACTGAGCCTTCATACGCCATTCAGTGACGAAAGGAAGAAAATAGCACCTGTTGAGAAACGTTATCCGGTCAGAACCATAATAGGTTTAATGAAAGTTCATCCTTTGAAGAAGAAAAGAAGACTGAGCATTGCATATATTATGATACGTGATTTCAATGACAGTGACGCTCATCTTGAAGAACTTATATCGATACTGAAGAACTCCGATATCAGGATCAACTTGCTTCCATACCATAATACAGGTAATGGTCATTATATCTCCTCCACTGAAGAACGGATGCAGATCTTCAAGCATGAACTGGTTATTTCAGGCATTTCTGCTTCCATACGGAAATCACGTGGTGCTGATATTTCAGCTGCCTGCGGTTTGCTGGCAAAAAACCTGAACCCGCAAAGTCAGCTATAATGCTTTATTGATCAGCTGATACAGATACTCATCTGAGTATCCTTCCGAAGTTTTGATCCAATCTTTTTTTATACCGGTCTGAACAAATCCATGCTTTTCAAAGAGGTCAATGCTTTCGGGATTTTTTGCCAGTATATTGCAATATAACTGATGCAGCTGAAGGGTTTTAAAACAATATTTTATCATGCAGAGCAGGGCCATTGATCCATAGCCTTTTTTTCTGTAAGCTTCTTTTGCAATTAAAATTCCAAGACCGGCACGTTTATGAAACGGATCGAAATCAAAGAGGTCGATTGTGCCAATTGTTTTTTTATCCTCAATATGATCTATCATGAGCCGTACCTGACCTGTTTGATAAATGTCCTTGTGAGAATTTTCAAGATATCTTTTAAGTGTATACTTCGAAAAAGGTGATACAGTATTGCTTATGATCCAGTTCGAAGGGTTATTCTCCCAGTCATAAAGGAGTTCCAGATCTTCAGGCTCCATAGCCCTGAGTCTGATTTTTTCAAATTTCATGATAAGCAATAATTATTTGGAGACCTTCTTTATAAAGATCTTTTCAGGATATCCTTTCCCTATCAGTTCCAATCTTAATGCGTAAGCCTCTTCTCTTGTAGATAATCTGCCGGTTGTATACCTATAAAACTTATCAGTGTCATTATACATCACTTTCATATCGGTGATATACTTAAAGTAGCTTATATCAACTGGATTATGAAGAGCAATTACCTGCACTGTATAATATAAAATATCAGCATCTTTAACGTTTCTGTCGCTGACATCTGCAACATTCATGTTTGTTATAAGGATGCTTGTATCAATTGCTGCTACTGAAGGGGCAAGTGAAAGATTGATTTTGGCATAAAATGTCTGATCTGGAAAAGAAGCTATTTTGACTGTTGTATCTTTTTTAAGTGAAGCATCGATATTTATGATCAATGTTGGATTGTCCTGCTGGATGGTTGTGTCGACAGATTGTGAAAAATAGCCTATTCCGGTATATATTAGTCTTAAGTCTCCGGGAACCACTGTAAAACTGTATATTCCAGTGTATTTGTTTGGATATCCTACATCGAGTGTATCTCCTGAATTCTTGTCGAGAAGATGTATTGCATAATTTTCATTGAATGTTACAGTTGTGTCCTGAAGGCTGAATTTACCCTTTATTTCAAAGAGTTGTGCTACATCATTAACTCCTATGCCAATAAAAAATATTTCACTTTTCTTGTAGTCAGTTGTAATTGAGTAATATGCATTAATTCCGTTATTTGCAGGCTCGAAAAATTTATCGTCATCGGATGAATTAATAGGGTACCCAAGGTTTGATGGTGTTTTCCAGACATCACCAATTCGCTGGCTTTTAAAATTATCATAACCTCCCATTGTGCTGTGGCCTTCAGAACAGAAGTATAATACAGAGTCGTTGGCTGTTATAAATGGTGTATCTTCATTAAAAGGTGTATTTATTGCAGCACCCAGATTTACAGGTACACCCCAGTCGCCGGTTGCATCCTTTTCTGAAACATAAATGTCGAGGTTTCCCTGTCCTCCGTCTCTGTTACTTGTAAAATATAGTTTTTTACCATCTGCAGATATTGAGGCATGCGATTCATAAAACTTTGTATTGATATTTTTATTCAGTTTTTTAATAGGAGTCCATGCCCCGTTTATATAATTTGAAGAATATATTGCCCCATCATAATTATCAGTTTTATATAGGTACAATTCAGTACCATCGTTGTTAAGTGAACAAGAAGAGCAATCCTCGCCTGCTTTGAGTTCTGGAGTTATTTCTATAGGAGACTGCCATTTCTCACGTTCTTTTTTTGAGAAGTAGATTACGTTTACTATTCCTCTCCGTTCAGTATACACAATTGTATTACCATCGTAACTTACGGCTGGATTGTCATTTATAGCACCAAGGCTAAAGTCAGGACCAAGAGTTTTTTTGCTGAAATTAATTGGATTTTCCTTGAATTGGATTGCATTCTTGCATGCTTGTATCTGTTGATCAATAAATTCTGTGTTCTTCATTCCTCCTTTCGATTTGGTCTCGCTGGCAAGTTTGCTGAATGTTGTTAGTGTAGCAAGGCCTTTTTCAAGCTCATCATTTATCATATAAGCTTTAGCAAGATAGAAATAGGCATCAAGAGGTGCTTTTGTTTCCTTGAATAATTCAGTTTTTGAATCATAAGTGGCAGTTTTAACAGCTTCTTCGAGATAGGGGATAGATTTTTCCTTTTCGTCAGGTATATTGAGATAGCAAGTGCCTATTTTGTATTTAACGTTCATATTATCAGGAGTCTCCAATAAGATATAAAGCTGATTTGCAAGTTCATATTCTTCATAAAGAAAATACGATTCAGCCTGGGCGAAGATCTTTTTCTTCTCTTCTGTTGATTGAGCTGTGGCAGCAAATGGAACAAAAAAGAGTATCAAAAGCTGCAGAAAGATTATTATAAACTTTTTACTGAAATTTCGCATCAGAACAAATATAGTAAATTTTCAATACTACCATTTTAAAGTCAGACTATTTTTTATTTGAAGGTGATCTTGTAAATATCTTCTTTTCCAAAACCATCTGTTTCCTTGAATACGGAATAGTAACCAGTATTTCCATCACCTGCCGGCATAAAGAAGATATTATCATCCGGAGTATTTATGGGATAACCCAGATTTCGGGGCTGACTCCAAAGACCGTTTGATTCCTTATCCGACCTGAAAAGGTCATATCCTCCGATATTCTTATGTCCCTGTGAACTGAAGAACAGAGTCTTACCTTTGTTTATAAGAAAAGGTCTGTCTTCGTTGAACTGAGTATTGATTTCAGGCCCAAGATTTATTGCAGGGCCCCAGTCGCCTTTTACTTTTTTAGAAACATAAAGGTCGAGGCCACCAAAACCACCTGGCCTGTCGGAAGCAAAGACCAGCATATCACCGTCGGATGATATAAATCCATGAGATTCCCAGTATTTCGTATTGATGTTTTTATTCAGCTTCATTGTTTTTGACCAGGTTTTACCGTCAAAATTGCTGGAATAGATATCACTATTGTAATTGTCATCCCTTGAAAGCAGAAGCATATTGCCATTAGCAGAAAGGCATGAAATATAAAAATCACCGTCTGACTGAAGCTCCGGTGTAATATTAATCTGGCCTGACCATTTCCCGTCAACCAGCCTGCTGAACATTATGGCATCGTAGAACTTTAGTGATACCATGTATGCAAACGATTTACCATCGGCTGAAATGATAGGATTAAAATTCGGTTTATCATCATTAAAGACATCACCCATATTAGTCTCAGTATATAAAACCGGTTTGGCTATTATTTCTTTGGCTATTCCGCATGTTTCAATTTCATGTTTTATAAAATCCTGATTCTCACGATCATCCGGAAGCAGAGTGCCTGAAAATTTAACAAGGGCTTCTTTAGCTTTATCGAACATGAAGTTAATCCGATATGCTTTGGAAAGGTCATAAAGGGCATCATATGGAGCATTGACCTGTGTTATGGTACCTTCCTTGTGTTTGGCTGACATGTTCTTTGATGCCGTTTCCAGGTAGTCAATGGAGAGATTCTTTTTTCCCTGGATATTAAGATAACAAACGCCGATTCGATGGGCCAGGTTAGCATTATCAGGCAGTTTCTCATACAACTGAAGGTAATAATTGAGAGCATCGGAGTAATCCTCATTCATGAAAAAGAATTCAGCTTCAAGGAATGTATCCTGAAGGCTTTTATTCTCCTGTGCAACAGTTGTAAGAGAATAAAAAATTGCAACAATCAGGAAAATGGTTCTTTTACTCATATCAGGAGGTTTTCTCAGGTAAATTTATTAAAAATTAATACATAAGGGACTTTTCAAATATATATTTTATAAGAATGACCGGGATAACCGGTCATTCTTCAGAAGCTATTTATTTTTCTTTTCAGATTTCTTTCTCCTCATGAAGAGTATAATGAAATAGATCACTGAGGCTCCCAGAATGAACCACAGAATATATTTTTTGCCTTTAGCCGTTCCCTGCTGTGACGATCTGATAGTTTCTTCAGGTATATCCTGTGTAATAACAATGCTGGAGATAGCTTTATATAAAGCATCTTCAGGATATTTCTCCTTATTCTTATTTGTAAGCAGGAACAGAACCAGATCTTTTGGTGTTTTGACTTTCTCTTTTTTCAGATTGAGTGATTTAAGTGCTGAGGTAAGAGGTTCTTCTGAATATTCAATAAGGAGATCAAGGAATTGCTGTGCAGTCGTTTCAGGCAAAGAGCTTATCCGGGCCAGAAGTTCAGCAAGCTGATTGTATGTAAGACCCTTGTTTAATGATTTATTTATAAAGGCCTGTAACCATTTTTCCCTGAGCTTGATATTCTCAAGATCGGCCCTGGTGATCGATTCTCTTATTATTGTTGAATCGGGAGAAGTGTCACCAAAAGCTAATATTTTGTCTTTCAGCATTGCAATCGCTGGATCTGTATCTGCCAGAATCGCAGCTGCAATTTCGTTCAATTCTTCAGGAGTGATCTCGCCTCCTGTTTTTTCCATGATGTACTTTTGCAGGTCTGTCCATGTCTTCAGGTTTGCCTCATAAATATCAAGATCACTGAGTATCTTTTTCAGATCACCTGTTGTGTATCTGGCCATTATATCAACTGCTGCCTGTGTAAGGATATTATCCATTAAAGCGACCCTTAATGCCAGTTTCTCAACTTCCTCGGGACTGATACTCTTTTTAGCAGCTTCTTCCCTGATATAAGAAATGAGATCGTCAACCCTGCCAAACTTCTTATTTTCAATATTAATGTCCGAAATTACCTTAACCAGTTTATCATTAGCACGGTTCTTAAGCATCGATATAAGGGCTGCAATCTGTTTTTTAGCTATCACCCGGCTGTATTCCGGACGGACCAGAGGCTGTGTAGTTACATCTTTTTCCCTTGTTATGAATACTTCAGTGGAGGTTATATTATTGAACTTGTCAGTGAGCTTGAACACGAGCTTATTATCGCCCGGTTTTGGCACCATTTTATAATTGAATACAGAATCTGTCACAAAAAATTGCTGAACTGAATATAATGAATCGCCTACCCAATGCTCAACCGTAATTAAAGATTGTGGTTCAACTTTCATTGGAAACAGTAAGGTATCACCTTTTGCAACTGAAATAGTTTTGTTGCTTTGTACAAAGAAATCCGCAACAAAATCGGTTCTTGGCAATATGGTTCCAGGCAGAACGAAGCTGTCGGCCGGATTTGTCAGGGCCAGATCGAGATTTCTTACAATTTTTTCTCCTCCGTCGCCTTCGTAAGTTATCTCATACTCCCCCTGAGGCAGTTCGAATTCATATTCTCCAGTCCGGGCATTGGAATAAACGATAAATGTTTTATTCGGATCCCTGACATTCCTTGCTCTTATCCTAACGCTGTCATTTATATTGCTCATCAGATCAGCCACTTTCACCATTCCTCTGACAAAAAACTTTCTTGGATGCTGGTCTGAAAATATTTCGATCCTGTAAATATCCTGCTTTCCGTATCCTTCAGGATTTTCCATTGCAAGATATCCCTCATAACCTTCCCCGACCGGTTTGAAAAAGACATCATCGTCAGTCGTATTGAGCGGGTACCCTGCATTCAAAGGAACAGACCAGGTTTGATCATCGAAGAGAGTTGAATAAAAAATGTCGTAACCGCCCATATTAAAGTGACCTCTTGAACTGAAAAACAGGGTTTTATCATCCTGACTGAGGAAAGGCGATTCTTCATTGTATGCTGTGTTAATCACAGGACCCAGGTTTTCAGCTGGTCCCCAGTTTCCGCTGCTATCTCTTTTTGAGACATAAATATCAAGCCCTCCAAGAGTTCCTCTCCTGTTGCTGGTAAAATATAGTTTTTTATTATCGTGAGAGATTGTTGCATGCGATTCCCAAAATTTTGTATTGATGTTATCATTTAATTTTACAAGAGGCGACCAGGTGTCATTTTCAAAATGAGTTGTGTAAATGATTCCGTCATAATCGGCTGAACTATAGAGGTAAAGGTCTTTTCCATCCTTTGAGAGTGATGTCGGGAAAAGGTCCTGGTCAACCTTCAGCAGCTCATTCATGTTCATTGGGACCGTCCATTTACCACCTACCTTTGCAGAATAAAGGATTGCATCATAAAAAGCTTCGCTTTTCGAATAAATGAGCAAATCCTCCTTGTCGGAAATTACCGGATTAAATTCAGAGTTGCTTTCATTAATATCATTGCCCAGATTATTCTCCTTTATAAATAAAGGCTTGCCGATCAGTTCCCGGGCATTATGACATGACTGTATCTGCAGGCTTACAATGTTGGAATCGTATACTTCGGGATTTAAATTTTTTTTGAAAACCTCATAGGTTTCAAGAGCTTTATCAAGTTGATTATTTATCCGGTAAGCATTAGCCAGATAATAAAGGGCATCATATGGAGCACCCTCTTCCCTGAATTTTCCTTCCCTGTAATTGGGATTAATATATTTTACGGCATCTTCAAGGTAACCAATGGCTTTTTCTTTTTCGCCAGGTGTATTGATATAGCATTGTCCAACCCTGTACTTGAAATTTGCATTTGAGGGATGAATCTTTAATAATTGCAAATATAAAGGAAGGGCTTCTTTGTAATCTTCAAACAAAATCCAGCTTTCAGCTTCATAAAAATAATTCTTGATTTCTCCCCTCGACTGTGAGATCGAGTCAATATTAAAAAATGTGGCAAGCATCCACAATAAGAAAATAAACCTTTTCATAATACTAAATTAGGTCCTGAAAGAAAAAATATACATACACCTTGTGTGGCTGTTATCCATAATTCTAAATAAGGAAAGAAGAACATTTTATGGCTAAAATTTCAAAATAAAGATAGTAATATAGTTATAATATTAACAAAAACGCAATATAAAAAAGCCTTCATGCTGATTAACAAAAAGTTAAGGGGATGTGTTTTTAGAATTAGTTCATACGGAATGCCCGGTATTATTCAATACCCGGGCTATAGTTTTCAAGGATACCTTTTACTTTATGCAGGAATTTTCCGGCAAGGGCGCCGTCGATTACCCTGTGATCATAACTCAGAGAGAGTATCATTATCTGGCGGATAGCTATTACATCTCCATCAGGAGTCTCAATAACAACCGGAGTTTTCCTGACCACACCCGTTCCCAGGATAGCTGCCTGTGGCTGATTGATTATAGGTGTTCCGGCAAGGTTGTGATAACTTCCGAAATTAGTGATTGTAAAGGTGCCCCCTGATATTTCATCGGGTTTTAATTTGTTTTTTCTTGCTCTGTCAGCAAGGTCATTTACTGCTTTTGCAAGTCCCGTGAGATTCTTTTCATTGGCATTTCTGATTACAGGAACAATAAGGTTCCCGTCAGGCATTGCAGTTGCCATACCAATATTTATGTTTTTCCTTTTGATAATATTTGTTCCATCAACTGATATATTGATCATTGGCATTTCATAAAGGGCCCTGGCAACAGCATCTACAAAAATTGGCATCAGCGTTAGTTTCTGACCTTCGGCTTTCAGGAACTTATCCTTATAGGAATTTCTCCAGTTGACAAGCTTTGTAACATCAGCATCGATAAATGAAGTTACGTGAGGTGATGTTCTTTTTGACATCACCATATGTTCCGCAATTATTTTGCGGATCCTGTCCATTGGTATAACCTCGTCAGCCTCCTGACGCTTTTCATGAAGAGGCGCTGCTTCTGTTTTTTTTTCTGAAGTAATCTTCTGAAATTCCGGTTCTGTTTTTAATTCTTCTTCTTTTTTTGGTTCCTCTGCGGACCGTCGTATTTCCGGCTCTTTGTCGCTTTTCTGTGTTTTTTCCAGCAATTTCAGAATATCATCTTTCGTGATTCTTCCATCCATTCCGGTTCCTGTGATCTTATCAAGCTCATCATAGCTTATTCCTTCACGGGCTGCTATGCTTCTGACAAGAGGCGAAAGGAATTTTCCTGAAGGTGTGCGGCTTTTCATTCCGCCTGAAAGCACCTCAATCTCTTCTTTCTCTTCTTTCATTGCATCAATAGTCTCACGGATCCTTTCTACTTCTTTTTCAACTTTTTCCGGGACTTCCGTTGTTGCCTGTACGTCATCTTCAATTATTGCTATAATATCTCCAATCTTTTTTACTGTTCCTTCAGGGGCAAGTACTGAAACCAAAGTGCCTGAAGCGGGCGAGGGAATTTCAGAATCCACTTTGTCTGTTGCAACTTCAACAAGAGGTTCATCTTCTTTAATCATGGAACCTTCGGCAACAAGCCATTTGTTAATTGTTGCCTCAATTACTCCTTCTCCCATTGCAGGCAGAATTATGTTCATCCTTGCCATAAAAACTGATTTAAAAATTAAAATTTTGGTAAATGCTGTGTTTATAAAATTAATAATCAGGTGTTTCTGAAACAAGCCCGATTTTTTTAAGAGTGCCGTTACTTTTGTAACAACAGATTAACAAACAGGAATTGGAAATGTTCCGTTAACACTGAACATCACTAATGATTTAGAAAATCAGATTATTTAATCTGTTAATAAAAAGTTGGTCCTGTTTTATTGCTGATAAGGATTTCTATTTGTGATTGCCCGGCCCAGAGTTACCTCATCAGTGTACTCAAGTTCATCCCCGACTGCAACCCCCCTGGCAAGAGTTGTCAGGCTGCAATCGTATTTATGAAGTCGTTTATACAGATAGAAGTTTGTTGTATCACCTTCCATTGTAGTGCTGAGGGCAAGAATAACTTCCTTTATCCCTCCGCTTTTTACTTTCTCTTCGAGCGAATCGATCTTCAGATCAGAAGGACCTATGCCATCAATTGGTGAAATGATACCGCCAAGCACATGATACAATCCTTTGTATTGCCTGGTATTCTCAATCGCCATTACGTCCTGGATATTTTCAACCACACACACCTGTGATTTATCGCGGTTTGCGTCCTTGCAGATACTACAGATCTCGGTATCTGAAATATTGTTGCAGATTGTACAGTAATGGATCTCTCCATGAAGCTTGATTATGCTTTCACCGAATCTTCTTACTTCCTCGCTATTCCGTCGTAATAGATTCATAACCAGCCTGAATGCTGTCTTTCTTCCGATTCCCGGAAGAGAAGCAAATTCGTTTACGGCATTTTCAAGCAGCTTTGAAGGAAACTCGGCAAAACTCATTAATTTTTTCTTTTCAACAAAATTACTTCAATTTTTAAGGTGTGATTAAATGATACAGGTATTTTTTGTCCTGCAATCTTTTTATTAACCTTGCATGCTTAATTATTTAATTTATGGCTCCATTTATAATTCTTGGTGTTTTTCTTTTATACACTATAGTACTTTTCACCATCACCTGGATTACATCAAGAAAAGCTGATAATGACTCTTTTTATGTGGGAAATAAATCATCCCCATGGTTTGTTGTTGCCTATGGAATGATAGGAGCTTCTCTGTCAGGAGTAACTTTCATGTCTCTGCCGGGATGGGTAAAAGATACTCAGTTCAGCTATATGGTTGTTGTTATGGGGTATCTTTTCGGATATGCAGTCATAGCTCTTGTTCTGCTGCCGCTCTACTACAGACTCCAGCTGAAATCCATTTATTCTTACCTCCATCAGCGTTTCGGTTTCTGGTCATATAAAACAGGAGCCGGTTTTTTCATAATTTCCAGAACTTTGGGTGCATCCCTCAGAATGTTTGTGGTGATATACGTATTACAGATTTTTGTTTTTGATGCCTGGAATATTCCTTTCTGGGTAAATGTACTTGTTTTCATTATCCTGATCATTCTCTATACATTAAAGGGAGGAATTAAAACAATAATATGGACCGATACGCTGCAGACCACCTTCATGCTTCTTGCCGTTGTCCTTTCAGTTATTTATATAAGCCGGGATCTGGATATTTCCATTATGAAGCTCATTTCTTCTGTTAAGGATAGTCCTGCATCAAAGATGTTTAACATGGACTGGCATCATGAAAGATTTTTTCTGAAACAGTTTTTCAGCGGGATGTTCATTACAATTGTAATGACCGGACTTGACCAGGAAATGATGCAGAAGAATCTCAGCTGCAAAAATATAAAGGAAGCCCAGAAGAACATGTTCACTTTCAGTGGTATCCTGTTCTTTGTCAATATGATTTTTCTTTTCCTTGGAGCACTGTTGCTGATATATGTTCAGAGCAAAGGAATCGATGTGGCATCGAGCGATGATATCTTTCCAACTGTAGCCCTGCAGTATCTTGGTCCTACGGCAGGACTTGTCTTCCTGATCGGACTTATCTCAGCGGCCTTTCCAAGTGCCGATGGTGCCCTGACATCACTGACAACATCAGTAAGCATTGACTTTTTGGGTCTCGAACGCAATACAGGGATGACTGAAAAGAAAAAGACCCGTATCAGATATACCGTTCATCTGTCGATTGCATTTATCTTTTTCATTTGTGTGCTGATTTTCAGTTCATTAAATAATAAAGCTGTAATTGATCAGCTCTTTACGATTGCAGGTTACACTTATGGCCCGCTGCTGGGATTATATTCTTTTGGCTTATTTACGAAGAGATTCGTGAATGATAAGCTGACCCCATTTATAGCGATTGCATCACCGGTAATCTGCTTTATACTAAGCAGTTATTCTGAAGAACTTTTTAACGGCTACAAATTCGGGTTTGAATTGCTCCTGCTGAATGGGCTGTTGACCTATGCAGGCTTGTTCATTTTCAGCAGGAAACCTGATACATCGGCTGAAGCTGCTTAAAAATAGAAATTCTACATGGTGTTTACCTGTCCATAGATGGTCTGCTTCCCGATGACCTGTTCGATGGGAATTGTTGTTGCCTGTTATTCTGGATTGACGGATCAGGCGTTGGTTCCACAATATCTGTTTCCTCGGGTTCCTCGGGCTTGATTATCACCTGTTTCTTGTTGTATGGTATGTTCCAGACTATGAAATAGCTAAGTCCGGTCGCGACTGATTTTCCTCCATTCCCATAACCGGGCATGTATATAGGCTTAAGATTGCTTTCGGAATTTACAGAAATCATCTTTCTGATACTGATGGTCCAGCCGATGCATAAATTTCTGAATAATTCTGCCCTTACACCGGGTGTAAACTCAACATAATGACCCATGCTTCTCTCCCGTGGTATGGATGATGAAACTGAACCCCAATAGTTATCTTTTTTAAAAGAAGGAACCTCTGATGTAAAAATACTCAACCCGTAGTGCAACCCGATTCCTGCCCAATATCTGCCCTGTGATTTTTTTGGTTTAAGCATATTCATATCTATACCCGTACGTATGAATGATCCCTGATTAAAATACTCATAATTATATTGTGAATATTTATAATTAAGATAGCCTCCGCCAATTACTGCAGAAAATTTCTCATTCAGGTCGACAGAAAAATAACCTTCTGTATTAAGAGTATTTTTATCGAAATAATATTGAACAGGACCTGATACTTCCAGCCCGATTTTGATTTTCAGGGGAATCAATATAGTATCCTGTGCCCGCATGTTTGAAAGACAGGTAACAAGTAAAATCAAAGTGCTAATAAAATATCCGTAAGTTCTCCTCATTTGTTGTTTTTACAGTACTTCGCCTTATACGAATTGAATCAATGCCATTGGTGGTAAACCTAATAGAATCGGATGTAAGATCATGATAGAAGGTAAACCCGCATTCCTTTGAAACAAAATGATAATAACTGGTGTAAAATATCTTCATAGTATCTGCAATTCCGTTTATCTTTATCACAAACCCGACACTGTCGGTGGAAGGATTTAACGGAAAATTAGCAGGTTGCAGCTTTACGAAGCTATCATAAATTTTACTGGTGTCCATTGCAAGCCCGTAAATTGTCACACTATCGGGAGGCAAAGCATCTTTGGTGGCATAATCGTAAAATGTTGCTTTAAGATAGGATTCAGTTCCCTCAAAACAATGTTCAGGGGTACATGATATGCAGAGAAGGATGATAAGAAGGCTTACGGAAAGGGTTTTTCTCATTACTCTTTTAAAAGCCTCAAAAATACAAAAAAAAGCATTAGATGCTAATAAAGGCTTAAAGGCTTAAAGGCTTAAAGGCGTAAAGGCGTAAAGGATGTAAAAGCTGTAAATGCTTTAAAGATGCTTTATAATCTACATGTTTTAAGCCTTTAAACCTTAAGGCCTTTAAGCCCTAAAGCCTTAGCCTTTATAGCCTCTACAGCCTCAACTTTAGAACTTTGGTAAATTCTTAAGCGCTCCGTTTATTCCATTCCTGATCCGGCTGAGCAGATTATAATCCTTTTCACCGCTGAAATAAATTTCAGCTATCAGGTCCTTGTATTCTTTAGCAAGATAATTTCTTTTGAGCTTGAGGGTAGGAGAGAGTTCTCCTGTGAGCGGGGTCCATTCCTCTGTAACAAGCCTGAATCTTTTGATCTGTTCATGTTCTCCAAGAGTTTTATTAACCTCCCTGACTTCCCTGTTGAATCTTTCTATCACTTCTGGTAATTCAATAAGCTCCTTATTGTCCCTGTACTGAATCTTGTGAATTGAGCACCAGTCATGCAAAAATGAAAAATCGGGAGAAAATATTGCACTTGCGAATTTCTGGTTTTCTCCGATTACCATCGCCTGTTCAATGAATGATGATTCTTTCAGCTTGTTTTCTATCACCTGGGGTGCAATATACTTACCGGCTGATGATTTGAACATCTCTTTTTTCCTGTCGGTTATCTTCAGAAATTTTCCTCCCTCGAAAACTCCGATATCACCAGTATGGAGCCAGCCATCCTTGTCGATCATTTCTGCGGTCAGATCAGGAGCCTTGTAGTAGCCCATCATCACATTTACTCCCCTGCACAGGATCTCTCCATCGTCAGCAATTTTGACTTCCACACCTTCGATGACAGGACCTACGGTTCCGAATCCGATCTCATCGATCCTGAAAGGATTAACTGCAATGACGGGTGAGGTTTCAGTCAGGCCATATCCCTGTATAACAGGCAATCCTGCTGCCCAGAAAACTTTTTCAAGCCTTGACTGGAGTGCAGCTCCCCCGGAGACCATTACCTGCAGCTCTCCTCCAAGAGCTTCCTTCCATTTACTGAATATCAGCTTTCTTGCTATGCCAAGCCTGAATTTATAAAATGAAGAATTACCGTGAAGCTGAAATTTAAGGCCGAGATTGACTGCCCAGAAAAAGATTTTTCTTTTTAACCATGGCAGAT
Organism: Bacteroidales bacterium; assembly: GCA_038325595.1. Lineage (GTDB taxonomy): Bacteria > Bacteroidota > Bacteroidia > Bacteroidales > VadinHA17 > LD21. Next base: position 36,760 of record JBBQJD010000009.1, on the reverse strand, counting down.
TGCGCCCCTTGCCCATGATATTGTCATAAATTTTTTCGAGCAGCCGGGGAACTGTATTGAAAATATGAGGTTTGATCTCTTTTACAGTTTCAGAGACGGTTCCCATATTTTCTACATAATATATGCTTATCCCTTTGTATTGAAAGTGGTAATTAACCATACGCTCATAAACATGGCATAGCGGAAGAAAGCTGATTGCCCTGTGACCGTAACCGAGATGGTGAGCTTTCGAAGTTGTGATGGCGTTATTAACCAGATTGGCATGAGAAAGCATTACTCCCTTTGAATTACCTGTAGTTCCTGATGTATATATAATGGTTACGAGGTCTTCAGGTTTTATGCTGTCCTTTGTTCTTTCAACCTCATCACGGAATTTTTCTTCATTTTTTTTGCCTGCTTCAAGAATTTCATTGAAATTTCGAACTCCTTCAACCGGATCAAATGAAAAAATCTCTTTCAATCCGGCTATTTTACCTGCTATCGGACTTACTTTATTATAGATGGTCTTATTACCCAGGATTATTAATTTAACATCACTGTGCCTCAGTATGTATTCATATTCTTCGGTACCTATTGTCGGATAGATCGGGACGTGGATCATGCCTGTCTGTGCAAGTGCCATATCGACAAAGTTCCATTCGGGCTTGTTTCCGCTGATTGTAGCAACTATGTCGCCTTTTTTGTAGCCTGCGGAGAGAAGGCCATAGCTTACCAGATTGACATTTCTGCTTACATCCTCAGTTGACCAGGTGATCCATTCATTGTCTTTTTTACCTCCGTACATGTCTTTACGGGGATAGTTGTCGACATTCCATTGAACAATATCAAAGGTTCGTTTAACTTCCATGTCAGATTAAATTTGGTATGAAGATTACAATGTAATTCTAACAAATAATTTCGAACAAACATTAATATGATTTCAAAAATGAGGCTACCTTTAAAATAAATGTCTCATAACCAGTTGGTTATAAGACATTTTATTTTTTGGCATTTTCGAATGGATCTAGATTTTCTGAATAATTTCAGCAATTTTTGCAAGAGCATCAGGTATTCCGTCAGGATTTTTTCCACCTGCCGTAGCCAGGTGAGGATGACCGCCTCCTCCTCCGTTTATTTTTACAGCAGCTTCATTTATCAAAGAAACAGCATTAACAGATTTTCCTTTTACAAGATCTTCGCTTACCATTACCAGCAAACTGGCTTTTCCTGAGATTACCGATCCGATTGCAAGTACTGTATTATCGGAAGAACTCTTTATATGATGAGCAATATTTTTAAGCACATCCGGTGATCCGGCATCAACCTGGCCTGAAACCAGCCTTATTTTATTTATTACAGCTGAATTTTGGAGCAAATCCTTTGCAATTATTAAGGTTTCGGCTGCCTGATATTTTTCGATTGACTTCCTTAGGGCAGAGTTTTCAGAAATAAGTTTTTCAACCTTTTCAACGATATTACTTTTAAGCAGCGATGTAAGTTCATCAATAGTCTCAAGCTTCTCATTAATATATTCCTCCGCCCTTGATGCAGTTACGGCTTCAATCCGTCTTATGCCGGCGGCTATTCCGCTTTCTGATACAATTTTTACAATACCAATGCTTCCGGTTGCTTCAACATGTGTTCCTCCGCATAATTCAACCGAATCACCAAATTCAACTACTCTGACTGTATCTCCGTATTTTTCTCCAAATAGAGCCATGGCACCCATTGCCCGGGCTTTTTCCATGGATACTCCTGTATTAACCCGGCTTCTGTTATTTTCCCTTACCATCTGGTTGACCTGTTTTTCAACCCGCGACAGTTCTTCCTTCGAAAGTTTACTGAAATGGCTGAAATCAAAACGCAGCCGGTCGGAATTCACAAGAGAACCTTTCTGTTCCACATGCTTCCCGAGAACTGATCGTAATGCAAAGTGAATCAGGTGAGTAGCAGTGTGGTTGTTAGCTGTCATCAGACGTTTTCCCAAATCGACAACTGCTCTAAAAGTTGAGGAGGGATCTGAAGGAATCTTATTCGAAATGTGTATGATCTGATTGTTTTCCTTGATTGTGTCAAGGATATCGGTTTTTTCATTTCCTGATAATATAAAGCCAGTGTCACCGGCCTGACCTCCTGACTCAGCGTAGAAAGGAGTTTTATCAAATACCAGATGGCAGCTTTCCTTTCCCTTGATTTTGACCTTGCGGTACTTTGTAATGTTGATTGTATCTTCTGTTCTTTCGTAACCAGTGAACTCAGTTCCTTCAATGTCCCTTACGGTCACCCAGTCAGCTGTCTGCACTGAAGCATCCTCGCGTGAGCGTTCTTTTTGTTTTTTCATCTCAGCTTCAAACCCATTCAGGTCCAGCTCCATATCATTTTCCTTGAGTATCAGCTGAGTAAGGTCTACAGGAAATCCGAATGTATCAAACATCTCAAAAGCTTCTTTCCCGGGAAGAACTTTTTTATTCTCTTTTCTGAAGTCCGATATTGTTCTTTCAATCATCTTCAGGCCTTTCCCGAGAGTCCTCAGAAAAGCTGTTTCTTCCTCAAAAATAATTTTGGCAATGTGGTCCTTACCGCTCACAAGCTCTGGATAATGGGCACCCATTTCAGAGGCAAGAACCGGAACGAGCCTGTACATGAATGGCTCCTCGATTCCCAGGCTGTTATACCCGTATCTTACAGCACGGCGAAGGATCCTTCTTATTACATATCCTGCCTTATTGTTTGAGGGAAGCTGGCCATCGGCTATTGAAAATGATACAGCCCTGATATGGTCAGCTACAACACGAAGTGCAATGTCGGTCTTTTCATTCTGACCATATTTTTTGCCGGTAATCACTGATATTTCCCTGATTACCGACTGGAAAATGTCAGTTTCATAATTAGATTTCCTGCCCTGAATTATCATACAGAGCCTTTCGAACCCCATTCCTGTATCGACATGCTTTGAGGGAAGAATCTCAAGCGATCCGTCTGATTTCCTGTTATATTGAATAAAAACCAGATTCCAGATCTCAATTACATGAGGATGGCCTTTGTTAACGAGTTCTTTTCCAGACAGTTTAGCTCTCTCGTCATCATCCCTTATATCAACATGAATTTCGGAACACGGACCACAGGGGCCTGTTTCGCCCATCTCCCAGAAATTATCTTTTTTTGATCCTTCAAGGATGCGTCCAGATGGGTTTGTGAAACATTTTTCCCAGTATTTGAATGCCTCATCATCGCGTGGAACATTATCTTCACTGCTGCCTTCGAATATTGTGGTATAAATTCTGTCTTCCGGAATGCCAAGCCTGCCAACAAGGAGCTCCCAGGCCCACCCGATTGCTTCTTTCTTGAAATAATCGCCAAATGACCAGTTGCCAAGCATTTCGAACATGGTATGATGGTAGGTGTCATGACCAACCTCCTCAAGATCGTTATGCTTGCCTGACACCCTAAGGCACTTTTGAGAGTTGGCCACTCTCCTGTAAGCCGGCTGTTCGTTTCCAAGAAAAATATCCTTAAACTGGTTCATGCCGGCATTGGTGAACATGAGGGTAGGATCGTTCTTTACAATCATTGGCGCCGAAGGCACAATAATATGGCCTTTGGACTGAAAAAAATCAAAAAATATCTGCCTCAGTTCCTCTGCCTTCATTTTTATAATCATTCTTAATAGATGTATATACCTGAATTTTGGCTTGTAAAATTAATTTATTTGAGTTAGATTTGGCAAAGTCAGTAATATAATTTAAAAACTGTTTGCCTTTTGTTGCGCAATTCGAAGTATATACTTGACCTCTGCGACCTGCAATACAAGCAGGTCAGAATCCCTGTAAAAGGGAAGATTTTCCGCTTTTTTTTCTGGCTTTCACTGTCAATATTGGTTTCATTTGTCTATGCAACCGCTTTTCAAAACATATTTGGCTCACCAAAAGAAAAGATTCTTATTCAGCAGGTGGAAACTCTTAAGCTTCAATATGCACTTATTAACAGAGAGCTTGATAATTCATTGAATTCATTGCAAAGCTTCAGGTTGTCAGATGACAAGCGTTACCGTCCTGTGCTTGATATGGAAAGCGTCCCTGAATCATTCAGGAAAGCCGGAACAGGAGGAGTTGACAGGTATCGCGATCTTACCGGATATCTTAATTCCGGCCTGCTTATCTCTTCAAAATCAAAAATCGAAGAGATTAAGAATCTGGCTAACATACAGCGTGAGTCTTATAAATCAATTGAAGAAAGATCATCTGAATGGAAAAGGGAAATGGATCATCAGCCGATGATAAGTCCGGTCAGTGTAAATTTCAGGCTGGGCGACGGATATAAATTTCGGGAAGTCCATCCCGTTTATGGTACACCGCGAATGCATTACGGACAGGATTTTTCTGTCCCTTATGGCACTGAAGTATATTCAACAGGTGATGGTAAGGTAACTGAATCAGGATGGACCTCAGGAGGATTTGGCAATTATATTGTAATAGATCATGGTTACGGCCTTCGGACAACCTATGGTCACCTCAGCCAGATCAAAGTATCAAGAGGAGAGAATTTAAAAAGAGGCGATCTGATAGCACTTAGTGGAAGCACAGGAACATCCTCGGGGCCACACCTTCATTATCAGATTGATCAGTTTGGCCAGCATAAAAATCCGATTTATTTCTTTAACAACGATATTTCTGCGGAGGAATATAATGAAATGATCCTTGCACTGGGATCAAGGTCAAAATTCAGATAATCTTTTTTCATCATAGTTTGTTTACCCTGGTTTTCCATTTGGAATGCCCTGTATCTTTTTTTTTAGAAATGATTATCTTTGTACATAATTATGCCAAGAACCAAATACAAATTTAATCCGGATTCTCTGAGCTTCGACAAGGTACGTCTTGGTTTGAAGGCTCTTTTGCTTAGATTTATGGCATTTTTTACGTCGTCGATAATTATTGCAATCATATACTGGGCACTGTTCGCCACTTTCTTTGATTCACCAAGGGAGAAAGCCCTGGAACGTGAAATACAACAGCTGACTATTCAGTATGACCTGATTAACAGGGATATGGCGAATGTTGAACAGGTGCTTGAAGGCCTTCAGAAGACCGATGATAACCTTTACAGAACAATTTTCGAAGCTGAACCTATACCTGCAACATTAAGGGAAGGAGGAGTGGGAGGCGTCAACAGATACAAATCACTTGAAGGATACAGTAATTCAAGTCTCATTATTGAAACTGCAAACAGGCTCGATAAAATCAGGAAGAAGATCTATATTCAGTCAATATCATTTGCAGATCTTATTGACCTGGCTATGAAAAAGGAAGAAATGCTCCGGTCCATTCCCGCAATCCTGCCGATTTCAAACAACGATCTTACACGTACAGCTTCAGGCTTCGGACTGAGAATTCATCCCATTTACAAAATAATCAAATTTCATAACGGCATGGACTTTACAGCTCCTGCAGGTACTGATGTTTATGCTACTGGAAATGGAACTGTAATTTCTGTTCAGTCATCACAAAGGGGTTTGGGAAAAAATATAGTAATAGATCATGGTTTTGGTTATAAGAGTATATATGCCCACCTTAGCAATTTCAATGTAAGGGTTAATCAGAAAGTACAACGGGGCGATATTATCGGTTATGTTGGAAATTCAGGTACTTCTGTTGCAAACCATCTTCATTACGAGATAAAGCTGAATGGTGAGAATGTTGATCCGGTCAATTATTATTTTGAAGATCTTTCTCCGGCAGAATATGAAAGAATTATTGAGATTGCATCCAAAACCGGTCAGTCTTTTGATTAAGCAGCATTAATATATCATGAAAAGACCGGCACATCTGTTTCTGATATGGTTATTCATTTTTAGTTGTTTTACCAACAGCTTTTCAATTGCTTTTGAGCCACCTGATTCAACAACTGCAAAAACTCCTGTTGCAAAAAGGAGTATTACAATTACCGGAGTCGGCGACATAATGCTTGGAAGCGCTTTCCCATCCACAAGATTTCTTCCTCCGCGCAACAACCCTTACTCATTGCTTGAGAGTGTAGCCGGCACTCTTGCTTCCTCCGATCTTACATTCGGGAATCTTGAGGGACCATTTTTAAATTCAGGTGATCCTGTAAAAAAATGCAAGGATACTTCAATCTGCTATCTTTTCAGGATGCCTGAGAGTTATATTACTGCACTTACATCGTCAGGATTTGATGTATTCAGCCTGGCCAATAATCATTTCGGCGATTTTGGAGATAATGGCCGTAATCGTACAAAAGCAATACTTGATTCGGTTGGAATTTATTACGGAGGACTTACTGAACACCCATGGTCGATCTTCAAAAAGGATTCGGTTTTGTATGGATTCTGCGCATTTGCGCCTAATGCCGGCACAGTCAATATAAATGATCTGACCAGAGCCGGCGAGATAGTGAGGATGCTTGCAGATACCTGCGACATAGTAATTGTATCATTTCATGGTGGTGCCGAAGGAGCAGATTTTCAGAATGTAACAAGAGAATCAGAGATTTTTCACGGTGAAGATCGTGGGAATGTTTATAATTTTGCACATTCTATGATTGACAATGGCGCTGATATTATATTTGGGCACGGACCCCATGTGACCCGGGCAGTTGAAGTTTATAATGAACGATTTATCAGCTACAGTCTTGGTAATTTCTGTACATTCGGAAGGTTTAATCTGAATGGTCCGAACGCGCTGGCTCCGATAGTCAGGATCAACGTGGATGAAACAGGTAGATTCATAACAGGACGGATAATTCCTGCATTTCAGCCCTGGCCCGGAGGAGTAAAATTAGATACCACCAGCCGGGTAATATATAAAATAAAGGAGCTGATTGAGGTTGATTTTCCCGATACAAAAATCACAGTTTCAGATAATGGTGAAATCAATTATAAATAGTTGTTATGCCATACAAAGAAAAGAAGGTCGAAAAGCTTTATTATTCAATAGGTGAAACAGCCGAAATGCTGGGTGTGCCGGTTTCAACGGTCAGGTTTTGGGAAAATGAATTCGAAATCCTTAAGCCGATGAAAAATAAAAAGGGTAACAGGCTTTTTACTCCTGTGGATATCAAAAACCTGAGGATCATTCATCATCTTGTTAAAGAAGAACGCATGACGCTCACAGGTGCAAAAAAGAAGCTGTCAGAAAAATGGACCGAGACTGATTACAAATATGAAATCAATGAATCGCTGCAGAAAATAAAATCCATACTTCTCGACATACAAAATAATTTGTGACAGTCAGTCTTCTTTTTCCTTTTTTCAGAATGGAATATCAGAGAGAGTTGCATAAACCAACTGAAACATTATGAAATTAAAAGAGCTTTGTTCATATCTCGATTCATCAGTGCCACTTTCATTCCAGGAAAGCTATGATAATTCCGGTCTCCAGATTGGATTGTCAGAAAAAGAAATCTCTTCTGCGCTTCTTACCCTGGATATTACTGATCAGGTTCTTGATGAAGCCATTAATAAAGATTGTGATCTGATAATTTCTCATCATCCTCTTATTTTTTCAGGATTAAAAAGAATCACCGGAGGTTCTTTGACTGAAAAGCTGGTTCTGAAGGCGATCCGGCATGGTATAGCTGTATATTCCGCTCATACAAACCTTGACGTTTTCGAAAAAGGGGTCAGCAGAAAGATGGCTGAAAAGCTCAATTTGAATAATATTAAGGTATTATCACCTTTAAAGAACAGGCTTATGAAGCTGGTTACATATATTCCTGATTCTCACTTCGAAAAAGTAACAACTGCAATTTTTGAAGCCGGAGCCGGAGTGATTGGCAATTACGATAACTGTGGCTTTAATGCTCCAGGCACCGGAAGCTTCAGGGGAAATGAAGAAACTAATCCCTTTATCGGGCAAAAAGGCGAAATCGCTTATGAAAAGGAATTACGATTTGAAACAGTTCTATTCTCTTATCTGAAGGAGAAGGTTATTAAAGCTCTTCTTGAGGCACATCCGTACGAAGAAGTAGCTTACGATCTGTATAATCTTGAAAATGATAATATTAAAATTGGACTTGGCTGTACTGGAGAATTCAATGAAGCCCTAAATGAAAATGATTTTTTAAAGATTGTATCTGATGTTTTTAATGCAAAGGGGATCAGATATTCAGAACCTGCAGGAAGAAAGGTAAAAAAAATCGCCTTATGCGGAGGGGCAGGAGCTTCATTAATAAGTCAGGCTGTGTCTTCCGGGGCAGAAGCCTTCCTGACTGCGGATATTAAATATCATAATTTCTTTGATGCTGACAATAGAATACTCCTTGTTGATATAGGACATTTTGAGAGTGAAATTTTCGCCATTGAGATTTTATATGATCTGGTTATCAAAAAATTCCCTAAATTTGCAGTCCGGTTTTCAGAAACGAATACGAATCCGATAAATTATTTTTAAAAATGGAAAAAACAAAAGTACATGAATCCGAGATTTCTGTGGAAGATAAGCTTAGAGCTTTATTCGGTCTTCAGTTAGTTGATTCGGAGATAGATAAAATTAAAACATTAAGAGGCGAATTACCCCTGGAAGTTCAGGACCTGGAAGATGAAATTGCCGGACTTGAAACCAGGCTGGGAAATCTTAAGGAAGAGGTTGCGAACCTTGAAAAATCTGTTGCAAAGAAACTCAATGAAATTACCGATTCTGAAACCCTGATAAAAAAATATGAGGAGCAGCAGAAGAATGTAAGAAACAACAGGGAATTTGATTCTCTATCGAAAGAAATTGAGTATCAGAATCTTGAAATTGAATTGTACAATAAGAAAATCAAGGAATTCAATGCTTTGATTGAAGAGAAGAAAGAAGTGATAGCTGAATCAGAAGTTACTTTTGCAGACCGTAAAGGCGACCTTGATAATAAGAAAAATGAACTCGATGAGATCATTTCTGACACACAGAAAGAAGAAGAAGGACTTTATAAGAAATCAGAAAAGGTTGAAGCCATAATTGAAGAAAGATTGCTGTCAGCATACAAGAGGATTCGTTCAAACGCTCGTAATGGCCTTGCAGTAGTTCCGGTTCAGAGGGATGCCTGCGGTGGTTGCTTTAACCAGATCCCTCCACAGCGTCAGCTTGATATCAAGTCGAGAAAGAAAATCATAGTATGTGAATATTGCGGAAGGATTCTTGTTGATGATGAGATAATCAAAGAAGGTCATCTTTAACAGATTCAGGATATCTTAAAAGCCGGCTTATCGAGCCGGTTTTTTTTTGCTCTGTGTCTGACAGAGAGAGCGACGGGGGATGAGTTCATGCGAAAAGAGGAGTCATGCGGAATGGATTTTTTTTATCTAACTTTACAATGTTAATCCCGATTCAAAATGAACACGAGTGATTTTAAGAGGCTGGTTTCGCAGGGTATACCTTCTGAACTTCCTGATCCAAAACCTTATAATAATGATCTTAATCATGCTCCTAAAAGAAAAGATATACTTGGTAGTTCTGAAAAAAAACTGGCACTGAAAAATGCCCTCAGATATTTTCCTGAAAGATTCCATAGCGTTCTGGCAAGAGAATTTTTAGATGAGCTTTTAAATTATGGCAGGATCTATATGTACAGGTACAGGCCCGATTATGAGATAAAGGCTCGTCATATTAATGATTTTCCACACAATTCGGACAGTGCATCTGCAATAATGCTGATGATCTCCAATAATCTTGACAATGCTGTAGCCCAGCACCCTCATGAATTAATAACTTACGGGGGAAACGGAGCAGTTTTTCAGAACTGGGCCCAGTACCTGCTTACGATGAAGTATCTTTCTGAAATGGCTGATGAACAGACACTTGTTGTTTATTCAGGTCATCCTCTTGGTCTCTTTCCCTCGTACAGGGATGCTCCCAGGCTGGTCGTGACTAATGGCATGGTAGTACCTAACTATTCAAAGCCGGATGACTGGGAGAGGTTCAATGCACTGGGGGTTTCACAGTACGGTCAGATGACTGCAGGATCGTACATGTACATCGGACCGCAGGGAATAGTTCATGGTACAACCATTACTTTGCTGAATGCATGTCGGTTGATACGGAAAACAAGCCGGCTTTCAGGCAGTAAATTGTTTGTTTCTTCTGGTCTTGGAGGCATGTCGGGAGCTCAGCCAAAAGCTGCCCGGATAGCCGGAATCATTTCAGTAGTCGCCGATGTTAATCCAAGGGCAATCCGCTTAAGGCACTCGCAAGGCTGGGTGGATGAGGTCTTTTCCGATCTCGGACTGCTTGTTGACCGGGTCAGGAAAGCAATTTTGGGAAATGAACTTGTTTCAATAGCATATGAAGGAAATATTGTGGATCTGTGGGAACGGTTTGACCTTGAAAACATATATGTTGATCTGGGTTCCGACCAGACGTCATTGCATAATCCATGGTCCGGAGGTTATTATCCTGCAGGTATCTCATTTAGTGAATCAAACCAGATGATGTCAGATGATCCTGACAGATTCAGGGAGGAAGTCCGCATTTCTCTGCGGCGACAGGTCAAAGCTATCAAAATGCACACAGCCAGGGGAACTTATTTTTTCGATTATGGCAATGCATTTCTTCTTGAGGCAGCCAGAGCAGGTGCCGACATAATGAATACTGATGGGAATTTCATATATCCATCGTATGTTCAGGACATTATGGGTCCTCTTTGCTTTGATTATGGCTTCGGACCTTTCAGGTGGATCTGTTGCTCAAATGATGCAGGTGACCTTGCCATAACTGACAGGATTGCCGCGGAAACACTCGAAACACAAATTCAGAAATCACCCGGAGAGATCAGGCAACAGATGGCTGACAATATTCAATGGATAAAGGCAGCCGAAAAGAACAGGCTTGTGGTAGGATCGCAGTCAAGGATACTATATGCCGATGCTGAAGGAAGGGTGGCCATAGCTGAGGCATTTAATGATGCAATCAGGGCAGGAGAAATATCTGCCCCTGTTGTTATAGGCAGAGACCACCATGATGTGTCAGGAACCGATTCACCTTTCAGAGAGACATCAAACATTTATGACGGATCGCGTTTTACCGCGGATATGGCAGTACAGAATGTAATAGGCGATTCCTTCAGGGGAGCAACCTGGGTTTCATTGCATAACGGAGGAGGAGTGGGATGGGGGGAAGCCATTAATGGTGGTTTTGGTATGCTGCTCGATGGCAGGAAAGAAACTTCGGAAAAGATTCGAATGATGCTAAACTGGGATGTCATCAATGGCATTGCGCGTCGCAGCTGGGCAAGAAATAAGGGAGCAATGTTTACAATGACAAGGGAGATGGAAGGTACGAGCAACCTCAAGGTAACAATGCCGTATATAACTGATGATGACCTTATTGATAAGGCATTAAAAGATGCGGGGTTGGCGGATTAACATCAGAATCTGCCTGTCCTGAGCATTACCAGCATGCAATCTTCAACAACTTCAATACCTTGTTCCTGTGCCAGTATGGCAAGTTCGCGGTTTGATGTTCCCGGATTGAATATGATCCTCTCTGGCTTAAGCGAGAGTATATAATCATGATACTCTTTCTGGTGGTTCGCATTCAAGTACATGGTAACAGTGTGTACTTGACCCGTATCAGCAGGCATTCCTTTCCTGATTTTCAGACCCCCCACCTCAGTTTCTCTTCTTCCGATAGCAATGATTGGAATTTTTCTTTTCTGAAGACTTATTATTGCTTTGTAGGCGAATCGTTCAGGATTGGAACTTGCTCCGAGTACTAAGGTAACTTGCTCCAAAATATTAAAATTTTATCTTGAAATAAGGGTAACAGCCATTGCCATAATACCCTCTTCCCTGCCTGTAAAACCCAGTTTCTCAGTTGTGGTTGCTTTGATAGCTACATTATCAGATTCTGTTTCGATAATTGAAGAAATTATCTCCCTCATTTCAGGTACAAATGGAGATATCTTAGGCTTTTCAAGACAAACCGTACAATCAATATTTATCACGCTGAATCCTTTTTCCTTTATGAGAGTATATGTTTTTGAGAGGAGGATTTTGCTGTCAATATTTTTATATTCAGGTTCATTATCCGGGAAGTAATATCCAATATCCCGCAAGCCGGCAGCTCCAAGGAGAGCATCACAAATTGCATGAATAAGTACATCACCGTCAGAATGGGCTACGCATCCTTTTTCGGATGGCACCAGAACACCTCCGAGACATAGGTTAAGACCTGTTTCCAGTCGGTGAAAGTCAATACCCTGACCAATTCTTAAGTTCATTCTTTTGATCTGGTAGCGTTTCTTAAGGAGTTTATATCAAATGATAATGACAGACGTAATGTACGGGCAAGAGGATGATTTTGTGCCAGGGGCATAAGATATGAAAAATCAAGAGCGAAGGCTTTTAATCTGAAACCTGCCCCTGCAGTGAAATATTTACGGTTGCCTTTAGTTTCATTTTCATGGAAGTAGCCACCTCTGACAGCAAACTGATTGTTATACCAGTATTCTGTTCCGAATGAATAGGTAATCTCGCGCAGCTCTTCCTTAAATCCACCCGGGGCATCTCCGAAGGAACGGAAAATTGCCACGGGAACTGAAACATTGGGATCCTTACCTGCCACAATCAAACCGGTTGAATCATCATACCGGGGAGGTGTTGGAACAAGAAGCTTGTTTATATCGAATGTAAAAGTAATGCTGTTGAACTTGTCAAGATGAATTGTTGCTGCGGTTCCAAGCCGCAGATTCATGGGAATAAAATCAGATGTCTGGGCATCCGAATAGCTCATTTTTGATCCTATATTTGAGAAATTCAATCCAACGCCAACTTCAGAATCTTTATTGAAAAGAGTAATGTCTTTATGATAATATCCTGAAATATCGGCAGCGAATGATGTTCCTGCTTTTGTGGCAGTTCCTCCTGAATGAAAACCTCCCGTGAGGTTTGAATAGATGAACCGGAAGGCGATGCCACCTGAAAGATTATCAGTAAATAACCTGGAATAAGCAGCATCTACAGCAAATTCATTCGGATTGAATACTCGTTCAAGATTTCCATAATCATCAGTAAATGAAACGTCTCCAAGAGAAGAATATATAAGGCTTCCGCTTAAGACCTGCCTTGAATCAATCCTTTTATAACCGCTGAGATAGGCAATATTGATATCAGGAACGAGGTTCCTCAGCCAGGGAGAGTAAGAGATACCTACTCCGGCATTACCATCAATAAATGCGATTTTGGCAGGGTTCCAGTGCAGACTGTATACATCAGGTGATGTAGCCACACCCGCGTCACCCATCCCTCCGGCTCTTGAATCGGGAGCAATTGTGAGAAAGGGAACCACAGTCTGTATAGCATTCAGCTCACCGGAGTTCTGCTGTGAAAAAAGTTCGGTACCATCCAGCAAGCCTGCCAGGGTTAACAATATAAAAACTACATTTTTCTTCATTCTGATTTTTACTTTTTTTCTTATTACAAAGATAAAACAAATAAATCCGCCATATATTGTCCGGCACTTATAAAATGATCATTCTGCCTGAGCCTCTGGCAGTTTCTCCGGATTTCGTTTTTATTTCAACAGAATATGGGTATATTCCACGGCCTGTTTTATTCCCGCGATTATCTTTTCCATCCCATGTTATTGAAGGAATAGTGTATCCTTCAGGAGACATAACTGCTTTTATGTTTTTTATTAATCTTCCGTTCAGATCATAAATATTTACACTTACATCAAGGTCACTTTCAGGCCTGTTGTGTTCAGCTTTTATGCGGGTTTCAGAGAAGAATGGATTTGGATAGTTCATCAGATTCCTGATTATAAATTCCCCGTTTGTTTCAACAAGGAACAACAATGTTTGTTCTGATGAATTATTAAAATTATCCCAGGCTTTAAGCGTGATGGAATGGCTGCCTTCACTCAATTCTGAAAGATTATAGTTAATTCTTCCCTTTACATAGCTGTCAAAATCATTTTCAAAATAACTATTCAGTACGAAAGAGTTACCGTGCTCATTGTCAAGAAAAGCTGTAAGATCGTGACCAATACCTGATCCTGTTGTATTAATTCCCCCCGCATCCTCTAAAATTGCCAGAAGCCGTGGATTTATATCCGTGATGCCACCATTTTTGAAAAGGGTATCATTCAAAAATAGTTTTATTTCAGGTCCTTGTGTGTCAGATACGGTTGTGCCTGAGAAACCGCCCACAATGATTCCTGAGAAATTACCATTCAGATCTTCATTTATATTGCTGGCATAGTAGCTTATTTTTCCTGGGCCGAAAGTATAGTCAATATCCCTTGGGACAATAAATGTAAACCTGAACCGGCCATCCTTTACTAAGGTCTTACCACTAAAAAGTATATTATTTTGCGAATTGAATTCCATTATTTCTCCTCCGTCGTTCGCCAAAGTTTTAATTTTGGTTGCTTTATCAAATACCAGGGGGGAAACGACACCATTAAAGCTGCTCATGAAAGTTCCATGAGGATTTTCAACGTGACCTGATACAGTTACAATGGATAATGCCTTAAGGCTGTCAGTTCCTTGTGTTACAGGAATGCTGTTCAGTGAGTCTGTAATAACAGTTCCGTGCCATGGATATGCAAGCTTTAATGCAGGATCGCCAAGCAATGTGAAATTCCTTTTATTTGCACCATTCCCTGAATTGTTCTTTGCTATCCTTATTATATCACCAAGCCTCAGGGAATTGCCTGAACTGTCCCGTTCAAATGCACAATTGAAAATACTGCGGTTGAGGAAATAATTAGGTGAAGAATATACAAGCCTGGTGGTGGACATTAATGCTATGCTGCCACCATCCCTGCTGAGAAGCACTTTTTCTCCGGCAGATGTATTGCCAGTCATTTTCCCGGTCATAATATCAATTTCAGTATCATCGAAACGGCTGAATTCACAGGTTGCAGTAATAAATAGCGGGAGCTTTCCCTGGTTCTTCCATGATTTCAGATCTTCCGGTTTGATTATGTTTTCATCCGCCAGACCTAATTCATTGCCATGACCGGTGTAATTAAAAATCAGACAGCCAGCATTAATCCTGTCATTGATAGCCTTGTTTACGTCAGGATATGATTGACCGCTTACGGAAGCTGCTTGACTGAAAGCATCAAGGTAAATTTTTTTAAGGTTAAATGACGGGTAGTTATTTTCAATAATGGATGAAAGTCCTTCAGCATCAGACATATGAGTATTGCCATCTTCATCATCGGCGGTCATGCATATAATGTTTTTCCATTCTCCCATGTTGGCAGGATCGAGGTATCTTTGAATTTTTAAGAGGACAATTCCCGCCTGAACCGTATCTGACACCGGCAATCGTCCTATACCTATATCTTCAATGCCCTCAGCCTCTCCTTCACCATTATCGAGCAGACCATAAAAATCATCTGATGTAAAAGATGAGATATATACATTAGAGTTCTTCGACTGATATGTGGGAATGAAATTATTCGGATTACCCGGAGGGGGAGTTTTGTTCTCATATGAACCATCACCAAACAGAAGAAGGTATTTAAGGGGATTCGCTGTGCCTTTCTGCTTCAGATACTTCATCCGTATAAAATTTCTTATTGCTGCAATATCGGGTATTCCCCCTGAGAATTCATTATATATCTGCTGAGGTGTAACAATGTTCGAGATCAATCCGCTATTGCCAAGATGGATCTCTGCAAGTTTTTCTGCATAAGGTTTAAAGAGCGGATGTGTTACGATTAACATATCGGCTGGAGCTGAAGAATGCAGATCCTGATTGGGTACTGTTCCGGGTAAAATTAACGGAACCATGGCACCGGAGAGAGTAAAGGCTACAAATGTCTTAAGTGAATCAGTTGTCATTTTGAAGGTAATATTCTGACCAGATCTGCTATACCGGATTTGCCTTATACCGGCAGGATCAGTAACATCCCAGATAACAGGGTCATTTACTGTTGTGTTTATGGAGAACAGAGTGATCCTGCCATCGGAAAGGGTTCTTGAATCAGAAAATTGCATTATTCCGCCTGAAAATGAATTGGATCTTCGGCCCCGCAACTGAACGTAATCGACATATCCTTTTGCAGAGGATTCCCCGCTGTTATTAAACCTGATTCCGAAATCAGGTGATTGAGATGCCGGCAGAAATGATCCTGTATCTGATACAACAGAAGCATATGTACCCGTCTGATTATGAACGTTTATGCCAGATACGACGACACTACCCCTGAGCGAGGAGCCTTCATATAACATGAAAGAAGTATTCGTGGAAGCCCGTGCTGCAACTCTTATCCTGAATTTTATCTTTTCAGTACTCACGAGGTCTTCAAAGTCAGGATCGATTTCAATCCCTGTTGCAGACGAAATCGGCTGGAACCATTCCCTTCCCGACTTGATCAGGTTACTGCTTTCCTGTTCGTGAATGAATAATGCATCTGATTGTGACGAATAGAAATTTTCCTGTTGAGATGGCTCCGATGCAGTAGTTATTTGCTTTCCCTTTGCAGAGCCGGATGTGAGAAAATAGAATGCTGTATCGGAGTAGTGGTGCCTGATGAATTCGTATTCTTTTGAAGAATCATTGAAGACCCATATGTGAGTTCCTTTCCCGTGGAAAAGAATATAATCGCCTTCATTGAAAATACCATCGGATCCTGTAGAGGTGAATATTGATACTTCTTTGAGATCATCTGGTTTGGGATCATTATTATAAAATGAAAGCTGGCCTGCATTATTGCCAAAAATTCTCGGGTTTGAAGGATTTTCAAGCCCCAGTTGCCTGAGCTTTGAATAATCGATCTTGTATATTCCGTCGGAAGTTATTGCTATTTTAAACCATTGACCGTAGGCTAACACAGAAGAAATGGAATAATCATCGGTTTTCTGGGCAAAAAGATCTGCCTGATACAGGAACAGGATCACAGACAATATCTGACAAAATCTTTTCATTATTTAGGACAAAGATAAAAATGTGCTTTGGTTTTTAACTTATTTTGTTCTTTTGTATAAGTTCAGAAAAATTTGAAGGTGAAGCAATTTTTATAACATTGAAAAAGCACTTTGTAATATTACTGATTATCCATTAGTTGATAATATTAAACGGTCTAATAACGTTCATATTGCAGTATTCATGATATGCTGAAAAATTCAGGCTACCTGATCTTGTTGTTATTCTTTCTGCCCTCTGCGGCTTATAGTCAGGATAGTGATCCCGGACCAGGCTATCAGATGGTAATGATGAATAATCCTGCGTTTTCAGGAGCTGAAGGTGATGACGTATTAAGGTTATCATATCTGAACTTCCTACCGGGAAACAACTATAACCTTCATTCTGTTTATTTTTCCTATGATTCATATTTACCGGCATTGCACGGCGGTGCCGGTTTTTATATTAATGATGAGTATTTAGGTGGAATTGTAAATGATATCAGGGCAGGGTTTTCATATGCTTATTTCCTGCAGGCAGGGGAAGATCTGTTTATCAATGCCGGCCTTTCAGGTTCAATTTTTCACCGGGGACTGAACTTCAGCGGAGCCGTATTGCCTGATCAGATTGATCCTCTCGGAGGGGTTTCACTGCCACCCGGAGAAATACTGTCGGCAACAGGGCATACCGGATTTGACATTGGAGCCGGATTTGTTTTCATCACGGGAAAAATTTCAGGTGGGATTTCAGTTAATCATCTTGCTGAACCCGATTACTCATCGTCGGGTTTTCCTGATGAAAAATTATTCAGAAAATTTCTGTTCAATTTAGCGGGAGAGTATGATCTTGGTGAAAGAAATAGTTTGATAATCAGGCCATTAGGATACATGGGATTGCAAGGAGAATTACTCTTCGGAGGTGCCGGTGCGGTTCTGGAAAGCAATGTACTTTCAATCAACGCAATCCTCTTAGGTAATAGTGAAAAGCAAAAAAACATTCAGGCCGGATTTACAATCGGGACCGGGAAAATACGATTTTTCTATAATTACCGTTTTAATATTGCTTCGGCAAATAATTTAATGCCATTGTCTCTCTTTCATCAGACAGGCATTACGTTTAGTTTAAACAATGTTGATAAAAGAAATATAATCAAAACAATAAATTTTCCTAAAATGTAGTTATATTTGGTCAGTTAAAAGTTGTTTTTAGCAAATTTTGTTATATTTGATATTCATAAAGTCCATAAAAATAAAGGAGTTATGTATAAATACAGAGTGTTACCGGTATTATTAATTTCTGTACTGTTCCTTACGTCATGTCTGTTTAAGAAAAAGGCTGATACAAGCGTATCAACCTCAACGGGATGGGAATATAATAATCCTGACAATGGCGGCTTCGAGGTAGCTATAGGAGCTGATC
Organism: Bacteroidales bacterium; assembly: GCA_038325595.1. Classification (GTDB taxonomy): domain Bacteria; phylum Bacteroidota; class Bacteroidia; order Bacteroidales; family VadinHA17; genus LD21. The sequence continues at coordinate 18,507 of JBBQJD010000009.1, read as the reverse complement.
AGAAAACAGGTCCTGGACTTGTACTTATCGAAGGAGGACGGTTCACCATGGGGCAGGTTCAGCAGGACGTAATGTTCGACTGGAATAATAAACCCAGAACAGTAACTGTTTCATCGTTTTACATGGACGAAACAGAGGTTAAGAATGTAGATTACCGCGAGTACCTTTTCTGGCTTCGCAGGGTTTACAAGGACTATCCTGAAGTTTTCAGAAGAGCTCTTCCTGATACACTGGTATGGAGAAGCCCAATGGGTTTCAATGATCCCTACGTTCAGTATTATTTCCGTCATCCGTCATACAATAACTATCCTGTTGTAGGAGTCAGCTGGGTTAAGGCTAATGATTTCTGCCTTTGGAGAACAGACAGGGTTAATGAACAACTACTTATTGATGAAGGAGAATTAAATCCTGATCCAAATCAGCTTAATGAGAAGAACTTCAATACGGAAGCATACCTTGCAGGTCAATATGAAGGTGTTGTAAACCAGCTTCGTGAAAGCCTTAATCCTGATCAGACAGAACGCAGAACCAATTTTGAAGATGGTGTACTTCTGCCCAGTTACAGATTGCCAACGGAAGCTGAATGGGAATTTGCAGCATACGCTCTCAGGGGAAATACTTTCGAAGAAAGAGTATATGAGAGAAGAATATATCCATGGGACGGTCATAACGTAAGAAACGCCAACAAGAAGAGCAGGGGCGAAATGATGGCTAACTTTGTACGCGGAAGAGGAGACCTCATGGGAGTTGCAGGAAGCCTTAACGATAACGGAAGTATCACAGTGGATGTTAAATCATACTGGCCTAACGATTATGGTCTGTATTGCATGGCCGGAAATGTCAATGAATGGGTTCAGGATGTTTACCGTCCTCTCACATCAGAAGATGTGGATGGCTTCAATCCGTTCAGAGGCAATGTTTATACTGATCTGAAGAGAGATGCCAATGGATCAGTTGTTGCAAAGGACAGGCTTGGACGTCTTTATGTCGATACTGTTAAGGATGTTGATGTTTCAAACAGATTCAATTATCAGAAAGGTGACTACAGGAATTACAGGGATGGCGACCTTCAGTCGGCTATACCTGCCGGAACCACTGACTGGACCACTGAAGACAATAAAAAAGGTTCACAAAGGATGTATTCACAGGATAACGCGACCGGCTCAAACGACTTTGTAACACTTATCAATGACAATGCAAGAGTTTATAAAGGCGGCTCATGGAAAGACAGAGCCTACTGGCTTAATCCTTCAACAAGAAGATTCCTTGATCAGGAAGCTTCACGCGATGACATCGGATTCAGATGTGCGATGATTAGGGTCGGAAGCCCGTCAGGATTTTAAAATTATCCGTAATGTAAAAAATACAGCCTCATTATGAAAACCATAATGAGGCCTTTTTATATAAATGTTAACCGGACAACTATACGAGCTGTTTACAAAATCCAGGGGGATTACTACCGATTCGAGGAATGTCACGAAAGGGCAGATATTCTTTGCTTTGTGGGGTAACAATTTCAATGGAAACAAATATGCAGCGGAAGCTCTTGAAAAAGGAGCTGCATGGGCAGTAATTGATGATCCCCAGTTTGAATCTGATAAGACCTTGCTTGTGGACGACTGTCTCCTTGAACTACAGGCTCTGGCAGTGCATCACAGGAAAATGCTGAATGTTCCTGTCCTGGCTATAACCGGCACCAACGGAAAAACAACTACAAAGGAACTTCTGGCTGCAGTGCTGGCCAAAAAGTATAATGTACATTTTACGCAGGGAAACCTGAATAATCAGATCGGTGTTCCACTTACTATACTTTCTGCACCCGAAGGCATCCAAATAATGATCATCGAAATGGGAGCAAATCATATTGGAGAAATTAGTATTCTTTGTCAGATAGCAAAGCCTGATTATGGAATCATTACCAATATTGGTACAGCTCATATTGAAGGTTTCGGTTCGGCAGAAGGAGTGGTAAAAGCAAAAACAGAGCTTTATGAGTATCTGAATAAAGTAAATGGAATTGCACTTTATAATGATAAAAATCCTTTGCTCACTGAAAAGATATTCAAGATGGTTAAGAGGGCTGTGCCATTTACAGATCCCACCGGAATTGAACTTGGTATAGAATTGATCTCCTCTGAGCTAAATCTTGTTGTAAATGCAACATATCAGAAGCATACCTATTATATAAAGACAAATCTGTTTGGAAGCTTTAACCTCGAAAATATCAAAGCTGCAATTGCTTCAGGACTATTCTTTGGAGTTGAAATGAAAGATGTCGTCGGTGCTATCGAAAATTACCAGCCAAAAAACAACAGATCGCAGGTTAAGGTCACCGGAAAAAATACCCTCATATGTGATTCCTATAATGCCAATCCCACAAGTATGCATCTGGCACTCGAATCCTTTTCAGGAATTCAGGCTGAATCCAAATACCTGATCCTCGGTGATATGCTTGAGCTGGGAAAAAAGAGCGATGAGGAACATCTTAAAATAATCAATAACCTTAAAACCCAAAAGGCTGAAAAAATTATCCTGGTAGGGCCTGTTTTTAACAGGCTGGCTGACGGATCGGGGTTTGCAATATTTTCGAATGTTAATCAACTGATTGATTATCTGAGAAATAATAAGATTGATGGTGCTACAATACTTATAAAAGGCTCAAGGGGAATCGGATTGGAGAAAATATACGATATGCTGTAGATTTACCGGATTTCTGAAGTTTCAAGGCCATTAAATTCAACATTTATCAGTAGAACCTCCGATCTGCTTGCCGATCTTACCCTTGGTCCCCACAGGCCATAACCTGAGGATACTATAAAATGTGTATTATCTATCCGGAGATATCCGTAGCTTAAGTCGAAAATCTTTTGTGTAATATAATTTAATGGCCACATCTGTCCATTGTGGGTATGGCCTGAGAGTTGCAGGTCAACACCTGATTTTGATACTTCATCAAGATGAAATGGCTGATGATCAAGCAGGATAACAGGTTTAGTGGTATCAACCTGTTTCATCAGTTCACTCAAAGTTGATCGCTCTTTCCTGGAAAAACGGTATGAATCTCTGTCAAGCCTTCCAATCAGTTGTATACCCCCATCGAGAGTTACCATTTCATCTTTCAAAAGTCTTATCCCCTTGCTTTCTATATACGGGATGGTATGTTTGCTTCCGCCAATAAATTCATGATTGCCTGTAATGGCATACAAACCCTCATCGCATTTCGGACAGGTAAAGTATTTCAGCAGGTCGCCTCTGAGGACAGGACCAATTTCTCCATCGACTATGTCACCAAGTAGCAATACAATGTCAGGCTTTAAATCTGTCAGCATTCCTGAGAGCTTAACCATGCTTCTTTTTCTGATAATGCTGCCAAGATGAATATCTGAAACTGCAGCAATTCTCATTGATTTAATTTCCCCTGCCGGCTTATTGATTTTGACATTATATGTTGTAACAGTTGGAATAACTGCATTAATAAATCCCCCGATGATTAATATTGATGAGAGAGTAACAGTGACAATAAATGACCATTTTTTATAATGCAGGATATTCTCAGGCGAAGTGACTTTTATTAATCGCAAAAGCAGAAGGATTATATCAGAAAAAAAGAAAAATATGAAACCATAAAGCAGATAAGCCATCCAGAATCCTCCTATAACATTCAGGATATCAGTTAAAACAGAGGAATGTCTTGATTCAAACATTTTTGCAGCAATAAATGCAAAGGCGAGAGAAAAGAATATTAATCCATATAAAAGCCTGTTGTCTCTGAGAGCAGGAATATTGTAGCCTTTATAAAATATATAGAGGTTTCCCAGAATATATATCGACAATACTATTGTAACAAAAATAATCATTTGAATTCTTCTCATTATAAACCCGATTTCAGGCTGCTGAATGTTTTATTGCGTCTGATATAAAACTGAAAAATGATACTCTTGTTCAAAATAAATGTTGTCGAAGTGGTTATTTTAATTTCTTTAACTCTTCTCCTTTTCACTTTTAAACGCCTTTTGTTTTTATAATAATCCATATGAGCCTTCCATATTGCCTTTACATTTTCTGTCTGTCCTTTCAGGAGGAACATGATGGCAGCCAGTCCATCCATAAGCTTTCTTATAAAAAGTATATAGTTCAGTTTATTGTCAGGAAGATTTTTATAAAGGAGGAAAAGGCTGTTTCTGAAATTGAGAAAAGTTTTGAACGGAGAGTCGTATGGAAGAGCACCCCCGCCCACATGGTATACAATTGAATCAGGGATGCAACAGATTCTCAGGCCTGCGTTCTGAAGTCTCCAGCAAAGATCAATTTCTTCCATATGCGCGAAGAATGAATCATCGAATCCTCCGAATTTATTCCAGGCTTCAGCCCTGATAATCATGGATGCTCCGCTTGACCAGAAAATGTCAATCAACGAATCATATTGTCCATAATCTTTTTCAACTATATTGAAAATCCTGCCACGGCAGAAAGGATATCCATACTTATCGATGAAACCGCCAGCAGCTCCTGCATGTTCAAATGATCCCTTATTATTGAAGGAAAGGATTTTGGGCTGGCATGCTGCAACATCAAGGTTATTATCCATATAGCTGACAAGTGGAGGGAGCCAGTTTTCTGTTACCTCAATATCTGAGTTCAGCAGAACGAAATACCTGGAATCAAGCTGTTTCAGGGCACGGTTATATCCTCCGGCAAATCCATGGTTTTTACCTAATCTTATTACCTTAACATCTTTGTAATTCTCAACTATCCAGTCTATTGAGCCATCTGTAGAACCATTGTCAGCAACACAAACCGTAGTCTCGGTGTTTATGGAATGCATTACAACTTTTCCAAGAAACATCTTCAGGTAATCAATACCATTCCAGTTTAATATTACAACAGATGTCTTATTCATTTCCTGCTGTTCTTTTATGTTTCCACCGGCGATGACTCCAGATCCAGTATTCAGGATTTTTCCTGATAATCTCTTCAAGCCTTCTTACATGAGTTTCTGTTATCAAATTCTCAGGTAGCCCTGTTGTGTGTTCAAAGAGCAACTCAATATTGAGATTATAATATCCGCGTTTGATTTTTTGAATATTGAAGTAAACCACCGCCATGTCATACTTTTCGGCAACCTTTTCAGTACCAAAATAAACAGGAGTATCCTGGTTAAGGAAACTGGTCCAGAATTTTATTTCTTTTTTTACTGGTGTCTGATCGGAAATGAATGCTGATATCGTATTTATTCCATTTCTTCTGTCATTAACTATTTCTCTTATTATCATTGACATCGGAGTAAGGACCATTCCATGCTTCGAGCGCAGGTCATTAAGGAACTTATTGAAATATTTATTCCGTAAAGGCTTATAAATAGATACAGGTTTGTAATCAGTGTAAAAGGGTAATGCTGCCAGCCATTCCCAGTTGTTATAATGGCCAAGAACGGCGATAATATCCCTCTTCTCATTAAGTAGCTTTTCTGTAATTTCGATATTACTAACGGTGAATCTCTTCATCAGTTGCTGCTTGCCCATATGAGTAAGCTTCAAAGTCTCAACGAAGAGGTCGGCCAGATGTCTGTAGAATTTCTTTTCTATGCTTCTTAACTCCTCCATGCTTTTTTCAGGAAATGAGTTTCTGAGGTTAGCGGAGACAACTTTTCTGCGGTATGATGGTAAATAATACAGAAACAGGAAAAGGACATCGGAAACAACATATAATATCCTGAGAGGCAATAATGTCAACACCCAGTTCAATCCATAAAAAATGTAGTATATAACGGCTCCCATCAACTTGAGATCTATTCCTTCATAAATATACTCACATTCTCGAGAACCTCTGAAAAGACAAGATTTGCGGCTGCCACGATTTCCTCACCCGAAAGTTTTTTTTCGTTACCCGAGAAATCGCTGATTTTACCGCCTGCTTCCCTCACAAGAATAATTCCTGCCGCAACATCCCATGGATGAAGACCATATTCATAGAAAGCTTCAAACTTACCGCAGGCAACATACGCAAGGTCAATGGCTGCAGATCCGAGTCTCCGGATTCCCCGGCTGTGTTTACAGAAATGGGTAAGGCATTTCATATAAGGATCGAGACGGCTGAAATCGGTATAGGGGAAACCTGTAGCGATCAGACTTTCGGAAAGTTTATCGGACCCGGATACGTGGATTTTACGGCCATTAAGCCATGCCCCTCCGTTTTTCCAGGCTGTAAATGTTTCTTTTCCTCCCGCTTCATAAACGACACCGGCTATTATATCATCATGATCCATCAGTGCTATGCTTATGGCGTGCGGGTGAATACCATAGAGGAAATTAGTGGTACCATCCAGAGGGTCAATGACCCAGTTGTATCTCTCACCCACTTTTGTGGAAGTACCTTCTTCTGTAATAAATCCTGCATCGGGAATCAATTTGCTTAATCTTTCAACAAGCATCCTTTCAGATCCTTTGTCAACATAGCTTACAAAATCATTCAACCCTTTTTTCTCAGTGGAGTTAATATCGTAAGTTTCCGACTCCCTGGTAATAAAAGCGCCAGCTTCCCGGCATGCATTCTCAATTTGTTTGCAGATTTCTTCAAGATTGATCATTATCAGCCGATTAGTTCAACATTAATCCTTCCATTATCAAGGATACCTTTTAATTTTACTTTTCTGATTTCACCTGCAAGCTTTGCCTGCCACGGATATTCTGTTTTCAGGTAATTTGTTGTAAAGCCCGTCAATAATCCTTCAGAACGGGTTTTTTCAAAAAGTACACTGTTCACTTCTCCGATATTTATTTTGATGAATTCGAGATTTTTCTTTTCCGAGAGCTCTATAAGCTTTCTGCGCCTTCTTTCTTTATCAGAAGATGTAACCTTTCCGGGAAGCTTTTCTGCTACAGTATCGGGACGTTCTGAAAATGAAAAAACATGCAGATATGATAATGCCATTTCTTCAAGGAATGAAAACGTATCCTCAAAATCCTCCGGTGTTTCGCCGGGAAAACCAACTATCACATCGGCGCCAATACCGGCAAGCGGAATTTTTTTCCTGATCATCGCGACTCTTGAAGCAAATACATCCCTGGTATATCTTCTTCGCATGAGTCTGAGGATCTTATTACTTCCGCTTTGCAGGGGGATATGGAAATGTGGAAGTATTTTCTCATTCATCATTGTCATATCAATAATTTCATCAGTAAGGAGATTTGGTTCTATAGAAGAGATCCTGTATCTTTCGATTCCCTGTATCTTAGTAAGTTGCTGCAATAATCCGGCAAATGTTTCAGCAGTATTTTTGCCAAAATCGCCAATATTGACACCAGTTATTACAATCTCTTTGACTCCTGTCCGGGCTATTTTCTCAGCTTCATCGATTACAGTTGGAACTTTCGGATTCCTGCTTCGTCCCCTGGCAAGGGGTATGGTACAGTAAGAGCAGCCATAATCACAGCCGTCCTGAACTTTCAGGAAAGAACGTGTACGGTCACCAACAGAATATGACCTGTTGAAATTGTCAGAAGAGAAGGTGCTGCAGGTATGAACCTCGGCAATTTTTTTCTTTTCAGTATCTATAACGTACTCTGCTATATCGAACTTTTCATTTGTGCCAAGGACCAGATCCACGCCCGGGATTGATGATATTTCCTGGGGTTTCAGCTGAGCATAGCAGCCAACAACAGCAATAAAGGCTTCAGGGGAAATTGAGGCGAATTTTTTGATTGCCTGCCTGCATTTCCTGTCAGCCACATCTGTTACCGAGCAGGTGTTGATTACGTAAATATCAGCCTTTGAGTTTGCCGGTACTTTTTCAAACATATCTTCCGGGAATGATCTTGAAATTGTTGATGTTTCTGCAAAATTCAGTTTGCAGCCAAGAGTATGAAAAGCTACTTTTTTCTTTATGCTGGTCATAGTTGAGAAACAATACTGGGCATGGATGAGTTAAATACTAATAAAAGAAAGAGATGTTTTCAGATTGTCAGTTATCTGAGTTGTGTCAGAAACACATTCCTGAATTGTATGTCCTTACCTTCACTCTGGAGGCAGATACTTCCCTCACTTATATTCACATTTGTAGCCTTGTTCTGAAGAATGCCATTCACATATACCTCAATTGTGTTTCCCTTGCACATGACTTCCATTGTATTCCATTCACCGGCTGGCTTTTCAGATGATTTACCAAATTTCTTAACAAGTATACTTTCCTTATTTATATGTTCACTCATTTCTGCTCCGTTCATACATACGAAATCACCTGCATTACCGGCCATAAGCTGACACTCAACACATCTCAGCCATATAGCATCCGGTTTTTGCCCATGAACAAAAACCCCGCTGTTTGTTGCTTCACCAGGCCATGACCATTCAACATGCAGCTTATAATCTGAATAGGATTTCTCTGTTCTCATATATCCGAAAGGATCACCTTTAATATTTATGATTCCATTTTTCACTGTGAAAACCGATTCAGGATCAACTGATGAATCTTTAAGATGAAATACCCAGTTTTTAAGGTTTTTCCCATTGAACAGGTAAATATTTTCTGTCTTTTGCTTTTTTGGGGCATTGCTTTTTCCGGATTTTGCCTGAGCTGATGCAGAACATGGAATTAATAATACAGTAATGATCAGAATAACAGTTAATTTGATAGTTCTCATAGGATTATTATTAATTTATTTTATATGGACGGGTATGTCAGTATGATTTTATAATAATTTACTTGCAAGCTCGGCAAGGAAGCTTCGTTCGCCCTTGACAAGGTTTACATGTGCAAAAATATCCTGATTCTTCATTTTATCGGAAAGGTAACTTAATCCATTCGAAGCTATATCAAGGTAGGGTGAATCAATTTGTTCAATGTCACCTGTAAAGACCATTTTAGTTCCTTCTCCGGCTCTGGTAATTATGGTTTTTATTTCATGCGGGGTCAGGTTCTGTGCTTCATCGACAATAAAAAATATGCTTGACAGACTACGTCCGCGAATATAGGCAAGAGGTGTAATCACCAGTTTTTCTTCCTTCATCATGTCGTTGATCCTGAGGAATTCAGGACTTTGATGACTGAACTTATGTTTGATAACCGTGAGATTGTCATAGAGCGGCTGCATGTAAGGGTCCATTTTCTCCTTTACATCTCCGGGGAGAAATCCGAGATCGCGGTTTGCCAGCGGTACTATAGGACGTGCAAGAAAAATCTGTTTATACCTTTTATGCTGCTGAAGGGCAGCTGCAAGCGCAAGAAGTGTTTTTCCGGTTCCGGCCTTTCCTGTAAGGGATACCAGTTGTATATCGGGATTGGAAAGAGCTTCAATGGCAAAGGTCTGTTCAGCATTCCTGGGATCGATTCCATAAGTTGTCTGTTTCACAACCCTGGTTAACATTTTGCTGGCAGGATTAAAGTGACCAAGTGCACTGGACCCATTATTTTTTATTATAAAAAACTGATGACCTTTCAAGTCGTTCTGGAGCTTGAATTCATTTGAACTGACACCTTCCGGAACCTCGTACAATTTACTTATCAGTCCCTGATCGACACCCTCCATAACGGTAATCCCTTTATAAAGATCGTCGATATCAGCCACCTTATCGTTTTCATAGTCCTGAGCTATTATCCCAAGGGATTTTGCCTTCATTCTCAGATTAATATCCTTTGTAATCAGAACAACTGCCTTTTCTTTATTTTGTGTGCTTACATAGTCTGCAATTGCCAGTATCCGGTGATCTGCTGTCCTCTCAGGAAATGACTGACTGACTTTTTCGGAAAAATCCCTTCCTGTTTCAATATGCAGATTTCCAAGGTTTTCACCAAGGGGAATGTTTGCAGTCAGAAGCATATCTCCTGAAAGTTTGTCCAGCTCCCTGGTAAATTCCCTTGCATGAAAATTTATAATGTCATTACCTCTTTTGAATTTATCAAGCTCCTCAAGGACCACGATTGGCAGAACAACGTCATTTTCTTCAAAATTGTAAATACATTTATAATCGTGGAGCAGAACGTTAGTATCTATTATGAAAATCTTCTTATTATTTTTTTTACTCATACATAATGATTTATATATCAATAATTTACACTCTTTAATAATATGAAAAAAGTGATTCTCAAAAATAACTAAATTCGCACACAAATTGTTATTTCAGCAGAAAGTATCTGTTATTATATGTAATATATGTTAATTCAGAAACCATTTCAGGTTCCATGTTCCAAATTCGAGGTTAAGAAACCAGGAACATGGAACCTGAAATACATTTCAAAAAATGACTTACAAACAAACCCTCGAATTCCTTTACAATCAGTTCCCTGCCTATCACAGAATAGGGAAAGCTGCATATAAGGATAATCTTGATAATTCTATAAAGCTGGATGATCATTCCGGGAATCCCCATGGAAATTTCATGTCAATTCATGTTGCCGGGACAAACGGCAAGGGTTCTGTATCTCATATGATAGCTTCGGTACTTCAGGAAGCAGGATATAAAACAGGCCTGTACACTTCTCCCCATCTGAAGGATTTCAGAGAGCGTATCAGGATCAATGGCTTAATGATACCGGAAGAAGAGGTCGTGGATTTTGTTGAAAAGAACAATGAGATTATAAATTTCCTTAAGCCTTCTTTTTTTGAAATAACTGTTTCAATGGCCTTTACTTTTTTCGCAAAAAGCAATATTGACATAGCTATAGTTGAAGTGGGGCTCGGAGGCCGGCTCGATTCAACAAACATAATTAATCCAGTACTTTCTGTTATTACGAACATAGGATACGATCATATGGATCTTCTTGGAGATACTCTTGAGAAGATTGCTGTTGAAAAAGCCGGTATCATTAAAAAGAATGTACCAGTAGTCATCAGTGAAACACATGATGAAACCCGCAAGATATTTATTTCACGTGCTCATGAATTACAATCGGAAATAAATTTTGCCGATCAGAATTTTACATGCATCATGGAGGAGGATTCAAAAATGAAAGGAGAAAGAAAATATCTGATCAGGGAAATAGGTGAAGGTATATCCTATGAAGGCATAACTGCTTTAACGGGAGATTACCAGGCCAAAAACCTTATGGCTGTATTTCAGATATTCAAGTCACTGAAGGGTTGCGTCGGGTATTCAAAAGAAAATTTAACAGAAGGAATAAGAAAGGTAACCGTCAACACCGGATTAACGGGTCGATGGCAGATGCTGGGCATAAAACCCTTAATTATCTGTGATACAGGCCATAACAAGGAAGGTCTTGAATTTGTCCTGAACCAGGTAGTCAGAATCCCAAAAACCGGGCTTCACATGATAATCGGTTTTGTAAACGATAAGGATCTGACTTCGGTATTGCCATTGTTCCCCAAAGATGCTGTATATTATTTTACAAGAGCCTCGGTACCAAGGGCCCTGGATGAATATGTGCTTCAGACAAAAGCCGAAGAATCGGGACTGAAAGGCGAATGCTATCCTGATGTTAAAAGTGCCATGAAGTCAGCGATGAAGGCTGCCAGGGAAAACGATATGATATTCATCGGAGGAAGCACATTTATAGTTGCCGATGCTATATCATAGATTTCAACCGGCATTGATCAGCTTCATGAATTTCTTACCTTTAGCTTGACATTGGATTTTTTGTGCAATTAATTTAAAATGAGAATCATGAAGATTTCTTTCAGCTTGTTTCTTTTTGTTGTCTTTTATATGTCAGTTGCAGCACAGGATCAAAAGATCACCATATTACATACCAACGATCTTCATTCCCGCCTTACAGGCTATGCTCCTGAGTCATCGTATACACCTTTAACTGTTAATGATGATGGAACAGTGGGTGGTTTTGCACGGATTTCTTCCATAATCAATACTGAAAAAGAAAAGAACAATGGTACAACGCTGATTCTTGATGGTGGCAATTTTCTTATGGGAACAATTTTTCAGAGCTTGGAAGTTCAAACAGGCTTTCAGCTTCAGCTAATGAAGAAGATGGGCTATGATGCAGTTTGTTTAGGCAATCATGAATTTGATTATGGGCCTGATATGTTGGCGGGAATAGTAAATTCATCAGTCAGAGGAGGTTCTGTTCCTGCAATTCTTATGGGTAATGCTGAATTCAGCGAAAAAGATGAGAAGGATGATCAGCTTGAGAATCTATTCTCAGAAAAGATTATAAGCCGAATGCTCATTTTGGAGAGGAATGGACTGAAAATAGGGTTATTTTCATTGCTCGGTAAAGTTGCAGATGAAAATGCGGCTTTTGCATCCCCGGTCACCTTTTCAAAACAGATTCCTGTTGCACGGAAGATTGTAAAAGAACTTAAATCTGAAAAGTGTGATCTGATCATTTGTCTTTCTCATTCAGGAGTGGTAAAAAATTCCCAGGGATTATGGGAGGGTGAGGATGTGGAGCTGGCAAAAAAAGTTAAAGGCATCAATGTAATAATCAGTGGTCATACTCATACCAGACTGACTGAACCAATTATGATTGAAGGAGTTCCTGTGGTACAGACAGGAGAATACGGACAGTTCGTTGGTAAACTGGTGCTTACATATAATAAAGGTATTGTTAGCGTCGATAATTATTCGCTTATACCTGTAGATGACATGGTTTCCGGAGATACTGCGATCCATCGACTCATAGAGGAGCAAAAGAAAGTTATTGAATTAAGGGTACTTGATCCACTGGGTATGGATTATACTAAACCAGTGGCTGAGACGGACTTTTTGATTGAATGCAATGAATACGGCGATTTCAAGGGAAGCAACCTTGGCCCTATGGTAGCCGATGCCATTCATAAATATGTTAACAAACACAACAGCAAGGGCACTGATGTAAGCATGGTAGCCGTTGGAGTGATCCGCGACAGGATAGTGCCCGGGATTCAAAGTGCACCTGATATCTTCAGGATCATGTCTATGGGCACAGGGAAAGATAGTGTGCCGGGATATCCTTTATCGAGAGGAGAAGTCTGAAGGCTTGCAGGAAGGTAAAGAGTGGCTTGCCCTTCTTGAGTTCATAGCTTCAATGAAAGATAATAATGGTAATGGGATACCGGAAATTGATAAGAAGTATTCAGTTCCGGTAAAGAGTTTTTACCATGTCAAATAAATGCGATTTCAGTTACTGAATTCATCCGCCTGCTCGAAATTTGCCAATGCAACTGCAGCAGAGCTTATAAAATCATGTGAAAGCACCCATTTCACGGCTTCTTTGAAGCTTGGTTCGATCCCTGGTGAAGGAGAATATTTACCTCCGGAACAGGTTTTCATTGCCACAACTCCGATTCCCTGTTTTCCGGCTTCGGTCAATACTGATATAAGCTTCGGCTGATCCCATTCAGAATAATTTCCTGTTTGTGAATGAATAAATGAGCCCTTGTGGTTGAACGGAACCATGATGGTATCATAAAACCTGCCGGCATTATTTCTTTCAACAAGATTAATTTTGTCATTGTGGGTAGAGAATCCACAGGCTTTTATAACACCATTCTTCTTCATATCAGTAAAGAACTCCAGAACGGCAGAATGAAATAGAAGATTTTCATCGGCTGCATCATGGTACAGCATTATATCTATATAATCTGTATTAAGGGCTTTCAGACACTCCTCAATTTTAACTGACAAAACATTCTTTATTTCCCCGGCGCCTTTTTTCCCTTTTCCCTTTGAGGGTATTTCCTTTTCTTCCAGACGGATCTTTGATTGTATGACTATATCTTTTCTTATCCCTGTAATTGATTGTCCTATAAGTCGTTCATTATTCCCGTTTGCGTACGATCTGCCTGTATCAATGAAATTAATACCTTTCGATACCACATATCTGATAAGTGATTCTTCATTAGTTCTTGTTGCTCCAAAGCAAAGAGGAGTAACCATAATGCCTGTATCACCCATACTGTTGAGTGAGGAAGCGATCGGGCTATCCGTAATGAGATGTTTTCCAAAAATTCCTATTCCTGCTATTCCTCCCAGAGTTTTTGTAACGAACTCTTTCCTGCTTATATATTTTTTTACCATTTACTGTAAGGATTATCAACAACCAGCCTGGTTTTCTTATTTGCAACTGTTAAACCTATCTCAAACATTGTTTTTGCAATGAGCTCCATCTTCCTGAAGTCAATCTTTCCGACCACATCTCCCGGAGTATGATAATCGGTATGAAGGCCCGTGGTGAAGAATAATACAGGTATATCGTTTTTTACAAAATTGAAATGATCGCTTCTCTGAAAAAGTTGCAGCGGATGGTTTTGACCGCTCAGGCTGTAATCGAAAACCAGTTTGCTCTTCTTATCGGTCTCATCTGCAATATTTCTTAGTTCCTTGCTTTGGTTATCGGTGATCACATAAACCGTTTCCGGACCAGACATCGGCGTTTCATTAGTCGAATCAGCTTCACTTTTTACACGTCCTATCATATCCATATTCAGGTTGGCCACTGTTTTGTCAAGAGGGAAAAGGGGACTCTTTACATAAGATTTTGAGCCAAATAAACCGATTTCCTCGCCTGAGACCCAGAGAAAAAGCACAGACCGCAAGGGTTTATTTTCAAGTCCCTGAAAAGCTTCAGCCATTGAAAGAAGCGCAGCGCATCCGGAGGCATCATCATCGGCTCCGGTATTTACCATATTCCCTGAAGCTCCGATATGATCATAGTGACCTGAAAAAACCACCACTTCATTTTTCAGGGTATTGTCACTTCCTTCGATGTAGCCTGCAACATTATTCAGAATGATTTCTTCTGACATTGATACCTCATTGATATTAAGTTTCTTATCTTCTATTACGAATGATTTAGGCTGAATTTCCGAATCAATGCTGTTTTGAAGCTCTTCAAGGCTATGTCCGGTACCTTTCAATAACTCATCTGCCACTGACCTGTGCACGAAAATCACTTTTGGCATTCCCGACATAAATGAATTCATGGCAGGTTCCGGTTCTCCTTTAAGAGAGCTTTTTGAATCAATATAACTCGCTATGGAAGGATTTGATTCAGAAAAAGATGGAAATCCGGATTTTGGGTCAGGAACAATAAGGATAGCTTTTGCTTTTGTTAAAATCAAGGTGGTCAGTTTAATCTGAAAGTTCATATCATCCATCCAGACCGGTTCTTCGAAAATACCTTTTTTACCATCTTCAGACATTGGTGCCCTGTCCATTATCAAAAGGATTTTTCCTTCAGCATTGATATTGCTGAAGTCATTATACTTATACTTGTCTGCTTTAATTCCATAGCCTGCAAAAACCACCTCGCCTTCAATAATGAAATCAGAAGGTCCGGTTGGTATAAGCTGCAACATCTGTTCTTTAATGGTAGCCGTATCCTTGCTGTTGGTTATTATCTGTATTCCGGATTTTTGCGGATCAATTGATTTTTTAGTTATCGCATATGGCTGAAAATAGCTGTTGCCGTTGGCAGGCTTAAGGCCCAGTAATTTCGCCTGCGATGCAATATACTGGCCGGCTATTTCAAGTCCTGTTTCTCCGTTTTCCCTTCCTCTGAGCAGTGGAGAAGCCAGAAATGAGACATAGCTTTCCATATCTGAAGAAGTAATGAGATTAGCGGAACCTGCATTTTTCTGAGAATATACATACGAAGGGCCAATAGCTGTCAATATGATAGCCATCAGGCAAATAAAATTCTTTTTCATTCAGGAGAAGTTCTATAAATGTTTTGCATTGTGCCAAAGTTAATAAGATTTGAGAAATAATTTTCATAAGTTTGCACCCTGATATTTAACATATGGGAATTAGCATTTATTTCTGGATTGGATTTCATGTCTTTGTTTTCTTAATGCTTGCGTTAGATCTTGGAGTCTTCAACAAAAAAGCTCATAAAATACCTGTAAAAGAAGCTGTTATCTGGACTGTAGTCTGGATTTCGCTTGCTATGCTTTTTTCAGTTTTTGTAATGTTTGAGTTTGGCAAGACCAAAGCACTGGAGTTTTTAACAGGCTATGTAATTGAATACTCTCTTAGTGTAGATAATATCTTCGTATTCATTATGATATTTTCTTATTTTGCCGTTCCCGACAAGTATCAGCATAAAGTATTATTCTGGGGTATCATAGGTGCCCTCCTGATGAGAGCTGTGTTCATATTTGCAGGAGTTGCGCTTATCAACAGGTTTCACTGGATAGTAATTATCTTCGGCGGCTTCCTTGTTTTTACAGGTATACGGATGCTCTTTCACAAGGAAGCTGAAGTTGATCCTGATAAGAATGTAATTGTCAGATTCTTCAGAAAGTTCCTTCCTGTATCCTCAACCATGCATGGTGAAAAGATGTTTATACGGGAAAATAACAAAACATATGCAACGCCTCTTTTCCTTGTACTTCTTGTCATTGAGTCATCAGACCTGATTTTTGCCGTTGACAGCATACCGGCAATCCTCGCAATAAGCAAAGACACATTCATCGTATACACGTCAAATATCTTTGCCATACTTGGATTAAGATCGTTATATTTTGCTATTGCAGGCGTAATGAATTATTTCAGGTTTCTTAAGATTGGACTTGCCTTTGTCCTGACCTTTGTCGGAACGAAAATGCTGCTGTCTTTCATTCACATTGAAATTCCTATTCTGGCATCGCTTGCAAGCATATTATCAATCCTTTTAATATCTATTCTGGCTTCAATAATAATTAAAGAGAAGGAAGACCCTTATCTGAAAGTTTAACTTTTTGTTAAAGGTGCCAGTTATGATTTTCTGAGTTCATTATTTTATTAACTCAGTCTATAACTTAGAAATTTTCCTTATCTTATTATTGATATTACCCCGCTGAGTGGTTTTGCTTCGCCTTTATTCAAATGAAGTATATAGTGATATGAATCTGTTGGAAGCATGACACCTCTATAAGTCCCATCCCATGGATTTGCTAAAATGTTTTTTGACCGATAAACACGGTTTCCCCATCTGTTAAATACCTGTACTTCAGCATTTGGAAACATTTCAATATTTTTTATGATCCAGGTATCGTTATATCCATCATTATTTGGTGTTATTATCTCAGGTATTTCGAGGCAATTTTCCGATCCCGTCAGGTCTATTGCAATATCCAAAGAAACCGCGCATCCGTTTAAGTCAGTTACAACAACACTATAAATACCCGTCCCGATATTAATTCTATCTTTTGTGGAAACCCCGTCAGACCAGTAGAAATTGTAAGGTTGTGTTCCTCCTGTAAGTGTGAGAATTATTTCTCCGTCAGTCTTAGCAATGCATGATTCGTCAGAATGTGATTCTGAAATTTCCAACTCAGCAGGTTGTGCAATTTGAATGTTACCTGAAGCTGTGCATCCTATTGAGTCGGTTATAATTACTGTATAGGTTCCTGCAACCAGATCAGTTGCTGAAGCTGTGTTTTGTGCAGGAGACGTGTCCCATATAAAGCTTATCGGTCCGGTAGCTCCGGCTCCAATAGCTGTGGCGCTGCCAGTTGTCCCTCCAAAGCATAACACATCTTCTTTTGTAATAGAAACAGATATTGCTGTTGAAGGTTGAGTAATTGTTACAACAACCTCAATTGAGTTTAAAAGAGCATCCCTGACAGTAACTGAATAGCTTCCTGCAATTAATTCACTGAATGTCCCGGAGGATTGGTAAGAACCCTCATCAAGTTTATATTCATAAGGTGCTAATCCTCCTGAGCCTTCCAGTATTACATTTCCTGTATTTCCGCCAAAACAGGCAATATCAGTTTGTGTTATAATTGTAACTGAAATTAGATAAGTTGGTTCAGTGATTGTAACCAAAATGTCAATTGTACATTGGTTAATATCCTGGATAGTGACCACATAATTGCCAGCGGAAAGCGATCCGAATGTTCCTGAAACCTGGTAGGAACCAGAATCAAGTTTATAAAGATACGGAGCAGTACCGCCTGATCCTGAGACAGTAAAACTACCATCATTACCACTCCTGACAGAAACATTAGTTTGAGAGATAAGGCTACCTGATATTACTTCAGGCTGTGTTACATCAAGTGTTCCGGCAACCGGACCGCAGCTGTTAACATCAGTCACGTTCCATGGGTATGCAGCACCGGCAGTTATTCCGGCAAAGATGCCTGTAGCATTTGTCACACCGTTAAAGGTATATGATAACGGAGCTGTTCCACCTCCGGCAGTAAGAGTCACGGTAGCAGTGCCACCAATGCATAGTATCGGTGAAGTTATAGAAGACGAACCGGTTAGAGCGGCAGGCTGGGTTACATCAATTGTTCCGGCAACAGGACCACAGCTGTTAACATCAGTCACGCTCCATGGGTATGCAGCACCGGCAGTTACTCCGGCAAAGATGCCTGTAGCATTAGTAACACCGTTGAAGGTATATGATAACGGAGCTGTTCCACCTGCACCTGTAAGAGTCACGGTAGCTGTTCCACCATTGCAAAGTATCGGTGAAGTTACAGAAGATGAACCGGTTAGAGCGGCAGGCTGTGTTACATTAAGTGTTCCTGCAACCGGGCCGCAGTTATTAACATCAGTCACGCTCCATGGGTATGCAGCACCGGCAGTTATTCCGGCAAAGATGCCTGTAGCATTTGTCACACCATT